>JAJPHH010000025.1 GCA_021325385.1 Alphaproteobacteria bacterium
AGCGCGCCATAGGCCGCGAGCCAGGCCTCCTTCACCTCCGCCGTGAAATCAGGCCCGAGCCCTTGCTCCAACGTCCAGATCAAGGCTTCGCCGACCGGCCGATAATGAGCCGCCGTCACGCCATAGCCGACATGCTTGACGGCCAGCGCCTTCGCCGCCGGGAGAATCGCGTCGAGGTTTTTGAGGCCGTTGACGACCACGCCGAGCGTCGTCATCAGCTTGCGCCCCTGCTCGGCCATGTCGCTATGGAACAGCGATCTCGTCTGCGGCGCGATTTCGAACAGCCGATTGTAAAAGAGCCCAGCCGCTGCATCGGCGATGGGCGCGACCTTGGCGAAGGACGATTGGACGAGATCGACTTGCTCAGGCGTCATGCTCCTGCTCCTTTCGCGAGAGGGCGGCTCATATCCGAGCGGCTGCGGCCGCTTGCGTGATCCAGGTCGCGCGCCACCGGCGCTTGACCCTGGTCAGCGCTGCGAGCGCCAGCGCGGCCAGCGTGGCGAAGATCAAAAAGCCGGCCTGATAACCGCCGGTGATCTGCTTGGAGAAGCCGAGGCTAGATGCGAGATAGAAGCCGCCGAGCCCGCCGGCCATGCCGACCAGTCCGGTGACGACGCCCATCTCGGAGCGGAATCGCTGCGGCGCGAGTTGAAAGACCGCGCCATTGCCCATGCCGAGCGCGAGCATGCCGACGAGCAGCACGCCAAGTCCAAGCCAAAGCTGCGGCAGGCCGAAACTGACGACGATGAAAGCGGCGATGGCGATGCAATAGAGAATGGAGAGAACGCGGGCGCCGCCGAACCGGTCGGATATCGCGCCGCCGATCGGCCGCACGAGCGAGCCGGCGAAGACGCAAGCTGCAGTACAATAGCCCGCCGTCACCGCGTCGAGCTTGTATTGCGTATTGAAATAGATGCCGAGCGACGAGGCGAGCCCGGAAAAGCCGCCGAACGTCACCGCGTAGTAGAACATGAGCCACCACGCGTCGGGTTGACGCAGGACGTTGAAATACTGGGCGAGAGACCTGGCGGGCGGACGCTCCGGGCCGTCCTTGGCGAAGGCGATGTAGACGACCAGCGCGAGAAGGAGCGGGATCGCCGCCAGGCCGATGACGTTCCGCCAGCCGAAGACGGCGGCCAGGCCCGGCGCAAAGAGCGCGGCGAAAACCGTGCCGGAATTGCCCGCGCCCGCTATGCCGAGCGCCGCGCCTTGATATTTGGGAGGGTACCATCGTGAGGCGAGCGGCAACGCAGCGGCGAAGGATGCGCCGGCGACGCCGAGCACGAGCCCGAGAGCCAGGATCTCATTGAAACTGTCGAGACCCAGCGCCCAGAAGCCGATCAGCCCGAGAATGACGATCGCCTGGCCGATCAGCCCGGCCCGTTTCGGCTGCAGGCGATCGACCAGCACGCCGTTCACGACGCGCAGCAGCGCGCCGGCAAGAACCGGCAGCGCGACCATCAAGCCCTTCTGCGCAGCGTCGAGATGAAGGTCGTCCGCGATCTGCACGGCCAATGGGCCGAGCAGAATCCAGACCATGAAACTCATGTCGAAATAGAGGAAGGCGGCGAACAGCGTCGGCCAATGTCCGGACTTGAGAAACTCTCGGCTGTTCATCTCTGGCGACTCCGTAGCGAATGGCGTTTAGGCGGGCGCGCTGCTCCGGTCTGCGCGCCCGAAGAGGCGAGCAAGACCGATCGGCGGCGACGCCGTTCGCATCCGTCATTGGACGCAGGGACTTCACGTCCCGATCATGGGGCTGATTTGCGCGCCGAACCTTCGTTGGCTCGGACCTCGCGGCATCGAGAAGGTCGTTCTTCTCGTGAGCTTGAAAATAAGTTCGATTGCCGCGAAGCAGCAAGGCCAAAGATTGTGCGCCGCAGCACGAAAATTAGTCGATCTGTCCTTTAACGCGGCGCCGGGCCATAGCGCGCCCGCCGAGCCTCTGGCCCCATCGCGAGGAGCGAAGCGACGAGGCGAGCCAGGAGGCTCCGATCCCTCGATCGGTTCGTTTCGCGCGCACCGAAGAATAATTCGCCTAAAGGTCGACGCCGAAGGAGCGGAGGTAATCCTCCATTCTATCGGGATCGAAGAGCCGCCCGTCGAAGAATCCATCTGGGCCCAGCATCATCGACCCTTTGCGCGACGCGACAGGCGTCCGCGCCGTTAGCGCGCCTTCGACTTTGGCGCTCGCGCGCGGCAGATCGACCCCGATATCCGCCAGGGCCGCGCGATAGAGATCAGGGCGATAGACCTGCCGGGCTTTCTCCGCCAATGCCGGCGAATAGGCGATCTGTCCCCAGCGGACCATTTGCGAAAAGAACCACAGCGAATGGCTCTGCCAGGGGAAATTTGCGGCATTGTCGTGGAAGGAGAGAAAATCCGGAATTGGCCTGGCGTCGCCGCCGGCCTCTCTGAGGCGGCCGCTCAGCGCGCGGGCAATGACGGCGGCCGGCGCGCCGACATAGGCCGGCGAGGCGAGCAGCTCGGCGAGTTCGGCGTTGTTCTCCGCGCGCCCGGCCCATTCCGCGGCGCGGTACGCCGCGCGCAGCAGAGCCGCAAGTAGTTCCGGCTTGCGCTCGGCGAAGTCGGCGCGAAAGCCGAGGACCTTTTCCGGCCCCTGCCGCCAGAGCGCCGATTTGGTCACTGCGATGACGCCCGCCCCTTTCTGCGCGGCAAGCGAATTCCAAGGCTCGCCGACGCAGAACCCGTCGACTTGCCGCTCCAGCGCGGCGTCGACCATCAAGGACGGCGGCAGCACGACGAGACGGACGTCGCGGTCCGGATCGATCCCGGCCGAGGCGAGCCAATAGCGCAATTCGTAATTGTGGCTGGAGAACGGGTGCACCGTGGCGAAGACGAGCGGCGCGTCGCCTCTCTCGGCGCGCCGCGCCACGACTTTGGCGAGAGCTTGACCCATTGCCGCCGGCGGCGAGTCGAGCTGCGCGCCTGCCTGCTGCATGGCGGCGAAAAGCGCGGTCGAGAGCGTGATCGCGTTGCCGCCGAGGCTCAGGGAGAACGGGGCGATCATCGGCGCCTCGACATGGCCAAGCCCCAATGTCGAGGCGATCGGCATGGGACCGAGCATATGGGCGGCGTCGAAATGGCCGACCATGACGCGGTCGCGAATATTGGCCCAGGAGGTCTCGCGCGCGAGCGACAGCGCAAGGCCCTCCGCCGCGGCGAAGCCTTTCTCCTTGGCGACGACAAGCGGGGCGCAATCGACCAGCGGGATGAAGCCGAGCGTCAGCGGAACCCCGCTCGCCTTCCCAGTTTCGCTCTCGCGCAATTCGGCGCTCACTCGCAATCTTTCCCTATCCGAGCAGCTTGGCGGCGGTGATCAGGCTGCGTGCGACGTCGGCGACGCGGCGGCTCTCGTTCATCGCGGTCTTGCGCAACAGCGCATAGGCCTCCTCTTCCGAGATGTCGCGGCTCTTCATCAGAATGCCCTTGGCCTTGTCGATGATTTTCCGGTCCTCCAGCGCTTGTTTGGCGCGATCCAACTCGTCGCGAAGGCGGTTGAAAGCGTTGAACCGGCTGATCGCCATGTCGAGGATGGGCTTGATGCGCTCCTTGCGCAGCCCATTGACGACATAAGCCGAGACGCCGGCGTCGATCGCCGCCTCGATCGAGGCGGTGTCGGATTGGTCGACGAACATGGCGACCGGCCGGCGAACGCTGCGCGAGACCTGGAACATCTGCTCGAGCGCATCGCGATTCGGGTTTTCGAGGTCGATGAAAATGACGTCGGGATCGACCTCGACGATCTGCCGCAGCAATTCCCGCATGTCGCGAATCACGGTCACGCGCCGATGCCCGGCTTCGCGCAATCCCTCCTCGATCACCGTCGCCCTGACGGCGTTGTCGTCGATGAGAAGAATATGGAGATCCTCGTCCGCCATCCGGCCCCTATAGGCAGCGACGGGCGAAGTTGCAAAAGCGGCGCCATTTCCCGGGAGAGCCGTAAGAAAAGGCAAGCGGAGGGCTGCGTGAGGAGAGAGAGCGGAGCGCGGAGAGAGGCGGCGGCGGTACGTTGAGGCTAATTTGACGCGCTCTCGCTCTCGGCGCCGGGACCTGTTCCTCCGAGGGAGGAAGAAACGGGCGTCACGCGGATGTCATTCGACGATAAAGCGCCCTCGCAAATAATGAGAGCGACGCCGCCGTCGAGCAACGCGTTCTCCTCGTCGTCCCGCGCCTCCAGGATCGCCTCGCCGAGCACGCAGCGAATATTCCGTCCAACCGCCTCGATGACAAATTCGTAACGCGTCTCGAAATCCCATGCGAAATGCGCTTCGGCGAGGACTCTCGTCGCTCCGTCATAGGTCTTGACGATACGCAGCGCTCCGGACCGGGTCAGCAGCGCGGCGTAGCGGCGCCGCAAGCCCTGCACGCGAAAGCCGAGTCCGGCATATTGCGCCAGATGCGCGGTCAGGTCAGCGGCGAACCGGTAGTCGGTCCATTGCCGCGAGCCGTGGATGATCATGCCCTCGCCGCGATCCTGCGAGATTCGGAAAGCCTGCGGGAAGTTGCGCGAGAAAAGGCTGACATTGTTCACCCAGGCGCGACGCCAGAAGTCGCCGGGTTCGCGAGGGCGGCGCAAATGCAAGTCGGGCGGCCCGTCCCATCGCAGGAAATCGAGCATGACCACCCCCTGCGCGCCCGATCCGGGCGCGGCGAGCGCAACGCCGATCGCCTGGATCGGCTGGCCGTCGAGATCGGGAATTCGCCAGCGCAGCCCGACCTCTGCGCCGGGCGCCAAAATCGTCGGCTCCCCGTCGACATCGAACAACGCGTCGTTCGCGCCATAGCGCTTGAGCCTCAGCCATGCCCGGACCGGCGAAGAATTGCCCGAACCAGCGATCAGTCGGGCGCTCGCGACCTGCCCAGGATAAATCGCGGGCGTCGCCATGAGCTCGTACGTCCGCATCCGAACCACGTCCGGCGGCGTGAAGGTCGGCGTCGCCGCCGCGATCGGCGATTTTCCCAACCCGGCGTAGCGAATCGCCAGAGCGCGGCCGCCTTCGAACGCGACGTTCTCCAATGTGGCCGAACCGCCGTTCGCGCCGGTCTCTACTTGAAACCCCTGGACGCTTCCAGGCAGCGAGAAATGAAACTGCGCGCCGCCCTTCGGCGGCGCCGCCGGCTCGACGCCGGCGAGGCGGCGGCCGAGATTGACGAGCCGATAGGTCATGCGCGCCGCGTCGTTGATCGCGGCGCCGCCGTCAGCCGAGGAAATGAGCATCCGATCCGCCACCGGGCCGCGCCAATCGCGGTCACGGTCGAGACCTGGCAATCCGTGCATGATCCCGAGCAGGCAGCCGATATTGCCGGCGTTGCAATCCGTGTCCCAGCCTGACGTGCAGACGATCGTCTGCGCCTGCGAAAAATCATTGGGCGCGTAGAGCGCGGCCATCGCCATGACGGCATGGTTCGGGACGACATGGCAATTGCCGGGATACTTATCGTAGCCGTAGCGCGCCTCGATCCGCTGACGGGTCTCGCGCCAATCCGCATATTGCCGACGCCAAGCGCGAATGTCCGCGATGAGCGCGGCGATGGCGCCGTCCCTCGGAATTTGCGCCAGGCCGACCTCGAACAGATGATCGATGTCGCCGGAGACGAAGGCCTCCGCCTCCATCGCCGCCCAGAGCTTGGCGGCGTCGACAGCTGCGCCGTCATGGCTGACCCGCGCCGCCTGCTCGGCGAGGCGCGCGGCGAGGGCCGGCTGGCCCGGCGCGACCATGGCCCAAGCGTCGATGAAAATCTGCGCGCCGATTTGCTCGGCGACAGCGCGCCCATTCGTCGCCATCGAGCCGCTCGCCGGCGCAGCGAGGCCGCGCTTCAGATTGAGCCAGGCGGTATGCTCCGTCGAATTGCCATTGCCGCCCCACCAGAGGATCGAGCGCTGCTCGACAATGTAATTCAGCCAAGTCTCGCCGATTTCGGCTGCGCCGAGATCGGGCTTGGCGCCGTGGTCCTCGAGCGCGCGAATGAAGGTGAACGTCCCGGCAATGTCGTCGTCCGTGACGACCAGCGGGCAGTCGAGCTTGTCATGGACGTAATATTCGATCGGCCCCAATTCGCGCAGAATTCGCTGGTGGGTCCAGTTCTCGAAGGGCCGGCCGAGATAGACGCCGATCAGCTTGCCGAGCACGCCGGCATAGGCGCGCTCCAGATAATCGGCCGGCAGATCGCGCATCGATTTGCGCCTAGATGATTTCGAGATAGTCGCGGTCCGGCAGCGGCGGAAACGGCGCCGTCGGCAGCGTCTGGTACCAATAGGCGACGGAGGCGATGTCGTCCTGCAGCGGCAGATAGCGGCGGTCCTTCTTTTCCGTGCGCCAGCCGAGCGCTTGAATCGTCACGCGCAGATCGCTCTCGAAGCGGATCGGGTCGACGATGTGCCAGCAGTAAAGCCCGAAGCGCTGCTGCGAGCGGTAGGTTCCGTCGGGCCGGATCACTTGCGGCAGGCCGGAATAGGGCGAGGTGAATTCGATATAGGCGCGAGGAAAGGTCGGATCGACCGTGCCGGCGTCGAAATTGTAGGCGCCGCAGAAATAATCCTCCGTGCCGGTGCCGCAGATCGTCGGGAATTCGTCGTCGCCGTCGAGGAAGAACTTGATCTCGCCTTCGCCCCACCAGCCGCTATTGTTGACGCCCCAGGCCATATAGGTCCCGACATACTGGCCTTTGCCCTTGACGCCGTCGAGAATGACGTAATCCTCTTTGAACGGAAGCGGATTGACGCGACGGAAGCGAGCGTGGAAATAGGCGGCGTCTTCGGGGACGTCGGTCAAGGCGTAATTGATTTGGTAGTAGACGATCGCGTGTTCGTCCGGATCGCGATTTTCCAGCGTGAGCCGAGCGCGCCGGCGGAACGGCATCTCCCAATAGCAATTGAACGCCCGGCCGGAATTGACGCAAACGGCGAGCGAGCTCACCTGCGCGTACTGGCCCCAGCCGCAGGCGAAGAAATCGCCGAGCGGGGCCTCGACGGAAGGGTGATCCTGGCCCTCCCAATAGATGCGCAGGATCAGATCGCGCCACTTGACATTCGCGGGCGTGATCCAGATCTGCTGGATCGCGCCCGATCCCTCGATCTCGCCGAGCGTGAAGATCGCGCCGGGCTCGATCCGCACCGACGGCGAGATTTTCCAGCCGCGGCCCAGGCCGCGGGCGTGAACGGCGCCGGTTCCTTCCGTCGCCATGCCGCCCTTGCCCTTCTCGCCGGTGAAATTCTCGGGACTGATCGACCGCGTCTTCGCGTCCGACAAGCGATAGAGATTGCCGAGATTCACGCCCAGGCCCGAAAAGCGTTCGGCCATTGCTGCTGGTTCCCCGTTTTATTGAAGAGGCTACTTGATGCCGCTGGTCTTGATCGATTCGATGATGCGCCTCTGGAAGATCACGAACATGACCACGGTCGGCAGCGCGACAACCGTCGAAGCGGCCATGATGTAATTCCAAGAGGCGCTGTATTGCTGCCGGAAACTGGCGATCGCGACCTGCACCATCCAAAGGTCTTGATTGGACGTGATCGTCAGCGGCCACAGGAAGGAGTTCCAATTGGCGAGAAAGAACAAAATCGCCAAGGCCGAAAGAATCGGCCGGCTGAGCGGCAGGATGATGCTCCAATAGACCCGGAAATAGCCCGCCCCATCGATCACCGCCGCCTCCTCCAATTCGCGCGGCACGGCGAGATAGAATTGCCTGAGGAGGAAAATGCCGAAAGCGTTGAAGATCGAAGGCACGATCAGGCCGGTATAGGAATCGAGCATATGCAGCGCGCGCGCCAAGATGAACAGCGGCACGATGATCACCGGCTGCGAAATGAGGAAGGTTGCGAACATCGACAGGAAGATAATGTCGCGCCCGGGAAAGCGCAGGCGCGCCAACGCGTATCCCGCCATCGAATGAAAGAACAAGGCGATGATCGTCACGGCGGCGGCGACGAAGAACGAATTCCAGAGATAACGCAGGAAATTGACCTGCGTGAACACGTAAAGAAAATTGTCGAGCGTCGGATGCTCCGGGACGAGATTGACGCCGAACACCTCGTCGCCGCCCTTGAACGACATCGACACCATCCAGAAGAGCGGCGCGATCGTCATCAGGGCGAGGATCAGCCCGGCAAGGTGAAGAATGATCCGCGCCGGCCGCAAAGCGGCCAGATCGATCGGCCGTTCGACGCGCGCGGCCTCAGTCATAGGTGAAGCGTCCGCCGCGCGTCAGCATGAACAGCAGCACGGTGATCAGCATCAACACGACGACCAGGACCGACGCCATCGCCGCGGCGTAGCCATATTCGTTGAACAGAAACGCCTGCTGATAGACATAGAAGATGGCGAGCGAAGTCGTATTGGCCGGCCCGCCGCGGGTCATGATGTAGACAAGGTCGAAGGTCTGCGAGCCGCAGACCGCCGTCACCGTCGAGACGAGCAGCACGAAAAAACTGGTCGGCCGCAGCAGCGGCAGCGTGATCCGATAGAACGAAGCGACCGGGCCAGCGCCGTCGATCTTGGCGGCTTCGTAATATTCCCTGGGAATGTCCTGAAGGCCGCCGAGGAAGATCAGCATGTAAAAGCCCATCAGGAACCACACGCTGATGACGACGACCATGATCAGCGCGAGGCGCGGATCGCCGAGCCATGAAAATCCGCCGACGCCCAGCGCCGATATCAGGCGGTTGAGCAAGCCGATCTTGTCGATGAGCAGGACCTGCCAGACCAGGCCGACGACGACCAGGCTGACGGTCTGCGGCATGAACAGGAGGGTGCGGACGAATCCGTTGAAGCGGGTGTCGGCCTGGATCAGCAACGCCAAGCCGAGGCCGCAGACATAGAGCGCCGGCACGAGCATGACGACGTAAAAAACCGTCACTTTCAGGCTCTGCCAGAACAGCGGATCGCCGAGCATCCGCCGATAGTTCGCGAGGCCGACAAAGGAATATTCGCCGAAACCGGAGACCGAGAAGAAGCCGAGGCTCAGCGACAGAAGCATCGGCGCGCCGACGAAGATCAGAAGGCCGATCGCATCGGGCGCGACGAACAAATAGCCCGCGATCCATTCTCTCTGTCGACTAGACAGCCGGAAACCGGCGGCCTTGCGGGCCGCCGGCATCGCCACGGAATTTGAACGAAGCGCGTTCGCCATGGCTTAGAGGATCGGCGCGCCCTTGTAGCCGGCCAGGAACGCGTCGATCTGCTGAGACGCCGCCGCCGCCGCCTCTTCTGGCTTCTGGCCGTTGAGCTGACAGGCTTGGATCGCGTCCGAAATCGCCTTGTAGACCGGCGGCGGCACGCGCGGCTCGGCGCGCGCCCCCGGATAGATGTCGTCGGCGAAGACTTTCAAGAAGCCTTTGCTGTAAGCCTCCTTGCCTTTCTCCAGCGCGGATTTGCGCGGCGGCATATCGCTCTTCGCCTTCGTGCACCAATCGACGACGCGCTCGATGGAATCCGGGCTCATCGAGCCCAAAGCCCAGGCGCAGAACTCGCCGGCCGCTTTCGGGTTCTTTCCTTTCGCATTGGCGACGAACGCCCAACCGCCGCCGACCGTCACGTACTTTCCGCCGGGCGGCGTCGGCAATTTGAACACGCCGTATTTGAAGTTCGGCGCGTTTTCATGCAATTGCGAGATGGCCCAAATGCCGACATTCTGCATGGCGCAATAGCCAGAGGCGAGATTGGGCACGACGTCCCATCCGCCGCCGCCGAGCACTTTACGCGGCGAGACGCCCATATTGACGGCGTCCTGCCAGAATTTGAGCGCCTGCGCCGCCGCCGGCGAATTGAAGGCGCTCTTGCCGTCCTTGGACTGAATGTCGCCGCCGCCCTGCCAGAGGAACGGATACCAGGTGAAGTTCTGATAATAGCCCGGCGCGGTCTCGAACAGCACGCCGAAGCGCTTGTCGGTGGTCAGCTTCTTGCCGACCGTCAACAAGTCTTCCCATGTCTTCGGGACGTCCTTTTCCGTCAGGCCCGCCTCGTTGAAAGCGTCGACGCTATAGTACATCGCCATCGGCTCGACCTCCATGGGCAAGCCATAGATTTTGCCGTCGACCATGCGATTGGCGATCACGCCGGGGAACAGATCGTCCTGCGCGGCTTTGTCGATGAAGGGCGTCAGGTCGAGCAGCACGCCGCCATTGTAATAACGCAGGAAATCGCCGGGGCTGATGATGAAGAGATCGGGCCCGGCGCCGGAGGCGAAAGCGGTCGGCAGCTTCGTGCCGTCCATATAGGCGTTGTTCGGCACATAGACGAGTTCGACCTTCACGTCGTGCGAATCGTTCCACGACTTGGCCATGTCTTCGAACCATTTCGACTGCGTCGCGACGCCGCCGCCCGGCGCGTAGAATTGCCAGAATTTCAGCGACTCGGCGGCGAGGCCGCGCGAGACATAGGGAAAGCTCAGCGCAGTCGCGCCGGCGGCGACGGCGCCGCCGGCGAGCACCGTCCGACGGCTCGGCCCGGGGCGGTCCTTCGCGCCGTTCGGCGCGTCAGCTTTTGTTTTATCGCTCATGTCGTCCTCCCGTTGTTGATTCGTTGCTTCGGTTCAAAGCTTCAGGTCGAGTCCCGCTCGATCAGGCGGAACGGCATCTCGAAACTTGCGCCGCGCGGCGATGGCGCGCCGCGCAAGCGCGCGAGCAGCGTCTCGGCCGCCTTTATCCCGATATCCTGTTGAAACTGCGACACGGTCGTGAGCGCCGGGGTCACGAGGCGGGCGACAAAAATATCGTCGAAGCCGATGACGGCGACGTCGTGCGGAATCGCGAGGCCGCGCTCGCGCAGCGCGCTCATCGCGCCGATCGCCATCAAGTCGTTGGCGGCGAAAATCGCCGTCGGCCGCTCGGCTCGCTCGATCAGAATCGTCGCGACGCGGCGGCCTTCCGCCTCGCTGAATTCAACGCCGTCGACAATATCGGGTGCAAGCCCGCGCTCGGCCAGCGCGAGCGAGTAGCCCGCAGCGCGCTCGGCCTGCGGGCCCGCCGGCCCGGCGATCATTGCGATGCGGCGATGGCCGCGCTCGAGGAGAAAGCGCGTCGCCGCAGCGGCCGCGGCGCGATTATCGACATAGATGTTGTCGATCGGCCATTCGCCGCCGCTCTTGCGGGCGGATTCGATTCGAACCACGCCGACCCCGGCGGCGACCAGAGGCGAGAAATCCTCGGCGCGCAGCGCGAAAAACGCGCCGATCACGCCGTCGACGCGGCCTTCGAGGCTCCAATTCAAGAAGCGCTGCTCGCGCTCGGCGACGCCTTCGGTATTGACGGCGATGACATCATAGCCGGCGCCCTCGGCGATCGTCTGAACGCCTTTCAACAGAGAGGGAAAGAACGGATTGCAAATATCCGGCATGGCGACGGCGATCGTGCGCGTCCGTTGGGTCCGCAAAGCCTGCGCCTGCCGATTGGGCGCATAGCCGAGATCGCGCGCCACCTGCAGCACCCGCTCGGTCGTCGCGCGCGCGGAAAGCGCCGGCGCGCCGCCCAGGACCAGAGAGACCGTGGCCTGAGAGACTCCCGCGCGTCGCGCCACATCCCGTTGCGTCGCCTTTTTTTGCACGCAGCCATCTTTTATACGTATTAATTGCTAGGATAGCTAGCATGCCGGCGGTAAATCGCGCAAGCCGTCGCTTGCCTAGATTGTGAAGACCGACACAGAACGAGCGAGCGCGCGCGGCCGGAGGAATAATGTCGCTGTCGATACGCGGGTTCCCGAACGGTTTCGGCGGCGAGGTTGAGGGCGTCGACTGCTCCCGCCCTGTTTCGCCGGAAGCGGTCGCGGCGATCGAAGCCGGGATGGACCGCTACGCCGTCCTGGTTTTCCGCGACCAGCCGCTCAGCGACGAGCAGCAGATCGCCTTCACCCGCCATTTCGGCCAATTGGAGAAGTACGAAACGCCCGGCGACATCAGAAAGCCGAGCGATCGGCGGCTCGGCGCCGGCATCGCCGATTTTTCCAATCTGACGCCCGCCGGCCGCATCATGTCGGCGGACGACCGCATCTGGCTGTTCAAGCTGGCCGACCAGCTCTGGCATTCCGACAGTTCGTACCGCCCGGTCACGGCGAAATATTCCCTCCTATCAGGCCGGATCATTCCCTCCTCGGGCGCAAACACGGAATTCGCGGATATGCGCGCGGCTTACGACGGTCTGGACGAGCGAACCAAAGCCGAAGTGGAGGACCTCGTCTGCGAGCATTCGCTGATCTATTCGCGCGGCGCGATCGGCTTCACCGAACTGACCGAGGAGGAGAGAGAGAACTTCCGGCCGGTTCGTCATCCGCTCGTGCGCAAACATCCCAGAACGGGGCGGAAATCCCTGTTCCTATCTTCGCATGCCGGCGCGATCGTCGGCTGGACCATTCCCGAAGCCCGCATGTTCCTGCGCGATTTGACCGAGCATGCGACCCAGCGCGAATTCGTCTATTCGCACCGCTGGCGGCCAAACGATCTCGTCATGTGGGACAACCGCGTCACCATGCATCGCGCCCGCCGGTTCGATCGCAACGAGATCAGGGACGTCCGGCGCACCACTCTGACGGACGACGCGCCGGTTATCGCCGAAGCGGCGCGGTGAAGACGCGGGCCGTTCCGGCTCGCGCGGGAATGACGGGCGCAAGCCTCAATCGGTCGCGCGGCCCAGGATAGTGCGCATCACCGCCACTTCGTAAGGATTCCAGGTCGAGACGAGCCAATAAATCGTCGCGCGTCGATCCTTCCCGTCGCCGGTCGCCGTCGTATAGCGATTGAGCACGAACGGCGCGTAGAAGCCGCCGGCGACCAACTGGCCGGCCGGACGCCGATCGGGCCAGAAGTCGCGGCGATCGCCGCAGCCGCCCGGACTCATCAGCAATCGGCAGAATACGTTGTCTGAGGGGCCGAGAATCCCGGTCGGCCAGGACCACGGCCCCCACGGCGCGGGCGCCAGGCGCGCCTCGATCTCCGTCCGGCAATTATAGAGCATCAGCCAGGCGTTGAGCGGTCGGTTCCAGGAGATCGAAAATTCGCCGATGCAGGATTCGCCGCCCGTCTCGTCTGCGAAGATTTCCGGCGCTCCCGGCGGACGCCATCCGCGCCCGGCGCCGGGCGCGCCGACCCAGTCGCGGTAGCTCGCCCATTGCGGCTGTCCCTCCGCATTGCGGCCGACGAAGAACCGCCAAGATTTCGGATCGGCGAACGTCTCGGGCGAGGCCTCGGCCAGATAGGTAACGCTGGCGCGATAGCGCGGCGCCCCGAAGATGAAAATGCGCCGCCGCTGCCCGTCTGGGACTTGGTCTTCGTCCTGCGCGACGACCGCGATGGAATAGATAAAGCCGATCGGCGCCGGCGCGATCAGCCGGAACGTCCTCGCCTCGTCCTCCGACGACGCGAGCACGCTGCTTCCGATACTGTTGCGTCGATCGTCCTCGCGGCATTTGTCGTTGGCCGGCGGCCGCGCCAGCGGCTCGTCCGGCGAAGGGCTCAGCGGCTGCGGCTCGGCGCAATGATGGGTCCAGAAGAAAGCATAAAGATCGCCGCCGACGCTGACCCCGCCGGACGGTACATTGAAAAAGCCTTGATCGATCTTGTTGGGACCGGTGACGGTCGCCGGCGCAAAAGTATTCGTCCCGCCTGGCTTCTCTTGAATTTGCAGTTCGAGACATTTGCCGTCATCCGACGGCGGCGCCCGCCGGGCGACCATCCCCACGGCGTCGTTTGGCGGCGCTTCGGCGGCTTCGCCGGGCGCGAGGCGCGTCGGCCAGCTATCGCCAAACAACAAGAACAGCTTGCCCTGATGTTCGACCGGATAGCCGAGATCGGTCGCGTCCAAGCCGAAGGCGGAGAGCGTCTTGGCCGCGGTCGGCCGGCCGGTCAGCCAGTCCGTCTCTCCGGTGAGTTGACAGATGCGCTCGCTCGCGCCGATGCGCCGCACCGACGCCGGCTCGTCGCCCGGCGCGTCGGACGCGGCGCCGAAGGCGAAGACGATCAGAAGCGCCGCTCGCTTCGCCGCCCGTCCGGCCATTAACCTCGTCATGTCATCGCGATGTTATCGCCCGCCGCTAGATTGAGCCAAAAGGCGGTCGACGCGCCAAAAGTCAGACGAATTGCCGAGATTCGTCAACCACTTCGATGGCGCGACGCCAGCTAGCATGCAGGAGAATTGATTTGCCTTCAGCGTGCATTGGTGCAACATCGTTCTGTCGCCAAAGCAAGCAACAGTTCAGGCGACGGGATGATGAAACGCCTTTGTCGCCTTCGCCGAGGAGGGGAGCCGAGATGTATATGCGACCTCGTTATTTCGGCCGCGCCTTCGATGACCGCGAGACCCGCATCATGGGCGACGCCGTCATCATGGCCTGCCACGTCATTCGCTCCGCCCATGGCGACGGCGGAAAGGCGGAGGTGAGTCCGGCCTTGCGGCGCGACATCGCCTCCACCATTCTACAAATGGCTGCCTACGGCGTCATGGATTCCGGCGCGATGGCTCAAGCGGCGATCGATCGTGTGTGGAGCGCAGCCCCGCTTTCCGCGTAGCGCCGATCGGTCAGCAAACGAGAACCGGCCGCTGGCCGATCACATTGCCCCACGGATCGCAGATCCATTCATAGCCGATGCAAGCGCCGTTATTGTAGCCGTAATCGTGGTAAGGGTACTTGCCGAGCACGGCTTGCTCAATTCTCGTATCGGGCGTCCCGGTGCGGATGACGCCGTCCCAATCGCCCTGCAGATAAGCGGCGCGCCAGTTCGACTGCCAAAAATCATAGGCCGGCCATCGGTGGCCGCCCGCAGCGGCCGGCGACAGGCCGCTTAAGGCGACAAAGACGAGAGAAGCGGTCAACGCCGCTGTCTTGAGCAACAAACGCATGAACGCCTCCGCTTTCCCCTACGCTTCCTTATACTGAACGTCTTAAGCTTGTTTGTCCCTTTTCAGGACATCTTTATCAAGATTCGGCGCTGCCGAACGCGCGGAGCAATAATCGTGCAGGAAAAATCCGCGCTTGTCAGTACGTCTCGACGTGATAGCGGCCGCCTTCCCGCATCTTGGCGCGGAGGCTCGGCCAATCGAGCCCGGCGCCGCCGGCGATCTCGGCGAAAGCCGCCTCGACGCCGCTCTCCATGGCTTTCAGGCCGCAGACATAGATATGGGTCCGCTCGTCGCTCAACGCCACGGCGAGCGCCGCGCTTTCGGCGCGCATGCGATCTTGAACGTAATGCTTGGCTTCGCCCGGAACGCGCGAGAAGGCGAAATGCTTTTTGAGGAGCCTCTCCGGCACTTTCGCCAAGGGGCCGAAATAGGGGAGCGAATCCGGCGCGCGCGCGCCGAAAAACAACATCATGCCGGCCGAACCCGGCGCCGCGCGCTGCCGGCGCATGGTGAAGCCGCGGAACGGCGCCGAGCCTGTGCCGGTGCAGATCATGACAAGCAGCGCCTGCGGATCGTCCGGCATCAGGAAGGTCGAGCCGAACGGACCGGCAAGCGCGACCTTGTCGCCCTTGGCGAGGTCGCAGAGATAGTTCGAGCAGACGCCGCGTTCGTCTCGCTTGACCGTCAGGGCGAGATTGTTGGCGTTCGGCTTTTCGCCGTCGCGAGGGCTGGCGACCGAATAGAGCCGCATCCTGTGCGGCCGTCCATAGCCGTCAAGGCCGGGCGGGACGATCCCGACGCTTTGACCTTCCAGTACCGGAAAGATCTGGCCGCCGAGATCGAGAATGATGTGGCGCACGTCGCTGTCGGCGCTTTCCGCCGTCAGGCGGTAATTGCCCTGCACGATCGCCGTCGCGGGATTGGCGGCCGTATAGAGGTTGACGCACGGCTTGCTGGCCGAAGCCGGCGCCTTGGCGAGCCCGCCCGCGCCTTGATGGGCTTCCGCGATCAGCGCCGCCGCGGCTTCGTCCAGCGCCTCCGCCGCCCCGTCTGCGCCGGCTCCCTGCGCGAACTCCTCCTGCGGCGGCAGCTCGGTCCAGCTCAATTGCTCTTCGAGCGAATAGGGCGCGGCGACGACGCGCCAATTGTCGATCGAGCCGGTCGGGCATGGCGGCACGCAGCTCATGCAGAAATTGCATTTCGTCGCATCGACGACGACGTTGACGTCGTCATGGGTGATCGCGCCGACCGGACACGCTTCTTCGCAAGTGTGGCACCGAATGCAAATTTCCGGATCGATCAGATGCTGCTTGACGAGCGCGTTCACGGCCTCTGTCCTTCCGTATTCCTTTCGCCTTGCCCGCTTCAAGCGGCGATAAGGAATCACGCCATGTGCAATTTCACATATTCGAAATCGCCCGGCTTGTTGTCGATGCCGACTTTCGGCGGCGCGATCCAGCCGGCGAACTTGCCCGGCGCCCAGACCGGCTTCATCAGCGAGGCGATGAAATCGCCGTCGGCGGCGTTCGGCAGCCATTCGTGGCGTCGCCGCGTCCATTCCTCCTCGGACACGATCTCGCCGGCTGGCGTGATCTTGGCGCCGGCGAAAACGCCGATGGCGCGATGGAACCCAGGATGAGGCAATTTCAACTCGAACGGAACGCCGATCTTGGCGATCGTCGCATTCCAGCGATTGAGCCCGCCCTGGGCGTCGCGAATATAATCGTCGCGCAGGCGCATATTGATCGCCGAGAGGGCCGGCGCGTCCTTGATGACGATCTTGCCGCCTTCGAGCTGCACAACCGGATAGGCGGCGTCCTTGAGCTGATGATCGTCGGCGATCTTGATCTCTTGGTAGCGGCCTTTGATCCCCGCGGTGAAGGCGTTGGCCGCGTTTGTCGAGACTTCCGATCCGAACAGATCGAGCGACAATGAATAATGAAGATTGAGCTTCTTCTGCAGCGTCGGCAAATCGACGACGCCGAGCGCGCGCACCGCTTCGATGTCGTAAGGGTCCTCGATTCCGGCCTCCTTCATCGCTTCGCAGGTCCGCTGAACGACCCGGCCGACGCCGGTCTCGCCGACGAACATGTGGTGGGCTTCCTCGGTCAGCATGAAGCGGCAGGTGCGCGATAGAGGGTCGAAACCCGATTGAGCGAGGCTCTCGAGCTGCATCTTGCCGTCGCGGTCGGTGAAGTAGGTGAACATGAAGAAGGAAAGCCAATCCGGAGTCGCCTCGTTGAAGGCGCCGAGCATGCGCGGCGCCTCGGCGGATCCGGCCTGCCGGCGCAGCAGCTCGTCGGCCTCTTCGCGGCCGTCCGCGCCGAAATATTTTTGCAACAGATAGACCATCGCCCAAAGGTGGCGGCCCTCTTCGACATTGACCTGGAAGAGGTTGCGCATGTCGTAGAGCGACGGCGCGGTCTTGCCGAGATGGCGCTGCTGCTCGACCGAGGCCGGCTCGGTGTCGCCCTGGATGACGATGAGGCGGCGCAGCATGGCGCGGTATTCGCC
>JAJPHH010000019.1 GCA_021325385.1 Alphaproteobacteria bacterium
CCGGAATTCGGCACGTCGACGATGACGTCGACCTTGTCTTCGTCGAACCATTTTCGCGCGATGCCGGCGCCGATATCGGGCTTGTTCTGATGATCCGCGGCAAGGACCTCGATCGTCCAGCCCTTCTTGGTCAAGCCGCTGTCCTCGACGGCCATTTGCGCGGCCAATGTCGAACCCGGCCCGCCGTCGTCCGCATAGAGGCTGGATAGATCGCTCATGGCGCCGATCTTGACGATTTTGTCGTCGGCGTAAGCGACGCCCGACAATAGGATTCCGGCCAGAAGGGCGTAGGCGATGCTGGATTTCATCTTGACGTTCCTCCCTGAAAGTCGCGCCCGGCTTAAACGCCGAGATATTCGTGGAGCTTGTCCATTTTCGTCGGCAATTCGCTGTTTGAGAATCCATCGACGATGCGGCCGTGCTCCATGACGAAATAGCGATCGGCGAGAGTCGAGGCGAAGCGGAAGTTCTGCTCGACCAGAAGAATGGTGAAGCCTTCCCGTTTCAATTCGGCGATGGTGCGGCCGATCTGCTCGATGATCACCGGCGCTAGGCCTTCGGTCGGCTCGTCCAGCATCAGGAGCTGCGCGCCGGTGCGTAGGATGCGCGCGATCGCCAGCATTTGCTGCTCGCCGCCGGACAGCTTGCCGCCCGGACTCTTCAGGCGCTCTTTGAGATTGGGAAAAAGCGTGAAAATCTGCTCCGGGGCGAGGCCGCCGGTCGAAGCGACCCGCGGCGGCAGGGTGAGATTTTCCTGCACGTTGAGGCTGGCGAAAATGCCGCGCTCCTCCGGGCAGATGGCGATGCCGAGCCGCGCGATGCGGTCCGAGGGAAGGCCGATCGTCTCCTGGCCCTTGAAGCGGGCCGAGCCGCGCCTTTTGCCGACAATGCCCATGATCGACTTCAGCGTCGTCGTCTTGCCGGCGCCGTTGCGGCCGAGCAGCGTGACGACTTCGCCCCGCTTCACGTCGAAATCGACGCCGTGGAGGATGTGCGATTCGCCGTACCAGGCCTGAAGCCCGGACACGACCAGGAGCGGCTCGGCGGCGGCGCCGCCCGTCTTTTGCTCCGCCAGCGCCGCCTCAGCCATGGCCGACCCCCATATAGGCTTGCCGCACCTCTGCGTTGTTGGAGACCGTCGCGTAATCGCCCTCGGCAAGAACCTGGCCGCGCGTGAGCACGGTGATGACGTCGGAGAGATGGGCGACGACTTGCAGATTGTGCTCGACCATCAGCACGGTGCGATTGGCGGAGGCGCGCTTGATCAAAGCGGCGATACGATCGACATCCTCGTGACCCATGCCGGCCATGGGTTCGTCGAGCAGCAGAACTTTCGGCTCCAAAGCCAGAGTGGTCGCGATCTCGAGAGCGCGTTTGCGGCCATAGGACATTTCGACGGCGATCGTGTCGGCGAAATCGGCCAAGCCGACATCGGCGAGCAATTCGCGAGCGCGCCCATTGAGCCGATTGAGGACGCTCTTCGAGCGCCAGAAATCAAAAGAGTCGCCGCGCTGGCGTTGCAGGGCGACGCGTACGTTCTCGAGCGCGGTGAGATGGGGGAAAACGGCTGAAATCTGAAAGGAGCGGACCAGGCCGAGGCGGGCGACTTCCGCCGGCTTCAGGGCGGTGATGTCGCGCCCGTCATAGAAGATCCGGCCGCCGCTCGGGTTCAGGAACTTGGTCAGCATGTTGAAGCACGTCGTCTTGCCGGCCCCGTTCGGGCCGATCAGCGCGTGAATGGCGCCGCGACGCACTTTCAGATTGACGTTCTTGACCGCCGAGAATCCGCCGAACTCCTTGCTCAAGCCCTCGGTGACGAGGATGAAGTCCTCGTTCATGCCGCTCGCCTGGCGCGCATCAACTCCTCCCTAATTGCATAGCTCGGTCGCATCTTCCACGCGACCTTATGCGCGTCAAGACTGTTGTATCTAAGCTTTTCGTCTTGGGCCGGAGATTCGGGCGGCTGGGGCGAGCGTCAAAACGTCGCTTCGATTTGCTGAGGCGGCCGCCAGCGCGAGTCGGCGCCTCATTTTCAGGCGCGGGTCAGCGGCGCGCCAGCGGTTTAGTCGGGCTGCCGATTGTGTAGACGGCGCTCCCAGTCGAGCGCCTGCAGGACGATCCCGGCGAGATCGTCGCGCTGCGGCCGCCAGCCGAGCTCGGCGCGGATGCGGTCCGCCTTGGCGATGATCGCGGCGGGATCGCCGGGTCGGCGACCGACAATGTTGACCTTGAAATCCACGCCCGACACTTTCTTGACCATGTCGACGACTTCCAGCACCGAATAGCCGCGACCGTAGCCGCAATTGACGGTCAAGCTCGCGCCGTCCCGGCGCAGATGCGTGAGCGCCGCCATATGGGCGTCGATGAGGTCGCTGACCTGGATATAATCGCGCAGGCAGGAGCCGTCGCGGGTCGGGTAATCGACGCCATAGACGTCGAGGGCCTTATGCCGGCCCAGCGCGGTCTGGACGGCGCGCTTGATCAGATGGGTCGAGCCTGGATTGGACTGGCCGAGCCTGCCTTTCGGGTCGGCGCCGGCGACGTTGAAATAGCGCAAGACCGCCGCGCGCAAATCGTGGGCCTTGCCGGCGTCTTCGAGCATCCATTCGACCATGAGCTTGGAGCGCCCATAGGGCGAAACCGGATGGAGCGGCGCGTCCTCGCTCACCGGTTCGGCGCTGGTTTCGCCATAGACCGCGGCGGTTGAAGAAAACAGGAACCGCTTGACCCCGCCTTTGACCGCCGTCTCGATCAGATTGCGCGCCTTCGCGACATTATTCAGGTAATAGCCGAGCGGGTCGGCGACGGATTCCGGCACGACGATCTTGGCGGCGAAATGGGCGATGGCGTCGATCTCATGCTCGCCAATTAGCCGCGCGATCAGGGCTTCGTCGCCGAAATCGCCGACGACGAGCTTCGCCTGGGGCGGAACGGCCCAGGCGAAGCCGGTCGAAAGATTGTCGACGACGATCGGCTTTTCGCCGGAATCGACCAAGGCCAGGACCATATGGCCGCCGATATAGCCGGCGCCGCCGGTGACCAAAACCGCCATGATTTCTTCCTTCGCGTCCCTTAATCGCAGCGTCGCTGACGCCGATGGACAATTGATCCGGCGAATGAGAGCCTGGATAAGACCAAATTGCTAAAGGCGCGTCACCGCCTGGGCCCAAGATTTCTCAAGAAACCAAAGGAACCGATGAGCAAACCCGTTCGCAAAGCCGTGCTGCCGGTCGCCGGCCTCGGCACCCGTTTCCTGCCCGCCACCAAGGCCGTGCCAAAAGAGATGCTGACCATCGTCGACCGGCCCGCGCTGCAACACGTCGTCGAGGAGGCGCGCGAGGCGGGGATCGAGCATTTCGTCTTCGTCACCGGCCGGAACAAGGCGGCGATCGAGGACCATTTCGACATGACTTACGAGCTCGAGGACACGCTCAGGAAGCGCGGCAAGCAGAAGGAGCTCGACTCGCTTCTCGCCGACTTGCCGGCCGCCGGCGCGACCAGCTTCACCCGCCAACAGGCGCCGCTCGGCCTTGGCCATGCGATCTGGTGCGCGCGCGAGATCGTCGGCGACGAGCCTTTCGCGGTCCTCCTGCCGGACATGATCACAATGGCCGGCGGCCGAAAGAGCCGATGTCTCGCCCAATGCCTCGACGCCTACGCCCGCCATGGCGGCAACATCATTGCGGTCGAAGAGGTCCGACCGGAGGAGACGCATCAATACGGCATTGTCGCGCTCGGCGAAGATTACGGCCATTCGTTCGAAATCAGCGGCATGGTCGAAAAGCCCAAGCCGGGAACCGCGCCTTCGAACCTGATCATATCCGGCCGCTATGTCTTGCAGCCCGAAATCTTCGCCGTTCTCGAAAAGATAGAAAAAGGGGCCGGCGGCGAGATTCAGCTCACCGACGGCATGATCGCGCTCAGCAAGGCGCAGAAGTTCTTCGGCGTGCGTTTTGACGGCCGTACGTACGACACCGGATCAAAGCTCGGCTTCCTGGTCGCGAATCTCGCCTTCGCGATGGCGCGCGAAGATCTCGCGCCGGCCTTGCAGGCGGAGATCAGGAAATTGGTCGGCTAGCGATCGGCGCCCCTGATCGAGGACGAAGTGATCGTCGTTCAAGCGCGTCGCGGCCCCCTCCGCGCGAAAGCGGAATGAGGGGGCCCGGGCCTCGCGGGAAGCGTTCGTTCGCCGCGCGCTCGTTTGGCCGTTTTGCCCGCAGACCTCACCGCTGCAGCTTCAGCCCGACCATGAAAATATCGGCATTGTAGTTCGAATTCGGCACGTTCGTCGTATAATGCTGACGACTGACGCTGGCGCGCAACATGATGTCGCGCGTGATGTTGTAGTCGGCTTTGAGCGCCAGGATCACGTTCTTGTCGTTCTCCGGAACGCCGACGAAAACGTCCGTCCCGAGGCTCGCCGTGAGGCCGAGAGTCAGATAGCGCCGCAACGCATGATCGATTTCGATCGAATAGGCGCGCGAGATGGCGCCCGACGCGCCGGCGACCGTCGTCTCCGAAAGGCCGCTGCTCGCATTGAGCTTGACCTTGGTCAGGGCGGTCACGTCCCAGACCAACGACGCGTCAAAAAGGGGCGCAGCGAGGATCGGCAGGCGCGGATCCCGATAACGGCGTTCGCCATAGCCGGCGCTGATTTCGCCGGTGAGCTTATCGGTCAGGCCGAGGGTCGCGCCGGCGCGGACGAGGGCGCCGTCCGAGGTCCGCTCGAAGCCGCCGGAATCGAAGCGCTGGTCGTACTGCCGGGCGTCGACCAAGCTTTCGATGAAGGGCGTCATGATCGGACTGATCCGGTAGGCGATCCGGCCGCGCAAACCCCAATCAGTAAAGTCGTCGCTGACGAGATCGTCGATCGAGCCGTTGGCGAGCGTGGCGTTTTGATAGGACGTGCGATCGACCAAGCCATGCAAGCCGATCGATAGGTCGCCGAATTTTTCCGTCGCGCCGATCGTCGCCCCGTAGGTCTCCCAGATCGGCCGCTGGTTGGTTCCGAGGACGACGCCGCTCGGCAGTACGACCGAGCCCGGCGTCAAAGTCGCAAGGAGGAACCGGCCTTCGGCGTCGACGGCGAGGTCGCGCGAGACGTCGATGCGGCTGTCGATCTTGGCGTCGGCATTGGGCGTATTGGCTTGCGGAACCGAGAAGTAATCCGTGTAGGCGCCGTGCAAAACCGCATGAAGATCGTTGCGCGACCAGAGCGACTGCACGTCGAGGCCGAGATCGGTCGTCTCGAACAAGGAGCCGCGGGTCGGTCGAAAGGCGAAATTCGGATTGGTGTTATAGCCGATGTCCTCTTCGGCATAGGGCTTCAGCCGCAGATCGCCGAGCATGATCCCGGTCGGATCGAACGGGTTCTCGTCCGGCTTCGACTTACGCCGTGGCGGCGGCGTCGGCAGGGCCGCGACGCTGGGCGGCGGGACGGCGTTGGGCGCGAGCGGCGGCGGCCCGCCGGCGAGGCCGATGCGCGACGCTCTCGGATAAGGCTGCAGCGCCGGCAGCCGATCGGCTGGCGATTTTTTCGGCTTGAGCTTTGCTTGTTGGTCGTCGGCGCCGCCGGTCAGCGCGCCGGCGCCTGCGAGGGCGGACCCGTCCGTCGCCCCCTCGGGCAAGACCGGCGGCGTCGGCGCCTCGGCCGCGCCGCGGAGCTGAAACGAGGAGAAATCGGCTTCCTGCGCGCTGAGCCGCCCGCCCACGAGGAGAGACGCAAGCGCCAGCGCCGCCGCCACGGGGCGCCAAGCGCGGCAGAACGGCGTTTTGCGCGACGTCACGGCAATCCCTAGAGGCGCGGCCATCGACGCCCGCGCGAACGCTCCCTCCGAGGCTTATGCCGGCATGGTTAATGCGGGCTTAACCATAAGACCGCGGGGGGCGGCGAGGCGCGCCAATGGGCGCCGAGGCGGAGGAATGTTAAGAGCGGGAATGCTCGCTTTGACTTCCCATAGGAAAGCGGCTCTGCGCGCCGTCCGGATCGAACGCCAGGGCCTCACCGCTTTGGAGGAGGCGCTGGCGCGCGCCGATGTCGGCGAACTGGGCGCCGCCTTCGAAGAGGCGGTCAAGGTGCTGGCCGAGGCGCCGGGCCGGGCGATTGTCAGCGGCATCGGCAAATCCGGCCTTATCGCCCGCAAGATCGCCGCGACCTTCGCCTCGACCGGCCGGCCGGCGAATTTCGTCCATCCGGCCGAGGCGAGCCACGGCGATCTCGGCATGATCCAGACCGGCGACGTCGTGCTTTGCCTATCCTGGTCCGGCGAGACGGCGGAGCTCGCCGACATCATCTATTACACGCGCCGGTTCCGTATTCCGCTCATCGCGATCACGGCCAATCCGGAAAGCTCGCTCGGCCGCGAGGCCGATATCAGGCTCGTTCTGCCGCAGGCTCAGGAAGCCTGCCCGCACGGCCTCGCGCCGACCACGTCGACGACGATGCAGCTCGTGCTCGGCGACGCCCTGGCTATGGCGCTGCTCGAGGCGAAGGGTTTCACCGCCAGCGATTTCGGCGTCTTCCATCCCGGCGGAAAGCTCGGCGCGCGGCTCGTCTTCGTGCGCGACATCATGCATAAGGGCGATGAAATTCCGCGCGTCGGGCTTGACGCCCGCATGGCCGAGGCGGTGGTCGAAATCACGCAAAAGCGGGTCGGCTGCGTCTGCGTCGTGGACGGCGCCGACCGGCTCGCCGGTCTCATCACCGACGGCGACCTCCGCCGCCATATCCGCTCGGAACGCTCCGATCTGATGGGCGCGCCAGTCGCCGAAATCATGACCTCTTCGCCGCGCACGATCGAGGCCGACGCTCTCGCCGCCGAAGCGTTGGAGCTGATCAGCCACAACATTTCCGTCCTGCCGGTGGTCGACGACGACCGCAAAGTGATCGGCGTCGTTCATTTCCACGATCTGCTGCGCCGCGGCGTCGCTTAATCTCGACCGCCTTGCCTCGCGCCGGCCCCTGTGGCACAAGGCCGCCGTTCTCGCCGGCCGCCTCGCGCGTCTTTGCGGCCGCCGGCTCCAGGATGCTGCCGTAGCTCAGTGGTAGAGCACTCCCTTGGTAAGGGAGAGGTCGAGAGTTCAATCCTCTCTGGCAGCACCAGCCCAAGCCTCTGAATCATCGGTGATTGCGCCAGTGGCGGTTAGTCGCGCATTACCGCTCACAGCAGAACCTTTCGCGAACATGACAGCCCATGCCGTGGAAAATCCGGGGAATCTTGTTCCTGATCTGAACCGTTTTGGTGGTGCGAAAAACCGGATTGAAGAGGCTTAATCCGCGGAACGGTTAAAAGGGGATCGGACAGGATCAATTCCGTCGGGACAGTCTCGGACTCCGTGGATTTGAGGGGAAACCCTCGTTCGTCCTTTTCCCCGAAGCGCGCTCTGGTTCTGAATGCTAGTGCGGCTCGATCCCGATACGCTCCAAAAAAGGGGAGAGGCTCAGGCATCCTCCCGCAGAGCCCGTCCAAAAAAAGGGGGCGATGAGCGACCTCAACCGCTATCTATGTTATCGTCTCGGCGGCAGGGGCATTGCAGATGAGCGAGACCAGGAAGCTGGCTGCGATCCTGGTGGCCGACATCGTCGGCTACTCGCGGCTCGCTGGCGCAGATGAAGATCGTATCCTCGCGCGCCTCAGAACCCTCCGCAGCGACTTGATCGACCCGACGGTAGCCGTCCACCACGGGCGGTTCGTGAAGCGCACCGGCGACGGTGCCATTATCGAATTCCGCAGCGTTGTCGATGCCGTCCGCTGCGCCATTGAGGTCCAGAACGGCATGGCGGAACGCAATTCCGGCCTAGCAGAGGACCGCCGTATCGACTTCAGAATAGGCATTCACGTTGGCGATGTAGTTGAGGAAACCGACGGTGACCTCATGGGCGACGGCGTAAACATCGCCGCGCGACTTGAGGGGATCGCAAAGCCGGGCGGTATCGCCCTCTCAGAAGACGCATACCGGCAGGTCAAAGGGCGACTCGAGTTCAAGGTCAGCGATCTCGGCCCGACGCAACTCAAGAATATCGCGGAGCCGGTCCACGTCTATTCGCTCGAAGGCGCAGCGATAGCGCAGCCCATCTCGGGCCGCGCGGAGGAAAAATCGGCCCCGCCGCGGCTCTCTATTGTTGTCCTGCCCTTCGCCAACTTGGGTGGTGATCCAGAGCAAGAGTATTTCGTCGATGGAGTCACCGAAAGCCTGACGACCGATCTATCGCGCATCGCAGGTGCGTTCGTTATCGCGAGAAATACGGCGTTTACTTTCAAGCGCAAGCCCTTGGACGTTCGACAGATCGGGCGCGATCTAAACGTCCGCTATGTGTTGGAAGGCAGCGTCCAACGAGGCGGCTCTCGGATGCGAATTAATGTCCAGCTTATCGACGCTCAGAACGGCGCTCACATTTGGGCAGAGCGATTCGACAGGCCGTTGGCCGATCTGCTGGATATGCAAGATGAAATTGTAGCGCGGCTCGCCAACCAACTAAACGCGGAATTTATTGCCGCAGAGGCTAGGCGAGCGGAACGAGCCCCAAATGGCGATTCTATGGACCTTTATTTCCAAGGAATGGCGTATTTGCATAACGGGCTAACGCCCGATCAAATTAGTAAGGCGAGCGGCTTCCTTGAACGCGCAGTGGAATTGGATTCAAAGAACGTAGACGCGCTGGTCGGTCTGGCCGCCGTGGCCGCCATGACTGCGGGAAGTTTTTCCGGCGATCGGATAAAACTATTGGCATCTGCGGAAAGAACTCTTGAGCGGGCGCTGTCATTAGCGCCCGATCACGCACTCGCCCATTTCGTAAAGTCCTTGGTTTTTAGCCACACTAATCGCGAGGCGCTGGCCATATCTGAGGCCGAGCGGGCGCTGGCGCTTGATCGAAATCTGGCTTACGCGCACGCCGCGATCGCACAAGCAAAGTATTTCCTTGGTCGCGGCGAGGAAGTCGAATTCTCTATTAGAGAGGCGTTCCGC
>JAJPHH010000015.1 GCA_021325385.1 Alphaproteobacteria bacterium
CCGCCCATGGAGGAAATGGCCTGGTTCGAGCAGAACGCGCCGGTCGAGGCGGACGCATTGCCGCCGGTCCTCGACGTCGAGGCGACGCCGACCTCCAAGACCTGCAGGATCCATCTGGAGAAGGAGCCGACGATCGCCAAAATGAGAATCATGCTCGAAGAGATGGAGCGGCATTACGGCCGTCGGCCGATCATCTATACGAGCGTCGATTTCTACCAGGCGATCCTTTCCGACGGCGCCTTTTCCGACTATCCGATCTGGGTGCGCTCGACCAAGCACCACCCGGCGGTCAAATATCCGGGCCGCGCCTGGCGGTTTTGGCAATATCAATCTGACGGCGCGATCCCCGGCATTCAGGGCCATGTCGACCGCGACGCCTTTTACGGCACGCGCCAGCAATGGCAGGCCTTCCTCGAAACAACCGAGAAAGCGGCGGCCGCCTCACCGGCCCCCGCGGCCCCGAGCCTGCCGCCGGCGACGATGTCGGCTCAGGCCGACCAGTAGCAGGCGCGCCGCATCGGCAGAACAACTGGAACGCCGGCCGTATTGAGACGTGCAAGTCGATCTGACGCTTCATGTGCTTATGTGTTGCGTTAGCTAACGTGACTCATTAGTATTGCCGATGATCAAGTCATTTCGGAACGCCGTCGCGGAGGCCGCTTGGGCTCGTCGCTTCATCAAAGGCGTTCCGAACGATGTCATGAAGGTCGCCAACCGGAAATTAATGCAGATTCACAATGCGCGCAGTCTCAGCGATCTCGCTGCGCCCCCAGGCAACCGGCTTGAGGCGCTTAAAGCGGATCGTAAAGGCGCGCATAGCATCCGCATCAACGACCCATGGCGGATCTGTTTCCGCTGGCTGGACGGCGACGCTTATGACGTCGAGATTGTAGATTATCATTGAGGACAGAGCGATGGCTGATTTTGCTCCGGCTCATCCCGGCGAAGTGCTACGGGAGGATTTTCTAAAACCCCTCGGCATGAGCCAGTACGCGCTGGCTAAAGCGATCGACGTTCCGCAAATCCGCGTCAGCGAAATCGTGAATGGAAAACGCGCGATTTCGCCTGACACCGCCCTCAGGCTCGCCCGTTATTTTGGCACCAATCCAGAATTCTGGTTGGGGATGCAGGCCACTTACGATCTCGAGATGGCCCGCGAAGAAGTTGGCGCCGAGATCGAGGCGAAGGTTCATCCGAGAGCGGCTTGACTAAAGTCTCACACTGGGCGGGCTACGGAGCTTAACGTCGGCCCGCCATGGACCTGATCGTCGCCAATGCGGCGGGGCTTTATTGTCCGGCCGGCGATTTCACGATCGATCCGTGGCGGCCGGTCGAGCGCGCCATCGTCACGCATGGCCATTCCGATCACGCGCGGCCGGGAAGCGGCGTCTACCTTTGCCACGAGGACAGCGCGCCGATCCTGCGCCATCGGCTCGGCGACATTCGCATCGAGACCCTCGCCTATGGCGAGACGATCGAGCGCGACGGCGTCAAAATCTCGCTCCACCCCGCCGGCCATGTTCTCGGCTCGGCGCAAGTCCGTCTGGAGCATAAAAACGAGGTCTGGGTCGCTTCGGGCGACTACAAGCTCGAAGCCGACGGGACGTGCCAAGCTTTCGCTCCGCTCCGCTGCGACGTCTTGATCACCGAATCGACCTTCGGCCTGCCGATCTACAAATGGCGGCCGCAGGCCGAGCTTATCGCCGAGATCGAGCGCTGGCGGCGCGCCAATGCGGAGGAAGGACGCGCGAGCGCGATCGGCGCGTACCCGCTCGGCAAGGCGCAACGCATCTTGCGCTGGCTCGATCCGGCGGTCGGCCCGATCGTCTGCCACGGCGCCGTCGAAGCCCTGAACGACATCTACCGAAGCCGCGGCGTCCCCCTGCCCCGGACATTCACGACGCGCGACCGTCTCGATCGCCACGCGCTGTCGCGCGCGCTCGTCCTCGCCCCGCCCGTCGCGTTGCACAGTTCTTGGATGCGCCGCTTCGGCGACTATTCCGACGCTTTCGCCAGCGGCTGGATGCAGGTCCGCGGCAACCGGCGCCGGCGCGGCGTCGATCAGGGCTTTGCGTTGTCCGATCACGCCGACTGGCCCGGTCTGCTGCAGACGATCGAAGCGACGGGCGCAAGGCGCGTCTTCGTCACGCATGGCGGCGTCGCGCCGCTTGTCCGCTACCTCCGCGAGAAGGGCTACGACGCGGCGGCGATTGAGGCCGACTATGGCGACGAAATTCTCGAGCGAGAGGAGGCGCCGGAAGACCTCTCCGCCGAGCCCACGCCAGGCGACGGCGCGCCATGAAAGACTTCGCCGCTCTCTACCATCGGATCGACGCGGCGACTTCGACCAGGCATAAGAGCGAGGCGCTGCAGGACTATGTCCGCGCCGCGATCGCCGATCCGGCCCGCGGCGCCAGCGCCGCCTGGGCGGTCTATTTCCTCGCCGGCGGCAAGCCGCGCCAGATGATTGCTACCAAGCATTTGTGGCGGCTCGCGCTCGACGAGACCGGGTTGCCGGACTGGCTGATCGAGGAAAGCTACCAGAATGTCGGCGATCTCGCCGAAATGCTGGCGCTGCTCCTGCCGCCGCCGGAAGCGACCGAGGACCTGCCGCTCGACGCCTGGATGAACGGCCGCCTGCTCGCCCTTAAAGGCATGGAGGACGAGGAAAAGTACAACAGCCTGCGCGATTGGACCCGCCGTCTTCCCGCCGCCGAGCGCCTGCCCCTGTTCAAGCTGATCACCGGCGCCCTGCGCATCGGCGTCTCGCAGCGTCAGGTCGTCCAAGCCTTGTCCGAAGCGACCGGAATCGAGCCGAAGACCATGGCCCAGCGCATGATGGGCTATACGCAATCCGGCCGCCTGCTCGTCGCCGACGATTTCGCGGCGCTGATCGCGGCCGAGACGGAGCAGAAGGCGGAAGGCGCGGCGAGCGGCCGGCCCTATCCGTTCTTCCTCGCCCATCCGTTGCAGGTTGCGGTCGAGGACATGCCGGCCGCGCTCGGGCCGATCGAGAATTGGCTGATCGAATGGAAGTACGACGGCATTCGCGCTCAGTACATCCATCGCGACGGACAATGGTGGCTGTGGTCGCGCGGCGAAGAGCTGATCAGCGCGAGCTATCCCGACCTCGCCGCGCTGTCGAATTTCGTTGCGAGCGGGACGGTGCTGGACGGCGAGCTTGTCGTGGTCGGCCATGATCCCGCCGCCGGCGCGCGCGAGCGGGCGATCGACGCCGTCGACGACATCCGGCCATTCGCCTCGCTGCAGCAGCGGATCGGGCGCAAGGTTCTGACGCCGAAGATTTTGAAAGAGCTGCCGGTCGCGCTGATCGCCTACGATCTGCTCGAGCAAGATGGAACGGACCTCCGCCCGCGGCCGCAGAAGGAGCGGCGGGCGCTCCTCGCGAGCGTCGTCGCGGGCGCGTACGGCACCGCCGTGGGGCGCGGGCAGGATATTCCGCTTCGCCTCAGTCCCGCCTTGCGGCGTCCCGACTGGGCGAGCCTCGCCGCGTTGCGCGAAGAGGCGCGCGGCCTCGGCGCGGAGGGGATGATGCTCAAAGGCCTGAACAGCGCCTATGGCGTCGGCCGGCGCAAGAGCGGCCCGGCCGCCGAGGACCTGTGGTGGAAATGGAAGCTCAACCCGATGAGCGTCGACGCCGTGCTGATCTACGCCCAGCGCGGCCATGGCCGCCGCTCGGGCGTCTACAGCGATTACACGTTCGCGGTGTGGAGCGGTCCGCCCGAGGACGAAAAGCGCGCGCTGGTGCCTTTCGCCAAGGCCTATTCCGGCCTCACCGACGAGGAGATGCGCCAGGTCGACGCCAATATCCGCCGGACCACGATCGAGACGTTCGGCCCGGTGCGCAGCGTCAAGCCGACCATGGTCTTCGAGCTCGGCTTCGAAGGCATCGCGCCGAGCAAGCGCCACAAGAGCGGCGTGGCGACGCGCTTTCCGCGCATGCTCCGCTGGCGGCAGGACAAGCCGGTCGAGGAGGCGGACACGCTGGAGCAATTGCAGGCGCTGCTGCCGAAGGAGGCGACCGGCTGAGCGCGGCGCGTGCGGGTCAGAGAATCCTTTGGAAAACGCCGAAACCGCCATATCTTGCATTTGCGAAAACCTATCCCTCGTTTTCAGATGATATCTTTGCAAGGCGCAAGTTTCGCCAAATCCATATTTCCGCGAATCGGGGAATATCAAAGGGTTACGAGGCGAAAAATTTGGATTCGCGTTTTTCCGAATTCTTGCGTCCCGACGACTTCCTCAAATTCGGCCGAGCCGGCGGAGAAACCCGAACGAGCCGGGTCGGACGGCTCTTCGACCGGCCCGAGGATCATAGCATGATTTTTGTTTTTCAGAAAGCATTTCTTCTTGGAGGTCGTCTTGCGCGAGCGATTGGAGAGGCTCGAAGCGCCCGACGCGCTGGCGGAGGAGCTGCTGGAGCTCGGCCGTGATTGCGCCCGGCGCCTCAAGGAGCCGTGGCGCAGCGCCGATCACGGCGACTTGCTCTATGACGAGAAGGGCCTGCCGCGATGATCGTCGACACGTCGGCCCTCGTCGCCCTGCTGCGCGGCGAAGAGGATGCGCCGCGCTTCGCCCGCGCCCTCGCGACGCGCGGCGAGCCCAAGCGAATCTCGGCGGCGAACTATCTCGAGGCGGCCATCGTCATCGACGCCTCGCGCGACGCCATCGCGAGCCGCCGCCTCGACGACGTCATGCTAAAGGCCAACCTCGCCATCGAACCGGTGACCGCCGAGCAGGCTCATGTCGCCCGCGCAGCCTATCGCGACTTCGGCAAGCGCAGCGGCCACGCCGCCGGCCTGAATTTCGGCGATTGCTTCGCCTACGCGCTGGCGAAAGCCAAGGGCGAGGCGCTACTGTTCAAGGGGAAGGATTTCGGGCTGACGGATGTGCGGGCGTTCGAGTGAGGGGCGCCGACCGATCCTGTCACCCGCCCCTCATGTCATGGCCAGGCTTGTCCCACGGCCGTCCGGTTCGATTTTTCTGTACATAACTTGAACTAAAAGACCCGGCGGACAACCGCCGGGCAAGTTTGGTCACACAAGAGAGCGGTCTTTCCCGCCGTCACGCGTCCGGCTCAGCCAACGCGATTCCGACCGCGAATAGAGGCCGGCGCTATCAGGCTGGGGGAATGCCCCGGCGCTGACATACGCAAGCTGTATCCGCGCAAGAGCCATGGCTCCAAAGGTTCATGGAGCGGGACGCGAACATAATCGCGTGCATAGCGTGAGGTGCTGACGACATATGCGCCATCCTGTACGTGGGGGCGCAAGACGACGCCAATGTTTGCGCCCCTCTTCTTTATGGCATGCAGCCCCAGAGCGCCCGTATTGAATGACGTCGGCGTTGGCGACGCCTTTGGGGCGTCGGTCCCAGGTAACGGAGTATGCCCGACGGTCGTTGGCCCAACACCCGTCGCTGTGGCGATATTGATCATTGTTTTCGCTGCTCCTTTTCTTTCTAATTGAGTACACACCGATTGCCGCATTCGCGTCGCTGCCTGCGTAAGCCAATCAACTCTTCGCAAAACAGGATCGCGCGGCGTTAGGTCATCAATTGACCTCTCGCCGAGATAGATATCGACTTGAGTGCCGCCGCTCCTGCTCGGGTGCGCAAATGCTCCTAAGACCTGATCAGCGCGAATGAGATTTTGATCCGAGCACCAATCCAGCGCGGCGAGCGGAGCCGGCCCAAGCGCCACGTAAAAGGCGTTAGGCGATATGAGCGGCAACGTGCTCGCAAAATCGCGTTCGAAACAATTGCGCAGAATTGGCGACGCTAGCACGTCGTCGAACTTACCGGAGAATGGCGTTCCCTTACGGAAAGCTGCATGCGGAACGATTGAAATCGCATGCAACAGCGAGGACGAGCGACCCCACAAAGCTGTCGGGTCCTCGATATCAATTAATTCTGAGAAATTGAATGCCCTCAGCATGCGGATCAAATTCGGTCGCATTGTTGGACCGCCAAAGGCGCCTTCTTTTTTTGCGCTGCAAGAGACCTGGAGATCATTGAGTCCGGCGTTTAGAGCAACCCGCGCCGCCTCATACGCCAGTGCAATCTGCCTAGGCCCAGGTGTGATTCCGACAATGACGAGCTTGGCTTCAACATTCATGTGTTCGAACGGAACGTAGTACAGTTCGTCGCCGAGAATGGAGTCGGTGTCCAGCATGGTTGCAGGCGCCATCGCGGCGTTAGCTCCCTTGTTACGGATAACATCGCGATACCGATCGAGAAATATCGGCTGCGGTGCGGCGAGAATCGGCGGCGGCATGCGCATAAGCTCCCTCAATTGAGTCTGACGATGTTCTATAGTGGCGTGGAACTAAATCGGTACAGCAGATAAAGCGTCGCATCTCGATAGATTTCGACGCAGAATCACTTCCAACGCCTTGCCCACAAAGAGTGGGACATCAAGGTCTAGGGCTTCCGCCAGCCTTTTGGCGTGTCCCTCGTCAAAGTCCTGAATCCCATCTAGCCAGGCTCTGATCTCGGCAATGCTCCACGCCAAGGCGCGCGAGGCCTCGGCCTCCGAGGAGTACCGAATGCGTAGGCACTCCTTTAAGAGTTGGCCGAGCGCCTTAGCGGATTGCACGCTTTGAAGTCGCTCCACGAGAAAGCGGTCTTCCTTTGGACGCTCTGGCGAAGGAATAAATCCTCGCCGGCCTTTGAGCCACCGAGCCGCCTCGGCGTAATCCACGGTGACGGGATTTCTCGATCCGGGGATCGCCCTTAGGCCATTTTCGCTCTTATCGGCGAGCGCATTACGGACAGCCCCCTCAGTCATGTCGGCGAGCAACGCCAATTCGCGCGTTGTAAAGTCGCCGCACGCTTCCCATTCGAGCTTCCAGCGCGCAAAAACCGCGTCAGCGACGGTTTGACAAAAACCATCGGGCGTCATGAACCGATGAGTTTCTCCGCCTGAGCTGATGCCGCCTGCTCTGGGCGTTCCGAGCATGAACACGTTGAGATCCTGGACCTCGCCCTCCCCGAGGCTGTTTGTGACGCTTGGGCGGAATGCATAGTCATAGCCACGGTCGAACGATCCGGCGATTGGGAAGCGGCTAAGATCGACCTCTTCGGGCGAGCAATGGCAGTATTCCCCGCTTGCCGGTGGGTCGCGGCCGATGAAACTTTTGGCCATTTCATCTCCCGCGCCCATTAGGATGTGATCGGCTTCGAACAAGAGAATCGTCCGGAGTTCGAGGAGCATTTGGTCTTTTGAAAAGCGCGGCATGATATTGTTTCCATGCTGCATATTTGCATGCCGCGTCTCTAAACAAGTCGGGTAATGCCGTCAAGCCACTGAACGCAAATATTTTGCATGTGCGCTTATATGAACAAAGTCGACCAAGTAGAAATCTTCAGATCACACCAGCGGCCGCAGTTCTCATTTGCTCGCATAGTCGGCTAGCGATTCGAAAACCCAGCCCGGTGAAAGATCACGACGAGGTTTTTCTCCGAAGAAAGGTCAGGATTCGCTGCGCTTTGCGCCGTGAACCACCCTCCACGTCGTGCGACCCCCTCCTCGGTCCGCTTGGGAGCGACGCCCCTCGACCCGCGGTTTCTTTTGGTTATGTCGAAAACCCGGAGTTCCCGCTCGCCCGAAGTTCTCCCCCTTGCTCCCGCCTCGCCCCTCGGGCCAATGTCGCCGCCCAAACCTCACCGGAAGCCAAGCACCCATGACCGACGAAGTCTCGCGCGACTTCAAATCCGACGCGCTCCACTTCCACCGCGCGCCGCGGCCCGGCAAGCTCGAAATCCAGCCGACCAAGCCGCTCGGCAACCAGCGCGACCTGGCGCTGGCCTATTCGCTCGGCGTCGCCTTCGCCTGCGAGACGATCGCCGCCGATCCCAGCGACGCGGCCAAGCGCACGCCGCGGCAGAGCCTCGTCGCGGCGCTCTCTCCCATCATGCTATATTCAGCACCAGCCCGGAGCGGCCGATGATCGCCGATATCGCATTGCATCGAGAGGAAGTACGGGACCTGTGTCGTCGATTCCATGTGCGGCGGCTCGACATTTTCGGCTCGGCGGCGCGCGGCGAGGGTTTCGACCCGGCGCAGAGCGATCTCGACTTTCTCGTCGAGTTCCAGCCCTTGCCGCCAGGCGCCTATGTCGACGCCTTTTTCGGCCTCAAGGAGGCGATGGAGCAGCTTTTCGGCAGGCCCGCGGATTTGGTCTCCGCCGCATCCATCCGCAATCCCTATTTCCGCCAGAGCGTCGATGAGACCAAGGCCTTGCTGTATGCGGCTTGAGTCGAAGAAATATCTCGAAGACATCGCGCAAGCGGCCGAGATGATCGCGCAATTCACGGCCGGCAAGACGTTCGCTGATTACACGAATGAGCCGATGCTTCGCGCCGCAGTGGAGCGAAAGTTCGAGGTTATCGGCGAGGCTTTGGTTCAACTCTCGAGACGCGATGGAGCGGTCGCCGCGCGAATCAGCGAGCACCGGCGAATCATCGCGTTCCGCAACATTCTTATTCACGGTTACGCCGGCGTGGACGATCTCCTCGTCTGGGGCGTCGTCGAGAGCAAGCTTGCCGGCTTGCGCCGCGAAGTCGCTGCATTGCTTGGCGAGCCCTGAGAATCTCGGCAAAGCGTATCCCGTGTAAATACCGCCGCACGCCCGCCAAACCAGAAAGCGACGCAGCCCGACTTTGAACAGGCGGCGCGGCTTTCGGCGAATTGGGCAGCGTAAGCGTTCGCCGCCCATGGCCGCTCGCCCCGCCCCTTGCCCTGCGCCCGCCCCTCGGGCCAATGTCGCCGCCCAAACCTCACCGGAAGCCCAGCACCCATGACCAACGAAGTCTCGCGCGACTTCAAATCCGACGCGCTGCATTTCCATCGCGCGCCGCGGCCCGGCAAGCTCGAAATCCAGCCGACCAAGCCGCTCGGCAATCAGCGCGACCTGGCGCTCGCCTATTCGCCGGGCGTCGCCTTCGCCTGCGAGGCGATCGCGGCCGATCCCAGCGAGGCGGCCAATCTTACGGCGCGGCAGAACCTCGTTGCGGTCCTCTCCAACGGCACGGCCGTGCTCGGCCTCGGCGCGATCGGGCCGCTCGCCGGCAAGCCGGTGATGGAGGGCAAGGCGGTGCTGTTCAAGAAATTCGCCAATATCGACGTGTTCGACATCGAAGTCGCCGAGACCAATGTCGACAAGCTCGTCGACATCATCGTCGCGCTGGAGCCGACGTTCGGCGGGATCAATCTCGAAGACATCAAGGGGCCGGAATGTTTCGAGGTCGAGGAGAAGGCCAAGGCCCGGATGGGCATCCCGGTCTTCCATGACGACCAGCACGGCACTGCGATCATCGTCTCGGCGGCGGCGACGAACGCGCTGGAGATCGCCGGCAAGAAGCTTTCCGACGTCAAGATCGTCGCTTCGGGCGCCGGCGCTGCGGCGATCGCTTCGCTCAATCTGCTCGTCTCGCTCGGCGCCAGGCGCGAGAACATTTTCGTCACGGACATCGAAGGCGTCGTCTATCAGGGGCGCGAGAGGCTGATGGACCGCTGGAAGGCGGTCTACGCCCAAAAGACGAGCGCGCGCGTTCTCGCCGACGTCATCGACGGGGCCGATATTTTCCTCGGCCTCTCCGCCGGCGGCGTGCTGAAGCCGGACCTGTTGAAGCGCATGGCGCGCGATCCGTTGATCCTCGCCCTCGCCAATCCGATTCCCGAAATCATGCCCGAACTGGCGATGGCCGAGCGTCCGGACGCGATGATCTGCACCGGCCGCTCCGACTATCCTAACCAGGTCAATAACGTACTCTGCTTTCCGTACATATTCCGCGGCGCGCTCGACGTCGAGGCGACGACGATCAACGAAGAGATGAAGCACGCCGCCGTCGCCGCCCTCGCCGGCCTCGCCCGCGAAGCGCCGTCGGAAGTCGTCGCCCGCGCCTATGGCGGCGCGGCCGCGCCGTTCGGCCGCGCCTCGCTGATTCCGAGCCCGTTCGATCCGCGGCTGATGCTGCGCATCGCGCCGGCCGTGGCCAAGGCGGCGATGGATTCGGGCGTCGCCAAGCGGCCGATCGCCGATCTCGACGCCTATCGCGACGGGCTCGGCCGCTTCGTCTTCCGCTCCGGCCTGATGATGAAGCCGATCTTCGCGCGGGCCAAGACCGCGAAGAAGCGCGTCATCTATGCCGACGGCGAGGACGAGCGGGTCTTGCGCGCGACGCAAGTCATCAACGAGGAAGGCCTCGCCTGGCCGATCCTGATCGGCCGGCCGGATGTGATCCAGCATCGCATCGAGCGGTTCGGCCTCGGCCTCGTCGCCGGCCAGCATTTCGAAAATATCGATCCCGAGGACGATCCCCGCTACCGCGCCTATGTCGCGAGCCTGTTGGAGGTCGCCGGCCGCAAGGGAATCACGCCGAGCGGCGCCCGGACAATGGTGCGCACCAACGCGACCGTGATCGGCGCGCTGGCGGTGAGGCGCGGCGAGGCCGACGCGCTGATCTGCGGCCTGGACGGGCGCTTTCAGACGCGGCTCAAGCACATCAAGGACATTATCGGCCTCGCGCCGGGCTTCGAAGATTGCGCGGCTTTGTCGCTGGTCATCGCGCAGAGCGGCGCCTTTTTCTTCGCCGACACGCATGTACGGTACGATCCCTCCGCCGAAGAGGTCGCCGATGTCGCCATCGCCAGCGCCGAGCATGTGCGGCGCTTCGGCGTGACGCCGAAAATCGCGCTGATCTCGCATTCCGATTTCGGCTCGGCCGATACGCCCTCGGCGCTGAAGATGCGCAAGGCGCTCGACATTTTGCGCAAGCGCGCGCCCGATCTGGAAGTCGATGGCGAGATGCAAGCCGACACGGCGCTCTCGGTCATCGCGCGCGAGCGCGTTTTGACGAGCTCGCGCCTGAACGGCGAAGCCAACGTGCTGATCTTCCCCAATCTCGATTCCGGCAACACGGCGTTGCAATTGACGCGGGTCATCGCCGGCGCCCTGCCCGTCGGCCCGATCCTGATCGGCCCGGCCAAGCCGGCGCATATCCTGACGCCGTCGGTGACGGCGCGCGGCATCGTCAACATCACCGCGATCGCCGCGGTCGAGGCGGGAGGGTGATGGGCCGAGGCTGAATCGGAAGCGCCGGCCGGCTCCTCTTTCACCCGGTCGATCGGCGAACGGGGGTCCGGCGAAACGCGTCGAGCTCCGCTTGGGACAGTTCAGCCGTCGCGGGCTGATTGACCGCGAGCGCCTCCACGGCGAGCGATCGCCTTGTGACAAACGTCACATCTCTCTTGCCGGCGTCGACCTATGTATAGCGCGTCGGATTAACGCTCGAAGGCGTCGAAGGGACCCGCGAGCGGGTTGAGCGAGGGGCAAGGATTTCAAGGAGTGGCCGCATGCGCAGTCTCCTTCTCATTGGCCTGATTGCTCTGGCGGCGGGCTTTTCCGGAATCGGGGCGTTCGCCGCGCCGATGCGCGAGGTGGCGGCGGCTCCGAACGCGGAGATGGTATGGCTCGCGCAGGCCTCGGCGCCCGACCGCGCCGACCAGAGCGGCAAAGCGGCGGGCGAAAGTTTCGCCGCCGCGGCCGGTACGATCGGCGTCCTAGCGGGTGTCGGTCTTATCGGTACGCTGGCGGCGGTCGGTCTTCGGCGAATCTGGGTCAAGAGCCCGCTTCGCGATCCATATCTCGAGGGGCCGGCCTAAAGTTTAACGCGCGCCCGTCTAAACTGCCCCGCCCGCTCCTCCCTCCGGGCGGGGCTTTTTCGCCGCCTAGGCCTCTCCCGCCACCATGCCGCGCAACCGCTCCGGATCGGTGAGGACGATGGCGCCGCGGGTTCGCGAAATCGCGCCGGCGCGTTCGAGCGCGTTCATGAACTTGGTCACGGCTTCGCGATGGGTGCCGATTCGCTGCGCGAATTCGGCATGAGTCGGCGGCGGCGACACGACGACGCGGCCGCCGTCGCGTTGGCGCGACAGCCGCAGCAGCTCGAGGATCAGGCGATCGCGCGCTTCGAAATTCACCTGCTCGTTGACGCGATCATTGACCGCTCTGATCGAGGCGGCGAGCCGCTCCAAGACCTGATCGCAGACGCTCGGATGTTGATGGATCATCTCGCGAAACGTCTTGGCGGACATCTGCGCGACGACCGTGTCGGTGACGGCGACAATGCCGGCGGAGCGCGGCTTGCCGTCGATCGCCGACAGTTCGCCGAAATATTCGCCGTCGAGAATGTCGCGCAAGATGATGTCGCGCTTCGATCCGGCGATCACGACGCGGGCATGGCCGTCGACGACGAAGAACACGTCATTGCCGTCGGCATGGTCGTCGATCACCCAGGCGCCCGCCTTGACCTTGCGCCAAACGCAGCGGGAATCGAGCGCACGGATATCGGCTTCGCTCAGCGACGCAAAAAGCGGCGCGCGCGCCAGAGATTGTGAGCTTTGAGCCATTCGGCGCCTTTCTTCGCGTTCGGGCTCGCAATGGATTGGTGAAGCCGAACTCGCGGCGACTCCCGCCGCCCCCGCACTATCGCCCATGCCGAACGGCTTGTCATCGACCGCGCCGCAGGCGCCCGGATGACCTTGGCCATCCTCGGCAAGCGAGCTTATGGCGCGCGCGACGCTCGAATGGCGATCTACCAATGGTCCTGCCATGGCCGCCGCGACGTTCCGGGCAAAACGACGACGCGGCTCGATGCGCGAGGTTTTGTCGCCGACGCCTGGAAAGAGATCCGCTGAGGCGCGAGCCGCCGACCAGGATCCGCGTCTCGACCTTGCGCGCATTTTTACCTCTCTGCGATGGACAATCGTGTCCAGAGACTTTTCCACAACCCGGACCTGCGACGTACCGCCTCATACTAGGCCAAGCTGAATCCTCTATAGCGTCCCCCAGACGGGCGCGTGCTTGCACTGGGGGGAAATCATTTGACGATCAGACCGTATTTTTTCGCCGCGTTCGTCCCGTTCCTTCTCGCTCTCTCTCCCGCTCATGCTCTGTCGAACCGCGCCTGGGTCTCCGGCCATGGATCGGATTCGGCCGGCTGCGGCTCCCCCGGCGCCCCGTGCCGCACGCTGCAGTACGTGCATGACAACGTCATCGCGGCCGGCGGCGAGATCGACATTCTCGATCCCGCCGGCTACGGCGCTGTGACGATCAGCAAGGCGGTGAGCATCGTCAATGACGGCGTCGGCGCGGCCGGCGTCCAAGCGGCGTCAGGAAACGCGATCACCATCAACGCCGGCGCGAGCGACGTCGTCACCTTGCGCGGCCTCGACATTGACGGACTCGGAACCGGGGACAACGGGATCGTCTTCAACTCCGGCGCAGGACTGACGGTCGTCAATTGCGTCGTTCGGCATTTCGCCGGCGGAGGCCAAACGACCGGCAATGGGATATTGATTCAGCCTTCGGGCGCGATCGGTTTTCTCATCTCGAACGTGGTCGCCTCGGATAACGGCTGGACCGGGATCTATTACGGGCCGCCGAGCGGGTCGTCGGCTCGCGCGGGCGTGATCGACCGCGTCACGGCTGTCAACAATAGCAAGGGAATATGGGTCGCCCCTCTATCCGGCGCCGCGACGGTCGCCCTGTCCAACAGCGTCATGAACAACAATGGCGTTGGTATCGAAGCGACGCCCGGCAGTACGGTGTCGATCGACAGTTCGACAATGAGCAACAACGATATCGGACTCGACGCCTACGGCTCGGCGATCGTCCTGCTTGGACGTTCGGCGATCACGGCGAACAATGCCGGGATTCAAAACACGGCGAACACCGTCTACACGTACGGCGACAACCGCATCAACGGCAACTCGACCGACATTGCCAACGCTCTGAACACGACCGACAAGCCGCAATAGGAAGGGGACTTTCGATGATCAAGCCATCTTTGCTCGGCGCGACGACGCTCGCTTCGCTGTTTCTCGCGCTTTCGCCCGTTATGGCGGGCGGCGCCAACCGCGCCTGGGTCTCCGGCCACGGGTCCGACGCCGCCGGTTGCGGCGCGCCGTCCAATCCGTGCCGCACGCTCCAATACGTGCATGACAACGTCATCGCCGCCGGCGGCGAGATCGACATTCTCGACCCGGCCGGCTACGGCGCGGTGACGATCAACAAGGCGTTGAGCATCGTCAATGACGGCGTCGGCACGGCCGGCGTGCAGGCGGCCTCGGGCGCGGCGATCACCATCAACGCCGGCGCGGGCGACGTCGTCGCTTTGCGCGGCCTCAACATCGACGGGCTCGGGACCGGAACGAACGGAATCGTCTTCAATTCCGGCGGCGGATTGACGATCGTCAATTGCGTCGTCCGGCATTTCGCCTATGCCAGCGGCAACTTCGCCACTGGCGACGGGATCCTGATCCGGCCGACATCCGGGTCGATGAGCCTTCTCATTTCGAACGTGATCGCGTCCGACAACGGCTATGCCGGCGTCGCCTACTACCCGAGCGGCAATCCGAGCGTCACCGGCGAGATCGATCACGTCACCGCCGTGAACAACCAAATTGGACTCACCTTCGATTCCGTGAACGCCAGCAGCGGCTCGGCGGCTTTCGCCGTGTCCGACAGCGTCGCGAGCAACAATGCGGGCGGAATCAATGTAGACGGCGTCGCGGCGAGCGCGGCGCTTACCGTATCGGTCGACAAGTCGAGCATGAGCGGCAATTCCGATTATGGCCTTGCGGCGCAGGACACGCCGAACGTTCTGCTCGGCCGCTCGGTCCTCGTTTCCAACAGATACGGCGTGCAAAACTTCACTTCCCCCAGTACGGTCTATACCTACGGCGACAATCGCATCAATGGAAACGCGATAATGGACGTTTCCGGCGCTTTGAACACCGCCGACAAGCCGCAGTGAGGGAGACGGCGATCAGGACGTCCCTCCTCACGGCGGCGAGCGCCTCCCCCGCCCAGGCCGGCGCGACCTCGGTCGCCGAACCGTAGCGCCGCTCGTCGAACAGATCGGCGTTTGTCCGAGGGCGCGAGATTGATCTCGCTGGGCGCGGCGCCGTTCACCACCGCCGTCTCGACCGAAGCGAGCCGCGGGACGGACTGCGCAGCCTCCGGCAATTCGCCGTGCATGCGCAGGACGCGGCGCGAGCCGGCGCGTTCGTGGAGATCCATGTTCTGCGTGACTAATGTGGGCGCGCGTCTGCGGCCGATTCCGCCGCCAGCCGGGCGAGCGCCGGGGGATCGGGCGCGCGTCTCGCACGCGAGGTGGGACGAGCTACCATACAAGTATGGCGTCCAGTACGCGCCGCCGCCCGGTCGGCGTTGCGCTGAGACGTCTCTTCCCGCTCCTCCTGACAAAGCTTCATTAATTCTTCCCGCGTAACCTAGTTCGTTATGCGCCACTCCGGAGGGGGAGAGCGATGGAGTTGAGTTCGCCCGACGATCGGAGCTTCGCGACCAGGCTCATGGAGCATCTCGTCGTGCCGACATTCGTCATCGACGCCTCGGGCCGGGTGATGATCTGGAATAAGGCTTGCGAGCGCCTCACCGGCGTCGCGGCCGACGAAATCGTCGGAACGCAGAACCATTGGCGCGCCTTTTACGGCGAGCCGCGGCCCTGCCTCGCCGATCTCGTCCTGGCCGGACGTTATAAAGATATTAAGGATCTTTACGCCAGCTCCAGCAATGTCGGTTTCAGCGATTTCGGCGTCTCGGCCGAGAACTGGTGCGTGATGCCGGCGATCGGCCATCGGCTCTATCTCGCGATCGACGCCGGGCCGATCTATGACGCCTCGGGCCGGCTGACGGCGGTCGTCGAAACGCTTCGCGACATCACCGTGCAGAAGCAGGCGCAGACGGAGCTCGAGACTTTGGCGAGCCGCGACGGCCTGACCGGATTGCTCAACCGGCGGAGTTTCGACGAAAGGCTGGCGAGCGAAGCGCGCCGCGCCGCGCGCGACCGTCAACCGCTCTCTCTGCTGATGGTCGATATCGACTGTTTCAAGCAGTATAACGACGCCTATGGTCACCAGAAGGGCGATGAATGCCTGCGTCTGGTCGCCGAGACCTTGACCCGCGCTTTATGGCGCGCCGGCGACGCGGCCGCCCGCTATGGCGGCGAGGAATTCGCGATCATTCTTCCCGATACGTCCGGCCACGGCGTCGAATCGGTGGCCGAGCGGGTGCGCGCCGCGGTCATGCGCCTCGGCATTCCTCACAACGCCTCGAGCGCGGCCGATCGGGTCACCGTCAGCATTGGCGGCGCAACCATAGCCGGCGAGACGACGATTTCGCCGGATAAACTGTTGACCGCCGCCGATGCGGCGCTCTATCGCGCCAAGCGCGAGGGCCGCAATCGCAGCGTTCTGCCGCAGCTCAGCGAGGCGGCTTAAGCGCCCCGCCGCCGGCAAGGCCGTGCGTCGCCGCGATTTCGTAATGGGCCGACTTGGCGTCCCAACGCGTCAAATATTTCCGCCGCTCCTCGGGCACGACGGCGTTCTCGTAATCGGGGCCGGCGATGGCGAGAATGGATTCGAGCGAGTCGAACAGCATGATGGTGACGAACTCGACCTCGTCGCCGGCCGCCCGCTTGAGCAGATAGCTGCCTCTATAGCCTTTGGCCTGGCCGATTCCCGGCAAAAGCTCGGGCTTCAGCATCGCTTCATAGGCCGCGGCGCGCTCGGGCCGCGCATAGCCGCGCCAAAGTCTCGCGATCATGGAATGCCTTTCCTTTCGCGCGTCAGCGACGGTCCGCTTCCTAGCCGCCGATCCGGCGCGCGAAAACTTCGACGAATAGACGCCAGGACGCCCCCTTGTTTAGCGACGCTTCGCCCTTCCAATGGAACGATCGCGGCGTAATTTCCGTGAAGCTCCACCTGGTCGGAACGCCCGCTTCGGTCACGCCCTCCTGCACGATGTCGTCGCCCTCGCGGCGGCCGATCTGCTGGCGATAGCTGTTCGTCGCAGGATCGATCCAGACGATCCTCCAGGCGGCCAGATCGGGATCATAGGCGCGGATCGTCGTTCCGTACCAATTGCCGGCTATCGGCAAAGGCGGCGCGTCGGCGCGTCGGTCCTTGAGTCTTGGTATCATCCAGACGTCCTGAATCGCCCGGCCTTGCAGAATCCATCCGAAATGAATTTCGCCCTGGCCTTCGTGGCGCGCGCCGTCGGGCGAATAGGTCACGACGTCGGCGTCCCAATCGCCGACGAACTGGCCGTATAGGCTGAGCGCCTCGCGGCGATCCGGGGCGGGGCCGTCGGCCCGCAAGGCTGCGATCAGGCCGGAGGAATCCGAATGCGGCATGGAGGCTTCTCCAGAGCGCCACGCCCAGAGAGACGCTCCGAGCGCGCCCGCCACGAGACAAGCGGTTCGAAGGTTGGGCGTCGGCATGTTCCGATTTCGCGGCGAACGCGGGCGCGTCACGCCGTCATGCAGACGGCTTCGATGTTGTTGCCGTCCGGATCGATGACGAAAGCGGCGTAGTAGTTCGCGCCGTAGTCCGCGCGAATTCCCGGTTTGCCGTTATCCCTGGCGCCGCCTTCGATCGCCGCCTTGTAAAAGGCGTCGACCGCCTTGCGCGTCGGGCTTTCGAAAGCGAGATGGACGCTGGACGGCCCGTCCTTGGATTCGCCGATCCAGAGCGAGGGGACTTCGTCCTTGCCGAAGCCGGCGCCGCCTTCGTACGTGCTGAGCTTGGCGTAGCCGAGCGGCGCCAGGCATGTCTCGTAAAAGCCGACCAGCGCGTCGAATTTCTTCGTCCGAAGGCCGATATGGTCAAGCATGGCTTTCTCCTTGGTTGAAATTCGTTCGGCTCAGGCGTGCGGCCGATCGCGCCAGGCCGGCATCGAGGCGAGCAACGCCGCAGCCATCGCCTTAGCCGCTTCCGGGTTGACCCCTTGCGTCTCGACATAGTGGCGGGCGTTGGTCTCGAGCACGTCTTCGTACGGCAGCAGCGCGCCGGCTCTGTCGGTGCAATAGCGGCAATAAGGCTGGCTCGGATCGCCGAGAGCGAAGTCTTCCGGCTTCTCCATCGGAAAGCCGCAGGAGCCGCACGAGACGCATTTCAGGGTCATGGCTTTTCCGCCTCCTTCCGCACCAGATCAAGGAAATGGGCGACGAGCTCGTCGCCCTTGGCGGAGAGCACGGATTCGCCCGGCGCGAAGACGTCGCGATTGGCGAGGTAATAGTGCAGCAGCGCCAGCCAAGTGTTGAACAGAAGATGCGGCGCGAATTTTCGCATCGCGCCGGCCGCCGCCTCCGCCTCGGCGACGAGCTTCAAGCGGTGCGAGACGGAGGCGTTGATGATGAACAGCAAGCTGCGCGCCCTGATCGGCAGCAGCGGCCCTTCCTGCACCAAACGCGCGTAGAACGGCTCGTAGTCGCGCAGCACGCCGAGATGGGCGCGAAGCACGCCCTCGAAGCTCGCCTCGCCTTGCATCGCCGCCTTGAGCGCCGCCGAGAGCCGATCGCCGAAAACGTCGAGCACGCGCAACACCAAGGCTTCGCGGGTCGGAAAGTGCAGGAAGACCGCGCCATGCGAGACCCCGGCCGCCTTGGCGAAATCCGCCGTATTGGAATTGGCGAAGCCGCGGGCGGCGAAGAAATCCAGCCCGACCTCGACGAGGCGGCGCTGGGTCGCGTCTTTCTGTTCCTTGCGGGAGGCCTGGCGCATTGAATGATTATAAACTCAGTGAGTATATACTCACTAACGGTTTCGCCATGGCGAGTCAAGAGGCTTCCCTGCACGACGCATAACGTTTTGCGTTATGGCGCGGCGATGTTATAGGCTGGACGTATGATCGTCAGTTTCCGGGATCGCGAGACGGAGGCCGTCTGGCGAGGTTTCTTTAGCCGGAAACTGCCGCGCGATGTTCAAGTCGTCGCGCTTCGGAAACTACGTATGCTGAACAACGCGTCCTCGCTGGCCGACTTGAAGGTCCCGCCGAGCAATCATCTGGAGGCCTTAAAAGGCGATCGCGCGGGCCAGCACAGCATTCGCATAAACAGGCAATGGCGAATTTGCTTTGAGTGGACGAAGGGCGGCCCCGAGCAAGTCGAAATCGTCGATTATCATTGAATGAGAGGGCGCTCCCGCCCCGCCCCATCGGGGAGACAAAGGAACATGCCAAGGAAAGCGGTCCCTGATCACATTCCGAACCCTACCCCAGGCGAAATTCTTCTCCATGAGTTCCTCGAGCCGATGGAGCTGAGCCAGAACGGACTTGCGCGCGCAATCGGCGTGCCGCCGCGGCGGATCAACGAGATCGTGCTCGGCAAGCGCGCGATAACCGCCGACACCGACCTGAGGCTCGCTCGTTATTTCGGTCTCTCCGATGGCTTCTGGCTCGGGATACAAGCCGATTACGAGCTGATGGAGAGGAAGAGGCAGATCAATGACGAATTGGACCGCATCGCGCCGCGCGCGAATGCGGCCTAAGCTGCGCTGTATTCGCCTGACGCCTCAAATTTCACTGTTTCGCTGCTGGCCATGATCCCCAACGCCCCCCGCCCCTTCAATTTCGACCTCGGCGAGAGCGCCGACACAATCCGCGAGACGACGCGCGAATTCGCCGAAGCCGAGATCGCGCCGCGCGCCGCGGCGATCGACCGCGACAATCTCTTCCCGCGCGACCTCTGGCCGAAAATGGGCGCGCTCGGCCTGCATGGGATCACCGCGCCCGAAGAGCATGGCGGGTTGGCTTTAGGCTATCTGGAGCACTGCGTGGCGATGGAGGAGGTCTCGCGCGCCTCCGGCGCGGTCGGCCTCTCCTACGGCGCGCATTCGAATCTCTGCGTCAACCAGATCACCCGCAACGGCAATGCCGCGCAGAAAAGCCGCTATCTGCCCAAGCTGATCTCCGGCGAGCATGTCGGCGCGCTGGCGATGTCGGAGCCCAATGCCGGCTCCGACGTCGTCTCGATGACCACCCGGGCTGAGAAAAAGGGCGACCGCTACGTGCTGAACGGCGCGAAGATGTGGATCACCAACGGCCCGGTCGCCGATACTTATGTCGTCTACGCCAAGACCGATCCCGCAGCCGGCGCGCGCGGCATCACCGCCTTTCTCGTCGAGCGCGGCACGAAGGGCTTCTCGCAAGGGACCAAGCTCGACAAGATCGGCATGCGCGGCTCCGACACGTCGGAGCTGATCTTTCAGGATTGCGAAGTCCCGGAGGAGAACGTGCTCGGCGAGGTCGGCCGCGGCGTCAACGTGCTGATGTCCGGCCTCGACTATGAGCGCGTCGTGCTCGCCGCCGGCCCGCTCGGCCTGATGCAAAGCGCGATGGACGCGGTCCTGCCCTATGTCCATCAGCGCAAGCAATTCGGCCAGCCGATCGGCTCCTTCCAGCTCGTCCAGGGCAAGCTCGCCGACATGTACGTGACGATGAACGCCGCCCGCGCCTATGTCTACGCTGTGGCCAAAGCCTGCGATCGCGGCGAGACGACGCGGGAGGACGCCGCCGGCGCCATCCTCTACGCGGCCGAGCGGGCGACCCAGGTCGCGCTCGACGCGATCCAGCTTCTCGGCGGCAACGGCTACACCAACGATTATCCGACTGGCCGCATCCTGCGCGACGCCAAGCTCTACGAGATCGGCGCCGGGACGAGCGAGATCAGGCGCATGCTGATCGGGCGGGAGCTGTTCGCGAAGAGCGAGTGAGCTATGCGTCGGCGCGGTCGGCAGAGAGTAACCGAGGAAGTTTCTCGCATCGCCGGCAAAGCGCCGCTCGATGTGCGGCGTCGCGCTTTCGTAATGATCACCTATGCAGCTGACTTGCGCGTCGGACGGATCAACACCTCGGCCGAAATGCCGAGATGCTGATGTAGCCGGCGGATCATGCTGATCGACAGGTCGCGTTTGCGATTCAGAATTTCTGCGACGCGCGCGCGAGAGCCAAGCATCCCTTCCAAATCGCGGCGGGTCAGGCCCTGTTGCTCCATGCGGAATTTGATCGCTTCGACTGGATCAGGCGGATCCATCGGCTCGTGCTCGCTTTCGTAGGCGTCGATCAACGTGGCGAGGACGTCGAGGCGATCGCCCGCAGGCGTGCCTAACTTTGCGCCCCATAGACGGCCGACTTCGGCCAGGGCCGCCTGATAATCGGCCTCGGAACGGATCGGCTTGATGTCATCGGCCATATTTTACCTCGCTGACGTCTATCCGGTCATAGTCTCTATGCGAGCCGATCCATTTGATCCAAACGACGCCTTTTTCGAAATCGACCGCAACCACAAGCCGATAATCATTGCCCTTGATGTTGAAGACTATTCGTTCGGAGGTCACGACGCTCGCCGTTCGGTACATTGTTTTGATGTCGGCCGCGCTGGCCCACTGCGCTTTCCGCACCTCGCTGAACCAAGAGTCCAACGCCGCCTTAAGCGCGGGCTGATCCTTCTGCCCGGCGCGCCTCTCGACGAATTCCCGCAAGGTGCGCCGCGCGATAATCCGCATCGCCGCAATTTAGGTCGTTCCCAAAACGGGAGCAAGCTCTTGTCGACACTTCGAGGGCCGACGCGCCATATAGGTCGCGCGTCGCGACAATTTGTTCAAGAAACCCGTGTCCAATCCCCGCTCGGCTCTTAACGCGTCCTTCCTCCCCGCCCCCGGCTCGCCGCCGGTGGAATGGCTGACCGCGCCCGCCCCCGTCCCTTACGCGGAGGCCGTCGCAGAGATGGAGGCGCGCGCTGCGGCGATCGCGGCGGGCGAGGCGGCGGAGCGCGTCTGGCTCTTGGAGCACCCGCCGCTCTACACGGCCGGCGCCAGCGCGCGCGACGCCGATCTCATCGACGCGCGCTTCCCGGTCTTCCGCACCGGTCGCGGCGGACAATTCACCTATCACGGGCCGGGCCAGCGCGTGGCTTACGTCATGCTCGATCTGAAGCGCCGTCGGCCGGATGTTCGCGCCTATGTCGGGGCGCTGGAAGCTTGGCTGATCGAGGCGCTGGCGCTGCTCGGCGTTACCGGCGAGACGCGCGAGGACCGCGTCGGCGTCTGGGTCAAGCGGCCGGACAAGCCGCCGGGCCTCGGCGGCGCGCCGGCCGAGGACAAGATCGCCGCGCTTGGCGTAAGGGTGCGGCGCTGGGTCTCGTTTCACGGCGTCGCGCTCAACATCGCGCCGGACCTGACGCATTTTTCCGGCATCGTGCCTTGCGGCATTGCCGAGGCCCATTACGGCGTCACCAGCCTCAGGGACCTCGGACGCCCCGCGACCCTGGCCGAGGTCGACACGGCTCTGCGCGCGGCCTTCGAGCGGCGCTTTGGCGCGACCCGCCACGCGAGCGCCGAGGCGCCGCCGGCGCGCAGCGCAGCCGGATAGCCCGCCTCAGCGGCTTCGCCGGCCGAATTGCCTCGGCCGGGCCTGAAAGGCGGCAGGGCCGCTCGCCCCCTGCGGCTGCGGCGCCGACGCCCCGGTGAAGCGCGTCTTGACCTCGCGCTTGGCGATATGGCGATCGATCATCGCCTGCAGAGCCGCTTCATCTGGCGCTTCGCCGCGATCTTCATCCGTCGCCCTCTGGGCGGCGGCGTGCGCGTAAGGATTGTCGCCGGCGAAGGACGGGGCCGTCGCCAGCCAGAGCGACTGGGCGACGTTGCCGACGATCGCGCCGACAAGGGCCGGCAGCGCGAAGCGGCCTAAAACCGCTTCTCCGGCCGCGTCCGGACGCCAATCCTCAGGCAGAGGAATAAGGTCCAAGATATTGGGAATGAACTGGAAAGCGGCGATGGCGAGAGCAGCGGCGATGGCGTTCGCCCAGACGATCCAGGCGGCGCTGCGGCCCATATCGTGATAGCGCCGCGCGTCAAAAGAGAGGCCAATCGCGGCGGCGAGAATGGTCCATCCGCAGGAGGCTGCGCCGGGCAGTAGATCGAGCCTGTCGACGAGAACGCCGACAAGGACCAGAATCGACAGATTGCGCCGATAGGCGGCACGGCTGAGGACGCCGCGCCAGTCGAAAGGATAGAGCAGGATCGCCGCTGGGTTCATCGCTCGCTCCGCCGCGATCCGCTGAGAGCCGCTCAGCGATTCGCGGCGCATTCCTCCTTAGCGCAAACGGTTTAGACTGACGTTAAGCCGACGCGTCGGCCTTGGTTAAAGGCGGGCAAGGAAACGAGGCCAAGCGATCGAATTCTTTGGGCCTTTGCTGTCGGCGCGGAGGCGGGTCGATCGTCCTTGCCAGGAGAGGAGAAGGGTTCCGAATGCTTTACGCCGTGCTTTGCTACAATGACGAGGACGTCGTCTATTCCTGGAGCAAGGAGGAGGACGCCGCCGTGATGGCGCGGCTCGACGTCGTCCATCAGCGTCTCAGAAAGGAGGGCAAGCTCGGCCCGACGGCGCGCCTTCTGCCGACCACCGCGGCGACGACCTTGCGCAGCGGGGCGAACGCGCCGCTGGTCATCGACGGCCCCTTCGCCGAAACCAAGGAGCAATTGCTCGGCTTCTACGTGATCGACGTCGCCAATCTCGAAGAGGCTCTGCAAGTCGCCCGCGACCTCGCCGGCGCGAAGACCGGCAGCGTTTACGAGGTCCGGCCGATCGCGCTCTATCTCCCCGACGAGAGGACGACAAAGGCCTCATGAGCGACATCGCCTGGATCGAGTCGGCTCTTGTCGCGGCGCGGCCGCGGGCGGTCTCGGCTTTGCTGCGCTATTTCCGCGATCTCGACATGGCCGAGGAGGCGTTCCAGGACGCCTGCTTGCGCGCCTTGAAGAGTTGGCCGCAGAACGGGCCGCCGCGCGATCCGACCGCCTGGCTGATCCTGGTCGGCCGCAACGCCGCTCTGGACGGCGCCCGCCGAGCCAGCAAGCTCAAGCCTTTGCCGGACGACGCTCAGATTTCCGATCTCGACGATATCGAGGCGCCGCTCGCCGACCGGCTCGACGAATCGCACTACCGCGACGACGTGCTGCGCCTGCTTTTCATCTGCTGCCATCCGGATTTGCCCAACACGCAGCAGATCGCGCTGGCTTTGCGCGTCGTCTCCGGACTGTCGGTCAAGCAGATCGCCCGCGCCTTCCTGGTCAGCGAAGAGGCGATGGAGCAGCGGATCACCCGGGCGAAAGCGCGCGTCGCCAAGGCGAACGTTCCGTTCGAGACGCCGGGCGCGATCGAGCGCGCCGAGCGCCTCGCCGCGGTCGCGGCGATGATCTATCTGCTCTTCAACGAGGGCTATTCGGCCGGCGAGATATCCGCCCGCGCTCAGCTCTGCGACGAAGCGATCCGCCTCGCCCGCCTGCTCCTGCGGCTTTTCCCGAGCGAGCCGGAAATCATGGGCCTGACCGCCCTGATGCTGCTTCAGCACGCCCGCGCGCCCGCCCGCTTCGACGCCAATGGCGAGCCGATCCTGCTCGAAGACCAGGACCGCTCGCGCTGGGACGAGAAATTGATCGCCGAGGGCTTGGCGCTGATCGACAAGGCGATGCGCCGCCGCCAAGCCGGACCGTACCAGATTCAGGCGGCGATCGCCGCGCTGCACGCCCGCGCCAAGCGTCCGGAAGAGACCGATTGGGTCGAGATCGACGCGCTCTACGCCGCGCTCGAGCGGCTGCAGCCCTCGCCCGTGGTCACGCTCAACCGCGCCGTCGCGGTCGGCAAGATCCGCGGGCCGGCGGCGGCGCTGGACATGATCGAACCCTTGGCGCCGCGCCTCTCCGGCTATTTCCACTATTTCGGCGCCAGGGGGGCGTTCCTCCTGCAGCTCGACCGCAAGGAGGAGGCCCGCGCCGCTTTCAATCAGGCCATCGCGCTTGCCGCCGACGCGACGCAGGCCGCCGCGATTCGCCGCCATCTCGACCGGCTGATCCGCGACACGACCTCCGCGTGTCATTCCCGCGAAAGCGGCAATCCGGAAAACCTGCCCGTTGCAGGACCGGCCCAGCCCGGATTCCCGCTTGCGCGGGAATGACACTGCGCCTTGCCACCGCCAGCCCCCGCCCGCTCGACGTTGCGGACGGCGCTCTTGCCGCGCAGCTGCGACAGGATCGCATCAGATGCTGGTCAAAGGTAACCCCTGTCATTCCCGCGCAAGCGGGAAGGTGGATTCACACTCGAAGTGCAACAGTTTGAGGAAGACCTCGGCGGGCGTTTGGTAGCCGAGGCATTTTCTTGGGGTGTGA
>JAJPHH010000017.1 GCA_021325385.1 Alphaproteobacteria bacterium
GCTTGCTTTCAACACCGCGGCGCCACGCCGCCCGATCGCCGTCAACCCGCCATGGCGCCTCGAAGGTACGCGCAACACGATGTCTGCCCGCGCGGCGCCATGGCGGGCTTCCGGGTGACGGCGACCGCTCGGCGTGGCTATTGGCGACCAAGACGTTTTTGCTGCCGAAACCGGCCGTATGGCCGTTTCGGTCAGCAAAACGTCTTGGTTGCAAAAGGCCATCGAGGCGGGCGCGGGTCAGGGCTCGCGAAGCAAAGCGGAGCGACCGGCGAAGCCGGCGTGGCCTTGAGGCGCGCCCGCCTCGATGGCAGAGCGGTGTTTGGGATTTGCGTGCTTGAGCGCGCTCGTTTCTGAGTCTCGCTGGTCAGAAGCCCGCGAATAAACCCGACATCGCCTTGTTTCGCGAGGGCCGCGCTGCGGGCGTCGAATTTACCCCTCATTTTCCCCGGACAGCCCTGCGCTTTCGCGGCAATGACAGGTCACTTCTCCGCCGCGCCCTCGAAGGGCTCGTCCTGCAAGAATCGCCGCAGCACGTTCGCGGTGATTCGCGAGACGTTGTTGTCGTAATTGTTGTGCGACAGCGATCCGCACCAAGCGATCGAGCCGACGCCGAAAATCGCGCCGCCGGACGGCGTCTCGGCGAAGGCGAGATCGGCGCGCACGCGGTCGTTCTGGTCGCCGCCGATATTGGCCGGGACGACGCCGAACTCCTCGTTGACCAACATGACCAGAGCCGAGTGGTTCTCGGAGGAGGCGAGGCGCAAAATATTCGGCGGGGAGCCGAGCCCCCGCGTGATGCAATCGAGCTCCAACCCCGCGGCCCCGCCGCCGATCAGGCCGAAATCGCCGATGACTTCGTCCGGCACGCCCTCGAAAATGAACGCTGCGCGCGGATTGTCGGCGTCAGGCGCGCGGCGGTAATAGCTGCAGACGTCGAAGCCTTGCGCGATGAAGCCCAGGCCGCAAATCAGGTTCGGCGGCCGGCCGATGCGTCGCCATAAGCCGCCGAGCTCGCCGGTGAAGCCGTGATGGTACTCGCCGGGCTCGGCTTCCCAAGTGCGGATGCCGTCCTCCGCGCGGCGCACTTCGATGACGCCGGGGAGCTCCTTGTGAAACGCGATCCGCCAATACCAGCCATTGGCCCCGAGATACATCAGGCGGCCGCCGCGATCGAGCCACGCCTTCATCGCGTCCCACATCGCCGTCGAATGGTATTCGGGATGCGTGCCAGTCAGGATGACCCGGTAATCTTTGATCAGGTCATAGCCTTCGGCGTGCAGGTCTTCATCGGTGACGACGTCATACTCGATCGCCTGATGGTCGAGCCAATCGAAGAGATGCGTGTCGGCGTTGTACTGCCACAGCGCCGATCCATGGCCGCCGAGCCAAGAATGATAGCGCGAGGAGAAATTAAGGACCGGCCGGAGCCGGCTTGAAATGGCGACGCCGGAGCCGTCGGCGTGGCTGTCATAGAGCGAGCCGCCGAGCTCGGGATGGTCGTACATATAAAGATCGGAATGGCCGAATTGCAGCAAGCGCCCGATCGTGCGCTCGGCTTCACGGGCGGTGATGTGCTCGGCGTGATTGGCGTAGGCCATATAGGCGCAGGTCGGCGCGAGGAACGCGACTTTGGGCCGACCCACGCGTTTTCGCGGATCGCGCGGCGGGCGAACGAAGAAAGGGATATAGTCTTCGCGCGTCGCGTCTTCATCCGACGGGCCGGAGCGGACATGAAGCGCATAGGGCCCGCTAGCGAGATCGTCCGGAATGGACAGAACGACCGAGGGGCTCCAACCGGCGTCGTAGAGATCGTCATGGTGGAAATGAATCGCGCCGTAATGCTCCGGCTTGCGGCGCCAATCATGCGCCTCGCCGGTCCAGTTCCAGCCTTTCATGCCGCGCGTCGGCAGATTGATCAATGCGCCGTGAAACCCGCTGGGGCCGATGTCGTAGGCGGCGACGGTCTCGATTGCTCGCGAAAAGTCCCAGCAGGCGATGAGCGAGTCGAGCGCCGGACTGTCGCCGCTTCGCAACGAGTGGTAGACGCCGATTTCATGCACGCCGGCCAAGAGGCAGGGGCGATCGATCTTCCCGTCGAAATGCAAGCCGACCCCGCCTTCCGCCAAGCGCGCTCCGGCGAGGAGGAGGCCGGATGGCGAGGCGAGCGTCGCCATCGTCCACGCCGCTCGAGCTGCGCCGGCGTCGTCGACAAAAGGATAGCGCTGCAGCGGGCTTTGCGTCAGCGTCGCCGCTCCATTCGCCGAATCGATGCTGCAGCCTATGGCGTACCATTGCCGCTTCAGAACGGCGGCGTCGACGACGCAGCGCCGCTCCTTGCCGGCGGCGCCGATCGTCAGCGCCAGCCTTCCTTCGATCAGGCTGAGTCGGAAGCCTTCTCCCTTCGTCGCGTCCCACTGGGCGACGATGGTTTGATCGCCCTCCGGCAAAGTCGGCCAGATCATCGCGAAAAAAGTGAATGCGCCGGGCAGCAGCGCCGGAACGCCCGGCGCGTTCATATAGGAGCCGGCGTCGATCGTTTGACGGGCGCCGCTATATCGGCCGTTGCAGGCGGCGTCGATCTGCCGGAATTTCAGTCCCGGCCCATCGGGATTGCAATCGCCGCAGACGACGCGAACGAGCGAAGCTTCGAAGGAGGCGCGCTCTTCGAGGGACACCATGAATTTGATCGTTTCGCCGGGAGCAACGCTGTAGCGGTCCGGATAGCCGAGGATTTTCAGCATATCAGGCCTTTTCGATCGCCAGCGGCAGATTGATGGCTTCGCCCGTATGGCGCCGCCAGCGCCGGCGGAAAACCTCCCATTCCGCCTCTTCGCGGCTATGGAAGATAGGGCCGTCTTCGATCTTGATCGGTTCGTCGCGTCTGGCCGGCATTTCGCCGAGCACCCATTCGCGGAACGGCTTTTTGCAAACGAGAATGATCTGCTTGCCGCTCGGGTCGTAGCGCATTGCGTTCAAGACGCGCCGCAGCCCCGGACTGTGTCGACCGATCGGGCGTCGACGGAATTCCTCGACGAACACGCGGTCAGACTGCGGATCGATACGATAGCCCATCGAGCGTCCTCCCAGAACGCTTCGCCAGCCTTCTCGTTCTCGCCGCCAAGGTCAAGCCGCAGATTCAATCCGCGCCAAATGCTCGGTTACCGCTCGCACGATCGCGATATAGCCCTCTTCCCGCCATGCGGCGCGGCCGATGAACAGGCCGTCAATATTCGGCTGCGCCGCAAGCTTGCGGCAATTGTCCATGTTGACGCTGCCCCCGTAAATGACGTCGAAGGCTGCGCCGCAGAGGCGGAGCGCCTCCTCCTTGATCAGCGCGTGCTGCCGATCGGCGAAAGCTGGATCGGCCGGCGTGCCGCCTTCGCCGATCGACCAGACAGGCTCATAGGCGATCACGATCTGGCTGACGTGCTCCCGCTGCACCCGCGAGAGCGCAGCGCGGGTCTGCCGCGCCAAAGCTTCGCCTGTGCGCCCGGCCGCGTATTCCTCGCGCGTATCGCCGATGCAGACCAGCGCCGTGAGGCCATGCCGCACGGCGGCCTCGACCTTCTTCGCGACGGTCTCGTCGGTCTCGCCGAAATGCGCGCGCCGCTCGCTATGGCCGATTTCGACGAGACTTGCGCCGACATCCTTGATCATGAGCGGCGAAATCTCGCCGGTCCAGGCGCCGCAATCGGCCCAGTGCATATTCTGCGCGCCGACCTTGACGTCTTCTCCCGCGAGAACCGCCGCGACCGTCTCGATCGCGGTGAACGGCGGCACGACGAAGAGCCGCGCGTTCTTGGTCGCTGCGACGCCCGAGTTTTTTATCGCCGTGGCGAAGCGGCGCGCTTCGTCCCGAGTCTTATTCATCTTCCAGCTTGTGCCGATCCACGGCGATTTGGCTGACATCGGCGGACGCTCAAGCCCGACCGGTATCGACATAGGGCCGCCAGAACTCGACCGACTCGCGCGTCATCGCAATCACGCTGCGGTCGGCGGGCTCGCGCTCGCGGAACGAAAACTCCATGCAGAGCTCATTATCCGAGCCGCCGCCGGCGCGAATCGCGGCCAACAGCTTTTCCGGAACGATCCGTCCGTCGCGATTGCGCTCGGCGGTGAAGGGCCAATGTCCGCCTTTGTTCATCGAACTCTGCTTGATGTGGATGATCGGCGAGCGCTTCGCAAAAGCCTTCGCCCAGGCGTAAGGATCAGTCGCGGTCGGATTGGACGAAGAGACGTCGCCGTGGTCGATGTCGATCATGGGCAGCAAGGGAAGGGGCAAGGCCTTCGAGTCGATCTCTTCCTGCAGCGCAGAGGCGCTCTCGATCGTGTGGCCGATTTCGCGGCCGACCGACATCGGCTCCCAGAAGAGGAACTGAAGCCCCTTCGCCGCGGCATGCTCGGCGACGGCGCGCCAACAATCCAGCGCCTCGGCCAGGCGTCGGGCGCGCAGAGTTTCGCTATCGTAGTCGCGGTAGGTCAGAATCGCGTATTGGGTTCCGATCGCCGGGCAGCCGATATCTGCGGCGATGTCCGCCAGAGCTTTGAACCAACCGACATAGTGCCGTCGTACTTCCGGATCCGGATGACCGAAATGATTGAGTCGGCCGGAAGGGCCAGTCATCAGCGAAGTGATTTTCGCGCCCCGCGCGGCGCAGCTCTCGGCCGTCGCCTGGGCCAAACGGCGCGTCACATTCGCCGGCCAGGAAGGATTGATGAATTCATGCGTCAGCTGGACATAGCCGAGGCCGATCTCGTCGACGATCGCGGCGATGAGATCGTCCGGCTCGGCGAAGCGATTGACGAAAGGATTGGTGTTGACGGACAGCCGGAAGGGCATGGTTCGGCCCCGCTTAGACGGACCTGCGGATCTGATCGAGTTTATCGATCGCCGCGACATTGCCGGCCGACGGTCCGGCGGGATCGAAATTCGCCTCGAGCCACACGTCGACGATCGCTTTCGCCAGTTCCGGGCCGATCACGCGCGCGCCCATCGTGATGATCTGCGCATTGTTCGATTTGGCCGCGCGCTCGGCCGAGTAGGTGTCGTGGGTCAGCGCGGCGCGGATGCCCGGGACTTTATTGGCCGAGATGCAGACGCCAATGCCTGTGCCGCAAAAAAGGATGCCGCGCTCGTAACGCCCAGCCACAATCGCCTCGCCGACGCTCGCTGCGACGTCGGCGTAATAGCCCGGCTGGCTCAGGTCGGCCACGACCACATCGGGTCGCCCGGAGAGATGGGCCGCGATGACCTCCAGGAGGGGTCTTCCGGCGCTGTCTGCGCCCAGGGCGATCCGCATGTTGCCTCCCTGTATCGTTCATCGGCGGCCGACCGACGCGCTCGTCGCGCCGTCCGCCTTGACAGGATGACCCGAAAATGAAAAAAACATCAAGAGAAGAAAAAAATATCAGGGAGGCCATGCTGAACATCGCCGCTCCGACGCCGCCAATCGACGAGGAGGCCGCACTCTGCGTGCGGGCCGCCTGGTTGCATTACGGCGCCGGCCTGACCCAGGGCGAAGTCGCCAAGCGGCTGCAGGTCCCCAATCTCAAAGCGCATCGCCTCATCGCCCGGGCCAATCGGCTGGGCCTCGTGCATGTGTCGATCGACGGAAAGATCGCCGAATGCGTGCGGCTCGAGGATGAAATCCGCCGCCGCTACGGCGTCGAAATGTGCGAGGTCGCGCCCGATCTCGACGACGAGCCGCTGCCCTTGAGAACGCTGGCGCTGGCCGGCAGCCGGTTTCTCCGCCTTGCTTTGGAAAGCGGCGAGCATCAGGCAATCGGCTTCGGCCATGGCCGTACTTTGGCCGCTTGCGTCGCTATGCTGCCCAAGGTCAACGTTTCCGGCGTGAAGCTGGTGTCGCTGCTCGGCGGCCTGACGCGGCGCTATGCGACCACGCCCTTCGACGTCATCCACCGGCTGGCTGAGCGCACCGGCGCTGAAGCCTATGTGCTGCCGCTGCCCTTCTACGCAAACACGATCGAGGATCGCTCGGTCTTTCTCGAACAGCGCGGCGTGCCGCAGGTCGTGCAAATGGGCGTCGATGCGACGCTGAGGGTCATCGGCATCGGCACGATGGAGGCGGACGCTTCGCTGTTGTCGACCGGGATGGTCGAAAAGGATGAGTTCGAGGAGGCGCGCCGTCTCGGCGGCGTCGCCGAAATTCTCGGCCATATTCTCAACAAATCCGGCGCGCTCACCGCGACCGGCCTGTCGTCGCGCGCTTTATCCATGCCCGCGGAAGAGATCGGCCGCCGCAAAACCGTCGCCATCGCCGGCGGCCGCACAAAAATCGAGGCGATCAAGGCCGTTCTGGCGAGCGGTTTGATCTTTGGATTGATCACCGACGAGCGAACGGCGCGCGCGCTGGCCGCCTGAATCGGGCCGAAAATCCAAAATAAGTCGGGCGCAGATCCGACGAAAAGAACGAGGACAGGCAACCAAGGAGAGCCATGATGAGCGACAAAGCAAAAGACTTTTTCGAAGCGTTCAAAGCGGGCAAGATGAGCCGCCGCGAACTGATGGCCGGCGCCGGAAAGCTCGGCCTGAGCGCGGCTGCGGCGAATTTCCTGCTCAACGGCGCGGCGACGCGCGCGCTCGCCGCCGACTTCAACTGGAAGAAGTTCTCGGGCGAGAAACTTCATCTGTTGCTGAACAAGCATCCTTACGCCGACGCGATGATCGCCGATCTGGCGAATTTCAAGACATTGACGGGGATGGACGTCACCTACGACATTTTCCCGGAGGACGTCTATTTCGACAAGGTGACGGCGGCGTTGTCGTCCAAGTCGTCGCAGTACGACGCGTTTATGACCGGCGCCTATATGACCTGGACCTATGGCCCGGCCGGTTGGATTGAAGATCTCAATCAATGGATCAAGGACCCGGCCAAGACCAATCCCAATTACAATTGGGACGACGTGTTGCCCGGCCTGCGCGCCTCCACCGCCTGGAACGGCGTTCCTGGCGGCGAACTCGGCTCGGCCGACGCCAAGCAATGGTGCATTCCGTGGGGCTTCGAGCTCAACTCGATCACCTATAACCGGAAGATGTACGACAAGGTCGGCGTGAAGCCCGCCAACAACCTGCCGGAGCTGGTCGAGACGGCGGCGAAGCTGACAAAGGATCTCGGCGGCCCGTACGGCATCGGCGTGCGCGGATCGAGATCCTGGGCGACGATTCATCCGGGCTTTTTGTCGGGTTACGCCAATTACGGCCAGAAAGACTTCACGGTCTCCGACGGCAAGCTGAAGGCGGCGATGAACACGCCGGAATCGAAGGATTATCACAAGCTCTGGGTCAAGATGATCCAGGAATCCGGCCCGAAAAACTGGTCGACCTACACATGGTACCAGGTCGGCACGGATCTCGGCGCCGGCGCTTCGGCGACGATTTTCGACGCCGACATCCTCGGCTATTTCATGGATGGCGGCGACAACAAGGAGAAGGGCAATCTCGGCTTCCACGCCTTTGCCGCCAATCCGGCCGCCAAGGCGCCGACGCCGAATGTCTGGATTTGGTCGCTGGCGATGAATGCGGCGAGCAAACAGAAGGACGCGGCCTGGTATTTCATGCAATGGGCTTCGTCGACCGAGCACGATATGTTCGGCGCGCGCAAGATGGATTTCGTCAATCCGGTGCGTCAGTCAGTATGGAAAGACGACGAGTTCCGGAACCGGATCGAGAAGTCCTATAATGGCTACCTCCAGCAATACGAGGCGTCGTCGCCGGGCGCCCGAATCTACTTCACCGCGCAGCCTCTGTTCTTCGACGTCACGACGCAATGGGCCGAGACGCTGCAGAAGATGGTGGCCAAGCAGGTGCCGGTCGATGAAGGGCTCGACCAATTGGCGGCCTCGATCGACAAGCAATTGAAGGACGCGGGGCTCGGTTAAGTCCGCCGGACTCGGCCGGAGCCCGGTTCGGCCGAGTCCCGCCCCGGAGCGGCGCGCGGTCCTCCTCTCCCTCTCCCGCGCGCCGCTTCAACGGTTTAAATTAGAACGAGCGCCGGTCGGTCGGCGCGATTGGATCGATGAACGAGGGTCGGTTTGTGACAGCCGCCGCCGTAAAGTCCCACGAAGCCGCGCCGCGGCGTCGCAAGGCGAATCTCCTGCCTTACTTTTTGAGCCTGCCGGCCCTCCTCGTCTGTGTCGGCATTCTGATCCCCTTTGTCACCGCAATTTATTATTCGCTGCTGCGCTTTCGGCTCAATCTGCCGATGCTCAAGGGTTTCATCTGGTTTCAGAACTACATCGATTTTCTCACCGATGCGACGTTCTGGCACACGGTGCGGGTCTCGCTGCTCTATACGGCGCTGACCGTCGGCGTCGAGCTCGTCTTCGGCCTCACGATCGCGCTGCTTCTGCAGAAGCCGAGCCGCGTCAACAATGTCATCTCGGTTCTGTTGCTCCTGCCGCTGATGACGGCGCCGGCCATCGCCGCTTTGATGTGGAAATTGATGACCAACCCGAATTTCGGCGTTCTGTCCTATTTCGTCCAGCTCCTCGGCGTCAGCAATTTCAAATGGGCGTCCGATCCGAATACGGCGCTGTTCACCGTCGTGCTCGTCGACGTCTGGGTCTATACCCCGTTCATCATGATCCTGTTGCTGGCCGGCCTTCGCTCGCTGCCGCAACAGCCGTTCGAGGCGGCGGCGCTCGACGGCGTGCCGCGGCGCTTCGTCTTCTTCCGCATCACCCTGCCGATGCTCATGCCATACATGGTCACCGCGGCTCTGTTCCGCCTCCTCGACTCGATCCAACAATTCGACATCATCTATCCCATGACCCAGGGCGGACCGGGCGATACGCTGCTGGTCTTCCAGGTGCGCAGCTATCTCGAATTTTACCAATATACGAATGTCGGCAAGTCCGCGGCCCTGCTGATCATTCTTTGGGCGATCACATACGCGCTGTCCAACGTCTTCATCAAGCAATGGCTGAGGCTGCGCGAGCGGGCGCGCGGGCTCGCCTGAGGAGAGGCGCAGATGGAGAGCACGTCCTTCATTGAAAGAATTCTCCGCGGCGCAGCGCTGTCGTTGATCGTGATTTTTTTCCTATTCCCGATCTTCTGGATCCTGCTGATGTCGTTTCAGACGAACGAGGAGATTCTACGCATTCCGCCGAGCCTGTTCTTTACGCCGACCTTGTCGAACTATGCAGCTTTGATCACCGGCAAGCTCGCCACTGTTTCGGGAACGCTCGATATCGCCTTCATGAAGAACCTGTGGAACAGCGTGTTGCTCTCGACCGCGTCGGTCGCCATCGCGCTGGCGCTCGGCGTGCCGGCGGCCTACGCCTTCGCGCGGTTCAAGTTCCGCCTTGGCGAGGACATCGCCTTCACCCTGTTGTCTTTCCGGTTTGCGCCGCCGCTGCTGGTCCTGCTTCCGCTCTCGCTTTATTTCCAGGCCCTCGGCCTCACCGACACCTATGTCGGCTTGATCTGGGTCTATCAGCTGATCGCCTTGCCGCTCATCCTTTGGATCGTGCGCGGTTATTTCGAGGATATCTCGCCGGACATCGAGCACGCCTATCGCGTCGCCGGACATTCTTGGGGACGCACCTTCCTGCGCATCGCCATTCCTTTGGCGCGGCCCGGCATCGCCGCGGCCGGGCTGCTCGCCTTCATCTTCTGCTGGAACAATTTCGTGTTCGCGCTGATCCTCGCTTCCGCAGACAAGCAGCCGGTGACGGTCGGCGCGCTCGCTTTCGTCACCGCCTCCGGCATCCAATACGGCCAGATCGCGGCGGCGATCGTCCTTTCTGTGACGCCGACGCTCGCTCTCGCGCTCTACGCGCAGCGCTATCTGGTCGAAGGCCTCTCGCTCGGCGCGGTGAAGGGTTAGCCATGGCCGCTCTCGAATTGCGCTCGGTCAGCAAGGCGTTCAAGGCGAGCAAAGTGCTCGACAGCGTTTCGTTGGCCGCCGAGGAGGGCGAGATCGTCTGCGTCTTCGGCCCGTCCGGGTCCGGCAAGACAGTGCTCCTGCGGTTGATCGCCGGCGTCGAGCAAGCTGACGAAGGCTCGATCATGCTCGAAGGGCGCGACGTCACCGATACGGCGCCGGAGGCTCGCGGCGTCGGCATGGCGTTTCAGAACTTCGCGCTGTTCCCGCACATGTCAGCCTTCGACAACGTCGCCAGCGCTTTGACCGCTCGGCGGGCTTCGCCTGAAGCGATCAGAGGGAAGGTCGAGAAAATCGCTCGCCTGTTGAAAATCGGCCATGTTCTCGAACACGCGCCGCGCGAACTTTCCAACGGCCAGAAGCAGCGCACGGCGCTGGCCCGCGCCTTGGTCGCCGATCCAAAGATTCTGCTGCTCGATGATCCCTTGAGAAACGTCGACGCCAAGCTGCGCTACGAAATGCGCCTCGAATTGCCGGCTCTCCTCCGTACATCGGGGTCGACCGTGCTCTACGTGACGCAGGATTATAAAGAGGCGATGGCGCTCGGCGACCGGATCGCGGTGCTGCTTGACGGCGGTGTCGCGCAAGTGGCCAAGCCGGCCGATATCTATCGCGAGCCGGCGACGCTCGGCGTGGCGCGGCTGTTCGGCGATCCGGCGATCAATCTCGTTCCGGTCCAGCCTCTCGCCTCGCCGTCCGGCCCAAAGATCGGAATCGGCGGCGCGTCGTTGTCCCTGCCGGCGAGCTACGCGCATGCGATCGGCAAACGCTGCATGCTCGGCTTACGTCCCGAATCGCTGGCCGTCGAAGCGCAGCCCTCGCAAGAAAGCTTCGACGTCGACTTGGTGGCTGCGACGCCGCTCAACGAGAAGACGCTGCTCTTGCTTCGAACGGCCGACGGCCGCGAATTGCTCGCCTCCGAGCCGAACGCTGACGAAGCGCCTCGCCGCCATGGACCGGCTTTTGCGCGTTTCGACGCCAACGCCGTCCTCCTCTTCGACGCCGCAAACGGCCGGCGCATCGCGCCGCAATCAGCATGAAATCCGATGGCCGACATCGCCCTTTCGCTGACTAAAGTCGACAAGATCTATCAACGCCGCGGCAAGCCGCCGGTCCACGCGGTCAAGAGCTTGGACATGGCGGTCGAGCGGGGAGAAATCATCGCTCTGCTCGGCTCGTCCGGATGTGGCAAGACCTCGACTTTGCGCATGATCGCCGGCTTCGAAGCCGTGTCGAACGGCGACATCGTTCTCGCTGACCGGCGCATCGATCAATTGCCGCCGGCGCGGCGCGGCGTCGCGATGGCGTTTGAAGGCTATTCGCTCTATCCGCCGCTCACGGTGCGCGACAATATCGCCTTCGCCCTCAAAAGCGCTCGGCTGAGCGCAAAGGACGTCGAAAAGCGCGTCGCCGAGATTTCGCGCCTGGTCGAGATCGAGGAGATTTTGGACCGCTATCCGTCGTCGATCTCCGGCGGCCAGCAGCAGCGCGCCTCGCTCGCTCGCGCGCTTGTCCGCCGCGCCGACCTTTATCTCCTTGACGAACCGATGGGCCAACTCGAGCCGCAATTGCGCGCCGTCCTGCGCGGGCGGCTCAAAAGCCTGCTGGTCGAGCGGCGCATGACCTCGATTTTCGTCACGCATGACCAGACCGAGGCCAACGCGCTGGCCGACCGGATCGCGGTGATGGAGGCGGGCGTCCTCCAGCAATTCGCCAGCCAGAAGGAGTTGCGCGACAGGCCGGCCAATCTCTTCGTCGCCACATTCGTCGGCGAGCCGCCGATGAACGTTTTCGAGGCCGCCGTCGAGAACGGCGAGCGCCTGCGCTTTAAAGTGACGGCGGGCCCGACATTCGACTTCGCCTCCTCCGAAATCCCGCTCCCTGTTCGCCAGGCGATCGGCGGGCGGGAGCGAGCCGTCGTCGGCGTCCGCCCGCATGCGATCCGCCTCGGGGGCGGTCTCAACGAGGCGCGCATCGTCTCCAACCAGTGGCTCGGCGATCAGAGCCATCTTGCGATGGACGTCGCCGGCAAGCTGCTCGTCGCGGTGTCCCATAAGCCGATCGCCGCCAAGGCGGGCGAAAAGATTCGCTACGATGCGGCCGCGGCCGATCTGCACGTCTTCGACGCCGCCACCGAAGCGGCGGTGTCGCACGGATTGGAGACGGCGTGACCGCGACGATGCGAGCGACAGCGGGAAAGGCGCCGCGGCCGTGAGCAGGGACATCCTGATCGGCGTGGACGCGGGCACGTCGGTGATCAAGTCGGTGGCCTTTTCGCTCGCCGGCGAGCAAGTCGCGGCGGCGACGCGGCCGAACGTCTATGAAACGCCGGGACCGGGGCAGGTCGAACAAGACATGGCGCGGACCTGGGCCGATTGCGTCGCCACAATTCGCGAGCTTGTCGAGCGCGTGCCGAATCTTCCCGGTCGCGTCGCGGGTCTCGCCGTCACCGGCCAGGGCGACGGCGCCTGGATGATCGATTCCGACGGCGAGCCGGTCGGCGGCGGGCTGCTCTGGCTCGACTCGCGCGCGGCTGGGCTCGTCGCGGCATATTTGAAGACGGAAGCGTACCAGCGCCATTATCGCTTGACCGGCTCGGGCGTGAACGCCTGCATGGCGTCCGGCCAACTCGCCTGGATGAAGAAATGCCAGCCGGAGCGGATCGCGCGCGCCGCGACCTGCTTTCATTGCAAGGACTGGCTCTATTTCAAGCTGACCGGCGCAAGGGTGACGGATCCGGCCGAAGGCAATTTCACTTTCGGCAATTTCCGCACTCGGCAATATGAGCCGTCGATCCTCGAAGGGATGGGCATTCAAGATTGCGCCCGCTTATTGCCGCCGATGATCGAAGGTTCGCGCGAGGCGGGCCGCCTGTCCGCCGCCGCCGCTTCGGCGACCGGCTTGCCCGAGGGATTGCCGATCTCGCTCGCCTATCTCGACGTGATCTGCACCGCGCTGGGCGGAGGCTTGTACGATCGGACGGGCAGGGCCGGCGTCTCGATCATCGGCTCGACCGGCATGCATATGCGCTATGCGCCGACCCTGGCCGACGTGCGGCTCAATGAGGAGCGATCCGGCTACACGATGTGCTTTCCGGTTGGAAGCTCCTGCGCCTCGATGCAGTCGAACATGGCGGCGACGCTCAACATCGATTGGCTGCTCGACCTCGCCTGCCAAGCTGCGGAGCTCGGCGGCGCGAAAACCAGCCGAGCCGCCTTGCTGTCCGGCCTCGACGAAAAAATCCTAGCCGCGGCGCCGGGCCAGGCGATTTACCACCCCTACATCTTTCAGGCCGGCGAGCGTGGTCCCTTCCTTGACCCGAATGCGCGGGCCCAGTTCAGCGGCCTCTCGACGAAGACGAATTTCGTCGGCGTGGTCCGCGCGGTTTATGAAGGTCTCGCCTTTGCCGCGCGCGATTGCTACCTCGCCGCGGGCGCCATCCCGGAAGAGGTGCGGCTGACCGGCGGCGCCGCGCGCTCCAAGGCGATGCGGGCGATCGTCGCCTCTGCGCTCAACGCCAATGTGAGAGCGCTGTCGCGCGAGGAAATCGGCGCCGCGGGCGCAGCGATGATGGCCGCCACGGCCATCGGCGTTTACGAGGACATGGAGGCTTGCATCGAGGCTTGGGTGACGCCGTCGCTCGGCGAAATCACCGCGCCCGATTCGAGCCTCCATCATCTCTATTCGAATCTCTATTCGGTCTATCGTTCGATCCGCGAGACGATGCCGCCCGCCTGGGCCAAGCTCGGCCAAATAAGACAGGAGCAGACGACGTGAATTCGGCGGCGAAGCGCCCGAAAGCCACCATCTCGATCATCGGCGATCGCTTCATGCTGCCGTCCATGTTCGAAAAGGCGATCCGCGCCAAATGCGACGGCGAGCTGGACATCCGAACTTATGAGATGCCTTGGCCCGACGAGCCGATGCAGCATGGCTACGCCGAACCGGGAATGGGGGGACTGAAGGAGTATCAAGGAACAGCGGACGAAATCGTCGCCTACGCGGACGGCGCCGACATCGTCGTCACCCATTTGGCGCCGTTTTCGGCCGGCATTCTCGACCGGTTGCCCCATTTAAAATTGATCGCGGTCTCGCGCGGCGGACCGGTCAATATCGACATGGAGGCGGCGCGCCAAAGGCGCGTGCTGGTCGTTAATACGCCCGGCCGGAACGCTTCCGCCGTCGCCGAATTCACCATCGGCGCCATTCTCGCCGAAACGCGACTGATCACCCGCGGCCACGACAGCTTGCGACGAGGCGAATGGCGCGGCGATCTTTACCGCGCCGATCTGACCGGCGAAGAACTCTCCGAGATGAGCGTCGGCGTGATCGGCTATGGCCATGTCGGAACCAAGGTCGTCCGCCTCCTCAAAGCGTTCGGTTGCCGCGTCTTGGTCTGCGACCCTTACGTTCAGCTCTCGGCCGAGGACCTTAACGACGGCGTCGTCCAGGTCTCCCTGGAGCGGCTCTTGGCCGAGAGCGACGTTGTCACCTTGCACGCCCGCGTGACCAGCGAGACGCGCGGCTTTATAGGCGCCGCCCAATTTGCGGCGATGAAGCGCGGCGCCTATTTCGTCAACACGGCGCGCGGGCCGCTGGTCGATTACGACGCCTTGACCGAAGCCCTGAAGAGCGGGCATTTGCGCGGCGCGGCGATCGAGACCTTCGCCGTCGAGCCGACGCCGCCCGATCTCGAATTGCTGCGGCTCGAGAACGTCACCCTGACGCCGCATATCGCCGGGGCTTCGGTCAAGACGGTGAAATACGCCGCCGCGGCCGCGGCCGAGGAGGTGCGCCGGTACCTCGCCGGCGAAGGACCGCTTAATCCATGCTGATTCGGCAGGCGTTTCTGAACGGAGCTGAAAACCTTTTACGATGCGGGATTTGGGAGAATTCGATCTGATCGTCGTCGGCGGCGGCGTGAACGGCGTCGGCGTCGCCCGCGACGCTATCGGCCGCGGCCTCTCCGTCCTGCTTTGCGAAAAGGACGATCTCGCCGAAGGGACCTCCTCGCGCTCCGGCAAGCTTGTTCATGGCGGCTTGCGCTATCTCGAATATTACGAATTCCGTCTCGTCCGAGAGGCGCTGATCGAACGTGAAGTGCTGCTCAGGGCGGCGCCGCATATCGTCTGGCCGATGCGCTTCGTCCTGCCGCACAGTCCCGAGCAGCGCCCGGCTTGGATGATCCGCGTCGGCCTTTTTCTTTATGATCATCTCGGCGGCCGCAAGATGCTGCCGCCGACGCGAACCCTCGATCTTGCGTCCGCGCCGGAAGGGCGGCCGATCCGAAAGTCCTTCAAGCGCGCTTTCGAATATTCCGACTGCTGGGTCGACGACGCGCGATTGGTGGTGCTCAACGCGGTCGATATTCGCGAGCGTGGCGGAACGGTCCTCACCCGTACGCCGCTGATCTCCGCGCGGCGCGCGCGCGACTCGTGGACCGTCGAACTCCGCGAGGCGCGTCGCGGAGAGATTCTGACCGCGCGCGGCAAGGCCTTGGTCAACGCCGCCGGGCCATGGGTCGAGGACGTCTTGCGCCGGGCCGGCCGCAATGTGGAGAGCCGTGTCCGGCTGGTCAAAGGCAGCCACATCGTCACGCGCAAATTCTGGGACGGCGAACAGGCTTATCTTCTCCAGCATGACGACAAGCGCGTCATCTTCGTCAATCCGTATGAGGGCGACCTCGCCTTGATCGGCACTACGGACATTCCCTTCGACGGCCAAGCCGAGGATGCGCGGATCACCGAGGAGGAGATCGAGTACCTTCTGGCGATCGTCGCCCGCTATTTCGAGAACGCGCCGAAAGTCGACGACGTGCTCCATGCTTTCTCCGGCGTTCGGCCGCTCTATGACGACAAGGCCGCCAATCCGAGCGCCGTGACGCGGGACTACGTGTTCGATATCGACGCGCCGAAAGATTCCGCGCCGATCTTGTCGATCTTCGGCGGCAAGATCACCACCTATCGCAAGCTCGCCGAACACGCATTGGAGAAGCTCGCGCCGTTCTTTCCGCACATGGCCGGCCCTTGGACTCATGCGGCGACGCTCCCGGGCGGCAATTTTGCCAGCGCCGATTTTTCGCGCTTTGTCGCCGAGCTGCGCCGCAGCCGTCCCTGGCTGCCGAGCGATGTTTCTTTGGGCTATGCTCGGCGGTATGGCCGCCGCATCGATCAGCTCCTGGACGGCGCCAATTCCTTGCGCGATCTCGGCCGTCATTTTGGCGCGAGCTTTTACGAACGCGAAGCGAGCTTTCTCGCCGACAACGAATGGGCGATGACGGCTGAAGACATTCTCGAGCGACGGACGAAGCACGGCCTTCACTTGACGGCTTCGCAGCGAGAGGCTTTCGAAGCTTGGTTCAAATCCATGTCGAAAGAACTTGCGTCATGAGCTCGGAGATTCGCGACGATCCCGAATTCCGCGCTTTGCTCGAACTCTCGGCCGCGCTCGGCGCTGATCCGGCGCGCACGCAGGCGGCCGGCGGCAACACGTCGATCAAACGCGCCCGCGTCATGTGGATCAAGGCGTCCGGCGCTTGGCTCGCCGACGCCCTGCGCCGCGAGATGATGATTCCGGTGCTCCTTCCGCCTTTGCGAGCGGCGATGGCGGCCGGCGATCCGCGCGCCGAAAGCGCCGTCGCGTTCGTCGATCCTAGCTACAACGCGCCGGGCCTGCGCCCTTCGATCGAGACGAGCGTGCACGCGGCGCTGCCGCAGGCTGTAGTCGTCCACATTCATTGCGTCGAAACCATCGCTCTGGCGGTCCGCGCCGACGCCGAGGCGGCGATCGCCGCGCGTTTGCCTGGCCTTCAAAGCGGCGAGTGGATTTTTGTCCCTTATGTGAAGCCGGGCCTGCCGCTCGCGCACGAGATCGGCAAGCGGCTGACCGGGAAGACGCGCGTGATCGTTCTTGGCAATCACGGCCTGATTGTCGCAGGCGAGACAGTCGCGGCCGCGGCGGACCTCGTCGGACGCGTTTGCCAAGCTTTCGCCGCGCCGTCGAGCGCCGCGCCCGCGCCCGACCTCGACGCGCTCGCGAGGCTGGTCGAAGGCGGCGATTACCGTCTCCCCAATGATCCCGCTGCGCATGTGATCGCGACCGATCCGCGCCGGCTGGCTGTGGCCCGGCGCGGCTCGCTCTACCCCGATCACGTCGTCTTCTTGGGGCCCGGAATTGTCGAGGGGGCGATCGTCCATGGCCGCGCGCAAGCGCCGCCAGACCTTGATCGCCTCGCGCCGATGCTGGTCCTGCCCGGACAAGGCGTGGCGCTGCGCCGCGACTCGCCGAAAGGAACGGACGAGATGGCGCGATGCCTCGCGGACGTCGCCGGGCGCATCCCCGAAGACGCTCCGATTGTCACGCTCACGCCAGCGCAGGAGCGGGAGCTCGTCGATTGGGAGGCCGAGAAATATCGGCGCAGCCGCAACGCAGTCTCGACCGGCGCGTCATGACGGCTTGCGTCATCGGCGTCGATGTCGGCACGTCGGGGGTGCGCGCCGCGGCCTTAGCTGCGGACGGCGCCGTCCTCGCCCAGAGGGCCGTCGATATGGCGCCGCTCGGCGGCCGCAAGGCGCCGCAGACCTGGCGGCGCGCTCTATCGGCTTGCTTGACGCAGCTCGGCGAAGCTTGCGATCTCGGCGCCGTCCGCAGCCTCGCGGTCGACGGCACGTCGGGCACCATGGTCGCCGTCGACGATTGCGGCGCGCCGATCGGCGCCGCGCTGATGTATGACGAGCCCTGCGAGGATCAGGACGCGCTCCGCGCGATCGAGGCTCACGCGCCTGCCGAAAGCGCGGCGCGCGGCCGCACGTCAGGGCTGGCGCGAGTCTTGACGATGCAAGGCCGGCCGGGCGTTCGCCGGGTGCTTCATCAGGCCGATTGGATCGCCGGCCTCATCGCCGGCCGGTTCGATCGCAGCGACGCCAACAACGCACTGAAGACAGGGTACGATCCCGTCGCGCGCCGCTGGCCCGATTGGCTCGAACGCGCCGGCGCCGATCTCGACAAGTTGCCGATTGTGATCGAGCCCGGGGAGTCGATCGGGCCGGTCGGGCCGGAAGGCGTCGCGCTCGGCCTGCCGGCTGCGACCATCGTGCATGCCGGCACGACCGACGGCTGCGCTTCTTTCCTCGCCACCGGCGCGGCCAATATCGGCGACGCCGTAACCGCGCTCGGTTCGACCCTGGTGATCAAACTGCTCTGCAACGAGCCGATCTTTGCGCCGCAATACGGAATTTACAGCCATCGTATCGGCGAGGCTTGGCTCGCCGGCGGCGCTTCGAATACGGGCGGCGCGGTGATCGAGCGCTTGTTCGGCCGCGATCGGCTTGCCGAACTGACGAAAGCGCTCAAGCCGGATCAGCCGACCGGCCTACGCTACTATCCGCTCGTCGCGCCCGGCGAGCGCTTCCCGATCAATGATCCGGATCTCCCGCCTCGGCTGGAGCCGCGGCCAGAGGACGAGGCGACGTTCTTTCAGGGGGTTCTCGAAGGGATCGCGGAGGTCGAAGCATTGGCCTATCGCAAGCTTGGAGAACTTGGCGCCCCGGCGCTTCGTTCGATTCGAACGGTGGGCGGCGGCGCCGACAATGCGGGTTGGTCCGAGATCAGGCGGCGCGTTTTGAACGCGCCGTTCGCTGTCGCCCGTTCGCAAGACGCCTGCGTCGGCGTCGCGCAATTGATCCTGCGCCGGATGAGGACGGCGTGACGTCCTCATCGCGCTTCGTTTCGATCGCCTCGCGATTCGACGCGGTGTTCGTCGATCAATACGGGGTCTTGCATGACGGCCAGCGCCCCTATCCCGGCGCTGAGCAGGCGCTTCGCGATTTGAAGGAATCCCGCGCGAAGATCGTCGTCCTGTCGAATTCCGGCCGGACTGGCGAAGAGAATGCGCTCCGCATGGCGAAGCTGGGTCTGGCCCGCGATCTTTATGATTATTTCCTGACGTCTGGAGACGCGGCGCGCCGCCTCCTCAAAAGCGAGCGGTCGCCCATCCGGCTCACGCCCGCGACCCGGTGCCTGACGCTCTCGACAGTGGGCGGCGGGGAGTTTGCGCAGACGCTCGGCGTCCGTTCAGCCGAAGACGGCGCGGAAGCCGATCTGGTCGTGATCAGCGGCAGCCAGGGCGACCGTCTCTCGCTCGATCATTATCGACGAATTCTTGCGCCGGCCGCCGTGCGCAAAGTTCCCTGCCTCTGCGCCAATCCGGACAAGCTGATGCTGGTCGGCGGCGAGGTCGCGTTCGGCGCCGGCCGCATCGCCGAGCTCTACGAGGAGCTCGGCGGCTCGGTCGTCTGGGTCGGCAAGCCGCATCTGCCGATTTATCGCGAAGCGGCGGCCCTGGCCGGAATAGCCGATCCAGCTCGCATTCTCTGCGTCGGCGACAGCGTCGAGCATGACGTCGTCGGCGCCCATCGTTTCGGCGCGCCCGCCATGCTGGTGAGGACCGGGATCCTCGCCCAACTGACCGAGCGGGAGCTCGCCGCCGAGTTCGAAAAGCATGGCGCCAAGCCCGAATTCATCGTCGCGGACTTGCAGGCGAGCGGTTCGTCTTGATGCGGGCTGGCCGATCTGGGGCGGTTGGCGCGCCGGGGCGGGGAAGATAAAGATCAGGCTCCTTAGCTGGACGGCCGGCGCAAAATGCCGCCCGAAACGACCGCCGACGGAAGCCGTCATTCGGATCGCCCGCAGAGACTTGAATCGCCCATCAACATTCCGGTCCCATTCTCGCTGATGACTTCGGCCCGCAAATCGCCCCCGCTGCGTGAAATCCTGAGAGACCCTCGCCTCGCGCTGATGCTCGCGTTCGGCTTTTCTTCAGGACTGCCGTTCCTTCTGATCTTTTCGACCCAGTCGGCATGGCTGCGCGAGGCTGGGGTCAGCCGGTCGGCGATCGGACTGATGAGCTATGCGGCGCTCGCCTTCACTTTCAAGTTCGCCTGGGCGCCGTTCATCGACGAATATGATCCCCCGCTCGTCGGGCGCTGGCTCGGGCGCCGGCGCGGCTGGATGCTGATCGCCCAGCTCGGCGTCGCCGCCGGGCTCGCCGGGCTCGCCTGTGGCGCCCCAGCGCAAAGCCTTGGCTGGAGCATCGCCTTCGCGTTCCTGACCGCATTCGCCGCCGCGAGTCAGGACGTCACAATCGATGGTTGGCGCATCGACGCGGCGCCGATCGAGCGCCAGGGCATGATGTCGGCGGCGTACCAGCTCGGTTATCGCTTGGCCATGCTGTGCGCCGGCGCGGGGGCGCTTTACATCGCCGATTTCGTGAGCTGGCGCGCCGCCTATCTGACGATGGCGGGCCTGACGCTCATCGGCATTGGCGGCTGCTTCGTCTCGCCGCGACTTGATCGGCCCCGAGAAGGCGCAAGTCCGGGCGCCGCTTCGCTCGCCGTCTCGTTCGTCGAGCCGCTCGGCGATCTGTTGCGCCGCTACGGCGCGGCGCTGATCGCGATCCTCATGCTGGTGGCGATTTACCGTCTGCCTGATTTCGTTTCCGGCGTGATGGCGAACCCGCTTTACATCGACCTCGGCTTCACCAAGTCCGACATCGCCACCGTCTCCAAGCTCTATGGCGTCTGGATCGGCATCGCCGGCGCGTTCGGCGGCGGCGTCGCGGTGGCGCGGCTCGGGCTCATGCCCTCGCTCATGCTCGGCGGCCTCGCCGCTTCGTCGTCGCACTTGGCGCTCGCTTTGCTCGCCGCCCACGGCGCCAATCTTCCGCTCCTCAGTCTCTCCGTGAGCGCCGAGAGTTTCGCGTCCGGCTTCGCCGGCGCGGCGCTCATCGCCTATATGTCGTCGCTTGTGTCGCCTGCTTTCGCCGCGACCCAATATGCGCTTCTGTCGTCGCTTTACGCGCTGCCCGGCAAGCTCATCGGCGGGCTGTCCGGCGTGATGGTCGACGAGTTCGGCTATGTCCGCTTCTTCATCGCCACGGCGGCGATCGGGATTCCCGTCGTGGCCCTGAGCCTGACGGTGTGGCGGATGCAGAAACAGGAGGTTCAAGAAGCGGCCGCGTAGGACCGCCCGCGACTAGGACGCCATTCGGGCGAGATGATAGATCGACACGGCCTTGCTGACGCCCTTGAGCTCCGCCTCTCTCTTAACCGTCGGGTATGGCGCAATAATTTCCGCCACAGCCGGCGCGCTGTAAACGTCTTCAGTGATACAAATCTCGTCGCCATCAGCAAGATTTTGCACTCGCGCCGCGATATTCACCGTTTGGCCAAAATAATCGAGCCGCTCGTTGAGCGTGACGGCGATCGAGGCGCCGCGATGCACGCCGATTTTTAGGATGAAATCACGCTGCGGCCGGTCGCGATTGAGCTCCTCCACGGCCTCGCGCATCTCAAGCGCCGCCCGCATCGCATCGGCTGAAGTCGAAAACGCCGCCATCACGGCGTCGCCGATCGTCTTGATGACGGCGCCGTTGTGACGAACAGCGGCGGCGAGAAGATGCTGGAAATGCCGCTGCACCTGAATATAGGCGTTAAGGTCGCCGATCCGCTCGTAAAGCGCCGTCGAACCCTTAAGGTCGGTGAAGACGAGGGTGACGTCGAGGACGGCAATGCCTTCCGTCGCGCTGATCACTTCCGAGCGGAAAAAGTCGCGAAAGGCTTGCGTCATCAGCAATCGCTTTCCGGACAAGTACGGCGTGAAGCGAAGCCTCGGGCGCTGAAATGTCGCCGTCGGAAGCTGGAGGATGCCGAATACGATCGGCAGCTTGCCGGCATTGCGAACTTCGAACATGACCTTGCCGGGCGCGATGTTCGCGGCGGTCGGCGCGCACTTGCCGGAATCGAGTACGACCGGCATGTGGGCCGTCACATTCGCGCCCCTCGCGACCGGGATGAAACATTGGGCGTCGCTTTCGAAATCTTGTCCCAGAAGCGCGCCTTCGGCGGCGTCAACCTCGAGATTGGCGATCGAGCCTGGCTCTATGCGGGTGAGCGCCCTCACCAGCCCTTTCGCAGTCTCGCTCCATGGCGCGCCGTCCGGCATCAGGCCGCCCGGCGTCAATTTGTAATGGAAAACGTAGTCCCAGGCCGAAAGCGCATCCGGTTTATGGAAACGGATGCTGCGCACGGCGGGCGAAACCGTAAACGTCACCGCGATGTAATCGTCGAGCGCGGCGTCGTAATCGCTTTGGCACAGGTGGCAGTGGAAATGCGTGTGCAGTTTGCGCAAAGTCCGGAAGCTCTCGACGACGTCGGAGCACATCGGACAAACGAGCAGCCAGTCCATGTCGAACAGCCCAGCCACGCAAGCATGGAGAAAGAGGTCGATGGCTTCGGCTTCGGCGATCGATTTCTCCGTGGCGAACTCAATCGGATTGATGCGATAGAGCGCCTCGTCCGCGCCCGAGCGCAGCAGCGTCTCGAGCCGCGAGACGACGCGCGGACTCCAGGCTTTGGCTGCTTCGAGCGCGACCAAGCGCTGTTCGAGCTTTCTTTCGTCGATCATCTCATTACGCCGCGAAGAGACCCCGATCGTCCTCGGTTTCCATCGAACCCGAATACATAATCCCTCGGTTCGGCGCGAGCCCGTGGGGGCCATTTAGCCGGCCAGCTACGGCCTGCGCCTCTCTCCGGCTCAGGTTGCGCCGCAACAGCCATGGGCCAAGCGCGGCGAGCTTGCATAACTGCAAAAGCGCGCCTGTGGCCGATTGCGCGCCGGGGGCGAGGGATCGTTTTCCCTGGACCGCGCGCGGTGCTTAGATGCGTCGCCGGCATCGCCGGAAAAAAAGGGGAGGAATTGCCATGCTCAAGAAACTGGGTTTGGCGGTCGCTTGCATTGGCGCCATCGGCCTATTCGCCAGTTATGGCGCAGCCGACGAAAAGCCGGAAGTGAACAAGAAGGAAATCAAGCCGGCCATGCTCTTCGGCGACATGAGCCTGGTGACGCAGGACCTTCTCAACCGCGCCGGCGACGACGGCAACAATTTTCTCCATACGAACGGCAATTACCTTCAGACGCGATACTATCCCGCCCGGCAGATCAACGTGTCGAATGTGAGTAGGCTGCGGCCGGCTTGGATTTTCCAGACCGACGTGATCGATTCGTTGGAGACATCGCCGATCGTCGTCAATGGCACGATGTACGTGACGACGTCCTTTGATCATGTCTTCGCCCTGAACGCTCGCACCGGCGAGGAAATCTGGGCCTATCGACACAAGATGGGGCCGATCACCACCTATTGCTGCGGCCCGAACAACCGCGGCGTCGCCGTCTATGGCGACATGGTCTATCTCGCGACGCTCGACTCCAAGCTCGTAGCGCTCGACGCCAAGACTGGCGAAGTGAAATGGACCAAGGAAATCGCCGATCCGGAAAAGGGTTATTCGGAGACCATGGCCCCGACTGCGGTGAAGGGCATGATCCTGATCGGCACGAATGGAGGCGAATACGGCATTCGCGGCTTCGTCAAGGCGTTCGACGCCAAGACCGGCGATTTGAAATGGACCTTCTATACGATCCCGGAGGATACGAAGGGCGTCTGGGCCACGACCGACGCGACCGGCCGCGACATGCACCGCGACATCGAGGCGGAAAAGGCGGCCTATCAAAAGCTCGGCCCGGATTTGTACCAGAAGCTGGGCGGCGGCGTTTGGCAGAATCCTGCCGTCGATCTCGAGACGAACCGAATCTATTTCGTCGTCGGCAATCCGTCGCCGGATCTCGACGGCTCGATTCGTCCCGGCGACAATCTCTACACCGACTCGCTCGTGTCGCTCGACCTCGACACCGGCAAATATATTTGCCACTTCCAATATATCGCCCATGACGTATGGGATCTCGACGCTGTCTCGCCGACGATCATCACTCAGGTCGCCGACAAGGACGGCAAGATGATCAAAGGCGTGCTGCACGCTGGAAAGACGGGGCACGTCTACGTTCATGACGCGAAGGATTGCAGCCTGATCCGTTATTCGGAAGCCATGGTGCCGCAGGAGAATATGTGGGTTCTGCCGACCAAGGACGGCGCGCGCATGCTGCCGGGCGCGAATGGCGGCGTCGAATGGTCGCCCATGGCCATTGATCCGCATGCCGGCCTGGCTTACGCCATCAACCTGCATCAGCCGATGACGTATCACGTGGAGTCGACCAAATATCCCGACGGCAAGCTCTGGCTCGGCGGCGCGTTCAAGGTGATTCCGACCGAAGAGCAATGGGGCAACATCACCGCGGTCAACTACAATACGGGAAAAATCCAGTGGCAGGTCAAGACGCAGCAGCCGATGATCGGCGGCATCTTGGCGACAGCCGGCGGTCTCGTGTTCGCCGGCGAGGGCAATGGGCATTTCAAAGCCTATGATTCGCAAACCGGCTCGGCCTTGTGGGACTTCCAGGCCGGCGCCGGCGTCAACGCGCCGCCGTCGAGCTACACGGTGGAAGGCAAGCAGTACATCGTCGTCGGCGCGGGCGGAAACACGCAGATCGACTATAAGCGGGGCAATTCGATCATTGCATTCTCGCTGCCCGATTGAGTCTTGCGGAACGATCAACCGAATCGAGCGGGACCGGGCCACCGGTCCCGCTTTTTCTATGAACACGCGCCGCTCGCGAGCGCGGCAAAGGACGGACTATGGGAAGAGGGAAGGGGACTTTAGCGCTTTTGCTCGTCTCGGCGGGCGCGGCGCCGTCATTCGCCGATCCGATCGAGGACAAGGCGGCGATCTGCTCGGCGTGCCACGGCGAGAACGGGATTCCGAACGATAAGGCGATCCCGATCATTTGGGGGCAGAACGAAGGCTACATTTACATCGAATTGCGCGACATGAAGAAGGGCGCGCGCAAGAACGATCAGATGGCGCCCATCGTTGAGAATCTGGAGCGGGACGACATGATGGCGCTGGCGGCTTATTTCGCCGCCAAACCCTGGCCGAATCTCGATCAGCCGCGCGCCGCGCCCGCCGACGCCAATCATTTCGCAGTGATGGCGAATTCAGGCCAATGCGGCGCCTGCCACCAGTCCGGATTCAAGGGCGCCGGCACACAACCGCGGCTCGCCGGCCAGACCTATGAATACCTGCTCAAGACCATGCTCGATTTCCGCAGCGGCGCACGGGCGAATAACGATTGGATGACCTCGCTGCTGAAGACATTCAGCGAAGACGACATCAAGCAGATGGCGCGCGTGCTCGCGGGGCTTTAGGCAGGTCGAATCGCTGCAGGGTCATCGCCAAGCAACGAAGCAATCCATCGCGGGGTTGCGGTCTGCGACCAATCGCTTCGTTTGCGGAACGACGAAGGGGTTTGGCTGAGAACTGCTCGCTCCGAGCCTCAAGGGCCCGCGACAATCGCCCGCATCTCCTCGGTCGCGGCGAGGTCGGCGGCGCTCTTGCCGGCGCGGTCGCGCAGCGATCTGTCGGCGCCGGCCGCGATCAGGGTTCGGGCGATCTCCAGGTGATTCAGCTCCGCGGCGATCATCAGCGGCGTGCGGCCGCGATCGTCACGCGCGTCCACCGCCGCGCCGCGCTCGAGCAGCAGCTGAACCGTTCGCAGACTTTCGGCGTCCGGGGCGTTGTCGGCGTGACCCGCCGCCCACATCAGCGCGGTGAGGTCGGCGTCGTAGGTTCGGTTGACGTCGACGCCGGAATCGAGCAGCAACTGGACAATCCGCGCCGCGCCGCGTCCGGCGGCGTAGACGATCGCGGTCTTTCCGGTCGAATCGGCGGGCGCGGGATCGGCTTTGCGCGCCAGCAATCGTTCGACCAGCGTCGCGTCGCGGTTAAAGGCGGCGGCGATCAATGGCGTCTCGCCATGCAAATCGGCCGCGTTGACGTCGGCGCCCGCGTCCAGCAATTCTAGGGCGACGTCGCGGCGATTGGCTCGCGCGGCCAGGAGCAGCGGCGTCGCGCCATTGACGTCCTTGCCGTTCGGCTCCGCGCCGCGACGCAGCAAATCGGCGACGAAAGATTTCCTACCCGCTTTCGCTGCGACGCCGAGCGGCGTATCGCCAGTCCGATTCCGCGCTTGCAGCGACGCGCCGGCCTCGATCAGTCTCGCAATCGAACCGGCGCAGCCTTTTTGCGCAGCCGAGAAGAACAGCATATTGACTTGCAGCGTGTCGGGCGCCTGATCCAGGCGCCGCTCGGCTTCGACGCGGAAACTCTCGCAATTCAGCGAACTCGGCTCGCCCTCCTGGGCGAGGGCGCGGCCCGAAAGGCAAGCGCCCAGCATTGCGATCCGGAAAACACCTTTCATCCCATTCCTCGCCCGTGAGCCGTCAGCCTGCAGCCTGTCCGCGACGCGGAAGAAGTCCGCGGGCCGGATCATAGGCCAGGATCGCCCCGGTCATGAACAGAAAGCCGAAGGCGACGACAATGGCGAGCGCCGCCCAATCGATCTGGCCATAGAGCGCGAAGCGGATCAATTCCGTCGCGTGGGTGAAGGGATTGACTTGGCAGATGTCATAGAGCGGCAGGCTCGATTCTTTGATCCGCCATAACGGATAGAGGGCGGAGGAGGCGAAAAACATCGGGAAAATGACGAAATTCATCACGCCAGCGAAGTTCTCCAATTGCCGTATCACGGACGAAATCAACATGCCGAGCGAGCCCAGCATCATGCCGCTGACGAGCAAAGCGGGGATGATCAAGAAGTAGCCGACGGGCGGGGCTTCGATGTCCCAAAACCAGGCGATGAGGAGAAAAGCATAGACTTGAAGGATGGACACCAGCGTCCCTGCGAGCAGCTTTGAGGCGAGCAGCCAGGCGCGCGGAAACGGACTGACGAGGAGAGTGCGAATGCCGCCGGTCTCGCGGTCATAGACCATGGTCAACGACGATTGCATGCCGTTGAACAACTGAATCATCGCAATCAGACCGGGCGCGATATAGACCTCGTAGAGGACATAGGTCTCGTAAGGCGGAATGATGGAGACGCCGAGCGTCTGCCGAAATCCCGCGGCGAAGATGAACAGCCAGACGAGCGGCCGCACTAAAGCCGAGATGAAGCGCTCGCGCTGATGCAGGAATCGTAGCGCTTCGCGCCGGACGATGCCGATCAGGCAAGTCAAATATTGCGCCAGCGTAAAGCCGCGCTCCGCGCTCGCCGCCGTTTTCACGCCGCGCCCTCGAGGCTTTCCTCGTCGCCGACCAGTTTCGCGAAGGCGCCGCGGATGTCGGATGCGCCGGTCTCCGCCACGATGCGCGCCGCTTGGCCGAGGCCGAGCACGGCGCCGCGATGGAGCACGACGACCTGATCGCTTTCGGCGACTTCGTCGACGAGATGCGTCGCCCACAGCGCGGCGACGCCCTGCGCCGTGAGCGCGCGGACAGTGCCCAAAATCGCGGCGCGCGCTCGGATGTCGAGACCGACGGTCGGTTCGTCGAGCAGCAAGAGCTTGGGCTCGTGCAGCAGCGCCCGGGCGATTTCGACGCGTCGCATCTGGCCGCCGGAGAGCTCGCCGACGCGATCCCGCAGGCGATCGGCTAACGCGACACGGTCAAGGCTTTTGTTGATTGCGACATCGGCTTTTCGAGGCGCGATCCCGTGCAGCGCGGCGTGGTACAGCAGATTCTCGCGAACGGAAATATCGAGGTCGAGCGCGCGGGACTGGAAAACCACGCCGAGGCGGCGCAAGGCTTGGCCGGGCTCGCGCGCGACGTCATGGCCGAAGATTCGGATCCGGCCGGATCGGGTCGTGAACAGACGCGTTATCAGCGCAAAGAGCGTCGACTTTCCCGCCCCGTTCAACCCGAGCAGAACACAGAACGAAGCCGGCGCGACGCTGAACGTAACGCCTGTCAGGGCGGCGCGCTTGCCGTAGGAATAGCACGCGTCGACAATTTCGAGCGCGGCGTCGCGGAGCGCGAATTCCGTCATTGCGGCAGGATCGCGACGCCCCAGGGAAGCTCGCCCACCTGCACGGACTTGACCACTTTTAGCGCGGCGACGTCGATGAAGGATACGTCGTTCGTCAGTCCATTCGCCACGACGAGATATTTCTCGTCCGGCGTAAACTCGCCGTGCCAGACGCGCTGGCCGACGAGCAGGTATTTGAGCACGTTGTGCGTCCGGCCGTCGACGACCGCGACGCGGTTGGCGGGGCCGAGCGAGATAAAGCCAAGCTTGCCATCCTTGGTCAGGTTGACGCCGACCGGCTGGATCAATTCGCGCCGCACGCCGGGTATCTCGAAGCTCACCGTTTCCTTGATTTTGTGAGCCGCCGGGTCGATGATCGAGAGGACGCCGCCGATTTCCGAGGTCGCCCATAATTCCGAACCGTCCGATTTATACGCCGAGAAGCGTGGCCGACTCGGCAGGAGAAGATTGGCGACGACCTGGTGGCTGGCCGCGTCGATGAAATGCGCCATGCTGGTTGTTTCCGAAGTGCAGATCAGCGTCGCCGAATCCGGGCTGACCGCCATTCCCTCCGGCTCCACCCCGACTGAAATGCGGCCGATCGCTCCGCGGGTCGCCAAATCGATGACGGTGACGGCGGCGTCGTTCTCGTTGGCGACATAGAGCGTTTTACCGTTCGGGCTGATCACGAATTGCTCGGGGTCTTCTCCCGACGGCAATTCGCCGACGACGCGAAGCGCCTTCGTGTCTATGATCGAGATCGTATCGTCGTCGCCAAGCGCCACATAGACCAGAGCGCCGTCTTTGGAGGCGGCGATGCCGCGGGGCCTTTGCCCCGTCGGAATCGTCTTGATGGTCGTCATTTTGTCCGTGTCGACCACTGACACGCTGTTGCTCTTCTCGTTCGAGACGAAAGCGAGGTAAGCCTCGGCTGGGAAAGCGGCGAGGACGGCGAAGCTGAGGAGGCCCGCGCCGATTCCGCCCAAGAAAAGTCGGTTGACTATTGCAGCTTGCATCTTGTCTCCGGCTGGTCGGCGCCGAGCGTATCGAGAGTCGTCAGAGGGTGCAGAAATCCTTCCTGCGGCGAAACGGATACGGTATTGCGCCCGTCGAACAGGAGGATCGGCTGGCGAAGCTGAAGATTCCAACCGCGAATGGTCAAGGCTTGCCCTTTGAAAGCAGCCACGGAAAAATCGGGCCCGCGAAGATAGGCGCCGAGGACGCTGGGATCGTTCGAGTTCGTTCGCGCGGCCGCCTCGCCGATCATCCGCGCCGCCGTCCAGGCGTTCATGTCCAATGCAGTCATCGCGCGGCGAAAAGCCCTGGCGAAGCGGCTCTGCAATTGTACGGCGCCCCATTGGTCGAAGGCCGCATCCCAACTGGTCGGCACGAGGCCGGCCGATCCCGCGACCGGACGCGGATCCCAGGTGCGATAGGGGAGATAGCCTGCGAAGACTTCGCTTTCATCCGCCGCCATCACCACGTCGTAGTCCGGCGCGCCTTGCGTGGCCGCCGGCATCTGACGCTGGATTTCGGCGATCCCGCTATCCGTGCGCCGAGCGCCGCCTGTATCCACGAACTCGCGCTCGGCGACGATTTTAGCCCCGAAACGACGCGCCGACCGGCGCAACGCGTCGGCGAACCGCTTATCGGAATCATGCGAGCCGCTGAGGAGGAGCCATCGGCTCCATCTCTTCCAAACGAGATATTGCGCTAGCCCGTCCGCCAGCATGCCCCGGGAGGGGGCGACGTGAATCACGTCGGCGCGGCAATCCTCTTCGCGCAGCCGATCGTCCGGCGCTCCGATATTGAGCAACGTCATTCGGCGCGCGCGGGCGGCGTCCGCTGCCTTCAGCAGGGTCGCGGCGCTCAAATCCGCGATCACGAAAGCGGCGCCCTTTTCGGCCAGCATATCCAGCGTTCGGCCTGGATCGGGCTCATCCGGCGCCAGCGTCGCGTCGGCGAGGGCGAAGCCCTGGCCGTTGAACCGGCCGGTCGTGTTGTTGTCGTCGATCGCCAGGAGAGCCCCGGCGACGCCGTTATTCGGGGCCGGCAGGTCGATGAGCGAGAGACTGACCTTGGGCCGAGTCTCGCGCAAATAGCCGATCGCGATCTCCTGCTGTTCAGCGGCCAAGGAGAGCGCCGGCTCGTATTGGATGAGAAAAGCGGCCGCGGCTAACGCCCAAAGCGCTCGGCGATGCGGCTGCAAAGCCGGCGTCCGACGGACCGGCTCCGCGCCGCGATTGGCCAAAGAGGCTAACAAATTCCTCACGCGCCAGAAAACGCCGTCCGGGCCATGCGCCTCGCCGCATCGGCTGCGCCGCCCTTCGCGCCGGCGCTCACCTGATCCTTCTCCGGACATTCTTCGAGGACTCGAGCCGTTCAGGAGAGATCGTACGGGAAATCGGCGGCGCAGCGCAAGCTCTACTCATCGGCAAACGATTGCGTCGCGCCGGCGACGGGCGGGAGCGACCAAAAAGCGGCGGTTTGCTGCGCCAGGGACGAGGCCTCGGCGGAAGCCGAGGCCATGAGGTCGCTCCAGATTGCTTGCGGTCGTACCAGTAACGGCGCCGACGAGATCGTTCGAAATCAGGAGCGAGCCGTCCCAATACTGAGCGACATCGACCAGCGGATGGAGGGTAAGGGCCGTCATTGTTCCAGCATTGGGCGAAGAGGATGGAAGGGCCGGCGACGTGGCTCTCGGCTGGGCCGGTTCGCGCTTGCAGGGTCAGAAGGCTTGCGGATATGATGCCGTCGTCAACTGGGAGGGAAGGCCATGGATTGGACGACCCCTGAAATCTGCGAAGTCCCTGTCGGAATGGAAGTGACCAGCTACCTCTCGGCGGAGCGCTGAGCGGCGCGGCCGACATCTAAACATTGCGCGTCGTCGTTCTGGGCTCGGCGGCGGGCGGCGGGGTTCCGCAGTGGAATTGCCGCTGCTCCGTTTGCGCCCTTGCCTGGAGCGGCGATGCGCGCGTGAAGAGGCGGACTCAGACAAGCCTCGCGGCTACGGTCGACGGGGAAGCTTTCCTGGTGATCGACGCTTCGCCGGATTTGCGCCAGCAGATCCTCAGCCAGCCTATGCTTCAGCCGCGGCGCCCCGGCCGCTCCAGTCCGATCAAAGCTTGCGCCGTCACCAACGCGGACGTCGATCACGTCGCCGGCTTGCTGACGCTCCGCGAAAGGCAAAAAATCGCCCTTTACGCGACAAGCGCCACATTATCGGCGCTCGCGGCCAATCCCGTTTTCGACGTGCTGTCGACGCAATGCGTGTCGCGCAATCCAATTCGCATCGGCGCCGCCAGCGAACCTCTTCCAGGGCTTTTGTTGGAAGCCTTCGCCGCGCCAGGAAAGGTCGCGTTGTGGCAAGAGGGCGAGACCGTCCAAATCGGCGCGGAAGGGGAGGAAAGCGTCGCGCTTGAATTGCAAAGCGGGGGCAAACGGCTCGTCTATGCTCCGGCTTGCGCGGCGATGACGCCGGCCATGCGCGAGCGGATCGCCGGCGCAGACGCGCTTTTGTTCGACGGCACGACCTATACCGATGACGAACTTGTCGCGAGCAGCCTTATGAACAAAACCGCACGACGCATGGGCCATATGCCGATATCCGGTCGAGACGGCTCGCTGGCGGCGCTCGCCGACGTGAAGATCGGCCGAAAGATTTTCATTCACCTCAACAATTCGAATCCGGTCTTGATCGAAGATTCGGTCGAGCGCCGCGCCGTCGAAACGGCCGGTTGGGAAGTGGCCTATGACGGCATGGAGATCGCGCTGTGACGGAAGCCATGTCGCCGGCCGAACTGGAACAGGCGCTTCGCGCGATCGGCGCCGAGCGCTATCATAATCTTCACCCGTTTCACCGCCTGATGCGCGAGGGGCGCTGCACGAAAGCGCAAATCCAGGCCTGGGCGCTGAACCGATACCATTATCAGGCGACGATCCCGGTCAAAGACGCCACGATCCTTTCGCGCATGGACAGTCCGGCTTTGCGTCGCGAATGGCGCCGCCGCATCGTCGACCATGACGGCGAGGGCAACAACGAGGGCGGCGTTCAGCGCTGGCTGAATTTGGCCGAAGGGCTCGGCCTCGATCGCGACCTGGTCGCATCTTGTCGCGCCATCCTGCCGATCACCCGCTATTGCGTCGGCGCCTATGTGCAGTTTTGCGCCACGCGCAGTCTTGTCGAGGCGATCGCCTCGTCGCTCACGGAATTGTTTTCGCCGGCGATCATCAGCGAGCGGGTTTCCGGCATGCTCGCCAGTTACGACTTCGTCTCACGTGCGACTTTGGCCTATTTCACCGCCCGGCCGGAACAGGCGAAGCGCGATTCCGATTTTGCGCTCGCCTACGTCAAGCGTCATGCGATCACGCCCGAGGCGCAACGCGCGGTTCTCGACGCGCTATCCTTCAAATGCGATCTGCTCTGGGCAATGAGCGACGCCCTGACGCACGCCTATGTCGAAGGCCATATCCCGCCTGGCGCGTGGCTACCGGAGGCGACGTGAGCGCGGGCGAAGACATTCCCGCTTCCGCGCGTCCGCATCTGCCGCGCGGCGTGAAGCTGAAGCGCGACGAGGCGCGCGGCGGGTTCGCGCTGCTCGCCCCGGAGCGCATCGTCCGCGCCGACCCTGTCGCCGCCGCTGTGCTCGAGCGCTGCGACGGCCAAAGGACGCTGGCGGAGATCGTCGACGACCTCTGCGTGACCTATCGCGGCGAGCGCGGCCGCATCGAAGCCGACGTGCGCCGGCTCCTGGCCGACTTGGCCGCCAAGAAGATGGTGAGGCTGTGAGCGAAGAGGCCGACAAGACGCCGCCGGCGCCGCTCGGGCTCCTCGCCGAGCTGACCCATCGCTGCCCGCTGCGCTGCCCCTATTGCTCCAATCCGATCGCGCTCGAGAGCCGCGAGGGCGAGCTCGACGCCGCGACTTGGGGGCGAGTCTTCGTCGAGGCGGCGGCGCTGGGCGTGATGCATATCCACCTCTCCGGCGGCGAGCCGGTCAGCCGGCGCGACTTGCCGGACATCGTCGCTCATTGCGCCGAGGCGGGGCTCTATTCGAACCTGATCACGTCCGGGCTCGGCCTTACTCAGGCGCTCGTCGAAAGGCTCGCCGATCGCGGCCTCGACCATGTTCAGCTTTCAATCCAGGACGCCGAGCCGGACAGCGCCGACCGCATCGCCGGCTATCGCGGCGCTCACGCCAGGAAGCTCGAAGCCGCGCAGTGGATTGTCGCGACCGGCATGCCGCTGACGATCAATGCGGTCATCCATCGCGCCAATGTCAGCCGCGCGACGAAAATCGTGGCGCTCGCGGTCGAACTCGGCGCGCGCCGAGTGGAGATTGCGCATGCGCAATATTACGGCTGGGCTCTCGCCAATCGCGCGGCTCTGATGCCGGCTCGCGCCGAGGCTGACGCGGCCTGGGCGGCTGTCGAAGAGATGCGCATCGCCCTCGAAGGAGCGATCGTCATCGATCACGTCGCGCCGGATTATCATGCCCGGACGCCGAAGCCTTGCATGGGCGGCTGGGGGCGCAAGACTCTGAATGTCTCGCCGAGCGGCAAAGTCCTGCCCTGCCACGCCGCCGAAACCATTCCGGGCCTCGAATTCTGGAGCGTCAAAGACCACTCGCTCGCCGATATCTGGCGCAGGGCGCCTGCCTTCAACGCGTTTCGCGGAACGGAATGGATGGCCGAGCCATGCCGGTCCTGTGATCGCCGGACTATCGATTTTGGCGGCTGCCGGTGCCAAGCTCTGGCGCTTCTCGGCGACGCGAGGGCGACCGATCCTGTTTGCAGCTTATCGCCGCACCACGACGTCGTCGGTCGGGTTGCGAATAGGGACAGCGTTTCCGACGCCGCCTATCGCTACCGTGCCGCGCCGCGCTCTTTCGAGAAAGCATGAGCGCGGCGCCGGCCCCGATGCGGCTCGCCGCGGCGGGCGCCGCGATCCTTTGGTCGGCGACGACGGCGCAAGCAGGCGATTGCGGCGAGCGCACATTTCCGAACACGCTCGCCATCGACGAGCCGAGCGTGAATGACGAAATCTCGCTGCCGACGCTGACCTACCTCGCGAAGAACGCCGACGGCGCCCGGGAATTAGACGCCGCCTTTAACTGGACGAAAGCGGTCACAGAAAATCTAGGCGTCTCGATCGGCGGCGGCAAAGCTTGGCTGAAACCGGGCGGGAACGGTTGGGGCAATCTCGACACCGCCGTGAAGTATTCATTCTTCTGCGACCCGTCGCATGAATTTATGGCGGCGCTGGGCGCGGACGTGAACTGGGCGAATACGGGAACGCCAGGCTTCTCCAATCCGTTCAGCACCTACACGCCATTGTTGGATATCGGCAAAGGCTTTGGCGATCTACCGACCAGCCTCGACGTCCTGCGCCCCTTAGCGGTGACGGCGGAGTTTGGCGTCGCAATCCCGAGCGAGGGCCATACGACCTCGATCGTGGTCGATAGGCTTGGAGATCGGAGCCTCGGCGTCGCTCTCAATCCGACCGTGATCAATGCAGGCTTCGCCGTCCAGTACAGCCTGCCTTATCTCAGTGCGAGCGTCGGGCGGGTAGATGCGCCGGATGTCGTTAAGCATCTGATTCTAATCACGGAATTCTCGTTCCAAATCCCCGTCGGCAATCTCCCGCGCGGCGCCAAGGGCGCGACCGGGACGATCCAGCCGGGGATCATATATTCGGCCGACGCTTGGCAACTGGCCGTCGAGGCCGTCATCCCCGCGAACGCCGCGAGCGGCCGTCAAGTCGGCGTTATCGGCGAATTGCATTTCTTCCTTGACGAGATGGTCCCGAATTCGTTCCTCGGACGGCCATTGTTTCGGCCGCCCTCCTGAGGCTTCCCCCTTGCTCGAGCGCCTTCGCTGGAGCGCCTTTGGGGTTACAGCGGGGCTTTACGAGGGGGCCGGGCGCGGCCGCCTGTCGGCGGCGATCCGCGCGACCACCACAGCCTGATTTTGGATCGAGAACGGCGACGTCGTTGCTTTGCTCGTTGCTTACGAAAACGTACCCGGCGGCCGCGGCTTCCGAGCGTACGGAAAGGGCGGACGCAAGGAGGCTGAGCGCCACCGAAAACCAAAGCCGGCGCATTGCGCCGCTCAGGTCGAGACTCGCGTCCGCGCCCTCAACTCATCCGGGAGACACGCTCCATTCTCAGGATTGCCTACGCGCGAAAGCGGGTGTAAAAGGTTTTACTAAATCGTTTAACCGCGGGCTCGTCGTGCTTGGCTCAAGGGCGACCATTCGGGACGTGGCTCGCGCGGCGCGCGTGTCGACGACGACTGTGTCTCGCTATCTGAACAAGAACATCGTTCTGCCGGACGAGACCGCGGCGCGGATCGACGGCGCGATCCTCGCTCTGCGTTATCGGCCGAATGTCGTCGCCCGGCGCTTGCTCAAAGGCGCAACCGAAATTATCGGATTGGCCACCCCGGACATAGGCAATCCTTTTTTCGCCGAATTGGCGAGCGCGGTCGAGGCGCGCGCCGCCGAGCACGGCTATAGCGTGATCCTTTGCAGCACCGGCAATCGGCTCGACAAGGAGCTCGCCTATCTCGAGCGCTTAGCGTCGCGACACGCCGACGGCCTGCTCTTTCTGACCAATCATGGCGATGACGGGGCGCTGCGCCGCGCCTTCGAGAGCCGGCGCAATGTCGTGCTGCTTGACGAGGACATCAAAGGACTCGATGCGCCGAAAATTTTCGTCGAGAACGAGCGCGGGGGCTACCTGGCGACCCGCTGCCTGATCGAAGCCGGCCATGTCAAAATTGCCCATATTTCCGGCCCGAGAACCCTTTTCAGCGTTCAAGAGCGGGAGAAAGGCTTTCGCCGAGCCGTCGGCGAAAGCGGGGCCGAAGTTCCGGAGGCGTTCGTGCTCTTCGGCCGGTACGACCGCGAGTTCGGCCGCGAGGCGGCGCAAAAGCTGCTGTCTTTGCCCGAAAAGCCGACTGCGATCTTCGCCGCGAGCGATTATCTCGTCATGGGCGTGCTCGACGCGCTCCGCCAAATGGGCCTGTCGGCGCCGCGAGACGTCTCGCTGGTCGGATTTGACGACATGCCTTTCGCAAGCCTTCTCGACCCGCCGATCACGACGATACGCCAGCCTGTCCGGCAAATGGGCGAGCGCGGCGTCGACCTCCTTCTTGCGAGGATCAAGGAAGGGGACGGGCCGGCCGCGCCGGTGCGTCTGCCCGTCGTATTGATCGAGCGCGCGTCGGTCGCGCCTCCCGCCACGCAGGGGCGGGCGGGCGGGTTGCAGGCGCGCCGGCCTCGATAGGCGAGTTTGCGGTTGTTCGGATCGAGGGCGACGGCGCCTGAAATCCGATGAGTAGGGAGAGAGGAAATGAAGCAGACATTCAAGGCGTTGTTGGCGGCGGCGACCATTCTCGCCGCCGGCGTTTTCGGGGCCGCCGCGGCCGACGCGACCACGGTCGCGCTGGTCACGATCAATCAACAGGCTCTGTTCTTCAATCAGATCAACGACGGGGCCAAGGCCGCGGCCGATAAGAATGGCGTCAAATTGGTGATCTTCAACGCCAACAATCAGGCCGCCGCGCAGAACAGCGCGATCGAGGATTACATCGCCCAGAAGGTCGACGGCATCGTCCTCGTCGCCATCGACGTGAACGGGATCAAGCCCGCGATAACAGCCGCCAAGAAAGCCGGGATTCCGGTCGTCGCCATCGACGCGCGGATACCGGACGGCGACAACGCCGCCTTCATTGGCGTCGACAACAAAGGCGCGGGTGAAGAGATCGGCAAATACTTCGCCGACTACGTCAAAAGCGATATGGGCGGCTCCGCTAAGGTCGGAATCGTCGGCGCTCTGAATTCCTTCATTCAGAATCAACGGCTCGACGGCTTCAAAGCGGCCGCCCAGGCCGGCGGCGCCGGGATCAAGTTCCTTGATACGGTCGACGGCCAGAACGTCCAGGACATCGCCTTGACTGCGGCGGAGAATTTGATGACCGCAAATCCCGATATGACCGCGCTTTACGCCACTGGCGAACCGGCGCTGGTCGGCGCGATCTCGGCGGTGACGAGCCAGCAAAGGACGGACAAAGTCAAAGTGTTCGGCTGGGACCTGACCGCGCAGGCGATCAAGGGCATCGACGAAGGCTGGATCGTGGCCGTGGTTCAGCAAGACCCGTACAAAGAAGGAGAAGCCGGCGTTGAAACGATCCTCAAGCTCAAAAAGGGCGAAAAGGTCGCGCCGAGCATCGACATCCCGGTGACGATCGTCACCAAGAAGAACGTCGATCAATTCCGCAGCTTGTTTAAATAGCGCAGAAGGGGCCGGGAGCGCACGTTTCCGGCCCCCTCTATATTGGACGAGACATGCTGAGCGACGACAGTCCGATTCGCGTTCGGATGGAGGACATCAGCAAGTCCTTCGGCGCGATCAAATCGCTCGATCGAGTCAACCTGACGCTTCGCGCCGGCGAAGTCCTCGGACTGGTCGGCGACAACGGCGCCGGCAAGTCGACTCTCAGCAAGGTGCTGTCGGGCGCGATCATTCCGGATGCCGGCCGAATCCTTCTCGACGGCAGGGAGGTTCGTTTCATCTCGCCGGCGGACGCCCGCCGCCAGCGCGTCGAGATGGTGTATCAGGACCTCTCGCTCTGCGATACGATCGACGTCGCCGGCAATCTGTTGCTCGGCAGGGAGCCGGCGCGCAGCGTGCTCGGCCTCAAGCTGATGAACAAGCGGAAGATGCACGCCGACGCGGCCGCGATGCTCGATCATCTCGGCGTCCGTGTGCCCAGCACCCGGTTGAAAGTTGAAAATCTATCGGGCGGCCAAAGGCAGACCATCGCGATTGGACGCGCAGTTTCGTTCGATCCGCTCGTCTTGATCATGGACGAGCCGACCGCCGCCCTCGCGGTCGCTGAAGTCGACGCCGTCCTCAACCTCATCAGGACAGTGAGCGCCAAGGGCGTGAGCGTGATTCTGATCACGCACCGGTTGCAAGATCTCTTCGTCGTCTGAGACCGCATCATGGTTCTTTACGAAGGCCGCAATGTCGCCGAGCGGCTGATTCGCGAGACCAATATCGAAGAAATCGTCAACTTGATCGTCGGACGGAAGTTTCAGTCCGTATCGGCGGCGAGCGGGACTGGGCTAACCTCATGACCGGCGCGCCGACGTCGCTATGGAGGAGCGCAGGAGCGAGCGCCGCCCGCGACCGTCTTCGCCTTTTGATTCACGACAGCGGCGGCGTCGCGAGCATCGCAGCGTTCTTTGTCGTGATGGTTGTTCTTTTTTCGGCCAATACCGAGACGTTCCTTACCCAAGCCAATCTCCTCAACATTCTGCGCCAAACCGCGCCGCTGATGATCGTCGCGGTCGCGATGACCTTCGTCATTACCACGGCGGGGATCGATCTCTCGGTCGGATCGGTCCTGGCTCTGGTCAATGCGCTCGCCGCGATTTCGCTGCAGGCCGGGCTGCCATGGCCGTCGGTCGTCGTGCTGATGCTGCTCGTCGGGATTGCGATCGGCGTCCTGCAGGGATTCTTCATCGCCTATGAAGGCATTCCCGCCTTCATCGTCACCCTGGCCGGATTGAGCGCCGTTCGCGGAACGGCGCTCTGGCTTACCAAAGGCTATTCCGTTCCGATCGATCCCAAGAGTCTGTTCAATGAGATCGGCCGCGGCTGGGTTTTCGGCCTTCCCTTGCCGGCGATCATCGCGGTCGTCGTTCTGGCGCTTGGCTACGTCGTTTTCAACGAAACGACTTTCGGCCGCTATGTCACCGGAATCGGCGCCAATGCCGAGGCCGTGCGGCGCGCCGGCGTGAACACGCGGCGCATCGTGCTGATCGTCTATGCGTTGAGCGGGTTGGCCGCTTCGATGGCGGGACTGATCATCGCGGCGCGCCTTGGCAGCGGATCCTCAAACGCCGGCGTCGGCTTCGAACTCGACGTGATCGCCGCCGTCGTGTTGGGGGGGACGAGCCTTTTCGGCGGGCGCGGAACGATTATCGGCACAATGCTCGGGGCTCTCACTGTCGCGGTGATCGGCAATGGCTTGATCCTCTCGCACCTGTCGCCGTTCTTAACCCCGATCGTCGAGGGGATCATTATTCTGGTCGCGATCTGGATCAACTTTCGTCTCTTTCGGACCGCGCGACGCAACAACTGATGAGGCAGGAGGCGAGCATGGCCGAGGCGGCGATCGGCGTCCATTCGGGCAAAGTCATGACCGTGCTCGGACCAATTCCGGTCGAAGCCATGGGCGTCACTCTTATGCATGAGCACATCGTGCTCGACACGTCGAGCTGGTGGCGCAAGCCGTGCTGCGCGACCGATATCGGCCTCGCCGAGCGGCCGCTGGATATTTCCATGCTCGGCGAGCTCAGGATGAACCCATTCCTCAATCGGGATAATTGCGGATTGCTCGACGCCGACGTCGCGACGGACGAGCTGATGCGCTTCGTCGAACAGGGCGGCCGCACGGTCGTCGATCCGACCAATGTCGGGATCGGCCGCGATCCCGCCGCCTTGCAACGGATCAGCCGGCGCACGGGGCTCAACATCGTGATGGGAGCGGGTTTCTATCTGGAGCAGTCGCATCCCGCCTACGTGAAAACCATGTCGATCGACAACATCGCCGAATCGATCGTCTACGATTGCGGAGCGGCGGAGCATAAGCCCAGCGTCTGCGCCGGCCTGATCGGCGAGATCGGAATCAGCAAGGACTTCACCTCGGAGGAAGAAAAGGCGCTGCGCGGAGCGGCGCGGGCGGCGAGGATCGCCGGCGCGCCGCTCTCCATTCATCTACCGGGTTGGGAGCGACTCGCGCATCGCGTGCTCGACATCGTCGAGGCGGAGGGCGCGGACTTGAAGCATACCGTGCTTTGCCACATGAATCCCAGTCTTCACGACGAAGCCTATCAACGCAGCCTCGCCGACCGCGGCGTATTCCTCGAATACGATATGATCGGCATGGATTATTTCTACGCCGATCAGCAGGCGCAATCGCCTTGCGACGAAGAGAATGCGATCGCGATCTGCAAGTTGGCCGACGCCGGCTATCTCAATTCGATCCTGCTGTCGCAGGATGTGTTTCTGAAGATGATGCTGACCCGCTATGGCGGATTTGGCTATGGCTACATCTTGAAGCACTTCGCGCCGCGATTGAAACGGCATGGCATGGACCAGCGCGCCATCGATCACATGCTCGTCGACAATCCCCGTCGCGTCTTTTCCGCCGCTCACCGCGTCTGAGCGAGCAAGGTCGCCGATCTCGATTGATAAGAGAGAAAAGAACATGGCCGAGAGGAAGCGCAAGGTGTTGTTGGCGGGCGAATCCTGGGTGAGCGCCGCGACGCATATCAAAGGCTTCGATCAGTTCTCGACCGTCACCTACCATCTAGGCGCCGAACCGCTTGTCGCGGCGCTGAACGACTCGCCCTTCCACCTGCGCTATTTGCCGGCGCACGAGGCGCAGCGCGACTTTCCGCAATCATTGGAGGCCTTGTCCGACTATCAGGCCGTCATCCTCTCCGATATCGGCGCCAATACGCTGCTGCTCCATCCGGACACCTGGATCCATGGCCGCCGCACGCCCAATCGATTGAAGTTGATCAAGGCCTATGTCGAGGCCGGCGGCGGTCTGATGATGGTCGGCGGCTATTACAGTTTTCAGGGCATCAATGGCGGCGCGCGCTATCGCGGCACGCCGGTCGAGGAGGTTCTGCCGGTCGAAATTCTTCCCTATGACGATCGTATCGAAGTTCCCGAGGGCTTCACCCCGGTCCTGAAGCAAACGGACCATCCGATCTTGAGGGGGCTCGACGGCCCTTGGCCCGGCCTGCTGGGGTTTAACGAAGTCAAGGTCAAACCCGGCGCGGAAGTGCTGGCGACGGCGTCGCTCGAATACGGCGAAAAACCGCTGATGATCGCCGGCGCGTTCGGCAAGGGGCGCACCTTGGCTTGGACGTCGGATATCGGCCCGCATTGGCTGCCGAACGATTTTGCGGCTTGGCCGGGTTACGCGCGATTGTGGCGGCAGGCGCTGGAATGGCTGGTCGGCGCCCGCTAGCGAAGGACCGCCGGAAATGATCCACGTCATCGGCAACGCCGCCGTCGACACGATCGTCCGCATCGCTCGATTCCCGCGGCCTGGCGAAACGGTGGTCGCCGACAGCGCGGTCGACGATCTCGGCGGCAAGGGCGCCAATCAGGCGGTCGCGATCGCGCGGTGCGGCGAACCGGTGGGCTTGACGGCGGCGATCGGCGCCGATCCTCCAGGCGAGAGAATACGTTCGAGCCTCGCCGCCGAAAGCGTCAAGACCGATGGGCTTTGGGTCTGGCCGGGTTCGACCGATCGATGCCTTATCTCCGTCGACAGGGACGGCGAGAATGCGATCGTCAGCTTGATCGAGGCGGCGCGCCATTTTGATCCGCTCGCCGTCACAGGAATCGGCGAGCGCATCGCGCCCGGCGATTGGGTCGCCTTGCAGGGAAATCTGCGCCCGGAAATAACGCGAGACTGTCTCGCAGCGGCGAAGCGGCGCGGCGCGACGACCGTACTCAATCCGTCGCCCGCTTATGCGCCGGCCGATTACGACTGGTCCTTGGTCGATCTCGCCGTTCTCAACCGAGGCGAAGCCATCGAATTGGGCCGTCGCGATGACCCGGTCGAGGCGGTCGCGACTCTACGAGCGGCCGGCTTAGGCGCGGCGGTTCTGACGCTCGGCGCGCAGGGCGCAGTGCTGTTCTCGACGACGAGCGAGTCGCGCGTGGCCGCCCCGGACGTCCCGGCGGTGGACACGGTCGGGGCGGGCGATGTGTTTTGCGGCAGCCTGATCGCGGCCAGAGCGAAAGAATTTTCCTGGAGCGCCGCTTTGCGCGCCGCCGCCGAAGCGGCTGCGATCTGCGTGAGCCGTCCGGGCGCGCAGGCGTCGTTTCCGACCCGGGCGGAGATGTCTCGTATCTTCATGAATTGCGGCGGGACCGTCGCGGAGGAGCCATGGTGAAAGCTTCGCCTGTCGCGCGCAGCCGCGATCACGCCTTGCACGCGATTTTCGGCCGCTCGAAGGGCGTGTTGATCGGCGTCGTGCATCTCCTGCCTCTTCCCGGCGCCCCGGATTATCCGGGCGACGGGGTCGCGCCCATCTACGAACGCGCGCTCGCCGATGCGCGCGCCTACCGAGCCGCAGGGTTCGACGGTTTGATCGTCGAGAATCATGGCGACATTCCTTTCTCGAAGCCGGACGATCTTGGCCCCGAAACGGCCGCCCATATGGCCGTCGCCGCCGACCTCGTCCGACGCGAGACGGCTCTGCCCGTCGGCGTCAATGTCTTGGCCAACGCCGCCTTGCACGCGACGGCTGTCGCCGCCGCGGCGCAGGCGCGGTTCGTGAGAGTCAATCAATGGGCCAACGCCTATATCGCCAATGAAGGGGTGATTGAGGGCGCCGCCGCGCGGGCAAGTCGCTATCGCAAGCAAATCGGCGCCGAGCATATTCGCGTCTTCGCCGACGCCCATGTCAAACATGGCGCCCACGCCATCGTCCAGGACCGGCCGCTCGCCGAGCTTGTCCGCGACGTCGAGTTCTTCAACGCCGATGTCGTCATCGCCACCGGCCAACGCACCGGCCACGCCGCCGATCTCGACTATGTCCGGGCGATCAAGGCTGCGACGACGTTGCCGACCTTGGTCGGTAGCGGCGTAACCGCCGAGAATGTCAACGATGTTCTCGGCGTCGTGGACGGCGTGATTGTCGCCAGCGCGCTGAAGATCAATGGCCAGTGGTGGAATCCGGTCGATCGGGACGCGGCGGAGCGGTTTGTCGCCGAGGTCAAGCGATGATCGACGCGGCTTCTGGCGATGCCCGCGGCGCATCCGTCGCATTTTCAGAGCAGATGCGGCTCGCCGCGGGCGAGACCTGGAGCGCGGCGCTCCAGCACCGTTTCTTTCGCGATGTCGCGTCGGACGCCGTCGACGATCGCGTCTTCGAGCGCTATCTGCGGGTCGAATACGGCTTTGTCGATTGCGCGGCGATTGTCCTCGGCTATGGCGTCGCCAAAGCGCCGTCCTTCATCGAGCGGCGGCGGCTCGCCTCGGGTCTCTACGGGCTGACGACGGACCAAGAGAACTTCTTTGCCGCCGCCTTCGAACGGATTGGGACGCCGCCGGCGTCGCGAACAGGCTTGCCGCCGAACGCGCAATCCGCGCCGCTGCACGACGTATTTCTTAGCGTCGCAAAAAACGAGGGTTACGAAGAGATACTGACTTGCATTGTCGCAGCGGAGTGGATGTACCTGACCTGGTGCTCGAGCGCCGACCGTACTCCGTCCTCGCGGGATCATGTCCGCGACTGGGTCGCTCTCCACGCCGGCGGAGCGTTCGCCGACCACGTGTTTTGGGTTCGCTCCGAGATCGACGCGCGCGCGCCCGTTCTGCCGCCTGAGCGGCAAGCTCGGCTGCGCTCTCTCTTCGCCCGGGTTCTCCTGGCCGAAATATCGTTCCACGACGCCGCTTACCTGGTCCCGTGACTCGTCGCGCCGCCGGCTCCGATCCCCCGCCGCCGCGGCCGCTCTCGGGTCTGGCGGATCCAGAAATAGGCCGGCATGCGCATCGATAGAGGACATCGCCCATGGCGGCGGATGGTCCGAGCCACGGAGCGATCCGGATGCTCCTCGACCCAACGCTCCGGAAGTTTGGCCCCATCAGCAGCCGCTCGCCTGATAAGAACGGCGTGAAGCGATGCTTCGGGCACCCATCGAGGATCGAAAGCACGGCTTCTGTGCACGCTCGCCGCTGCGGCGGCGCGAAAAACGGCGCCGTTGCGTGTCGAGGACCCGGAATGGACCCGGTAAAATTGGCGCGCCGGGGAAGATAAAAATGAGAACTCTCGTTGTTGGACTGTGTCGCTAAGGATTCCGTTTTGAATCAAAGAGTTATTGAATGATAGGTGATCTACAATCGGGGACCGGCGTAGCAGCGGTGGACCCGGGCCAGCGCTCACCTAAGCTCATCCGCGTCGGCGGGGAGTGAGGATAAGATGGATGTGATTGGCTACTGTACCCAAGCCTAGACCTGAACCCTCGCCTTCGGGCGGGCCGTCGCGAGAAGATCGCGATGGAGCGCATAATCGCTGTCCGAGAAAAATACCCGCGCGCCACCATTGCCCCGCTGGGTTCACGTGATACGGCAGACCTGGAATGACGAGGCGCGCCGTCAAGCCATACTATAGACTTGCCGGGCGCAAAAGTTATGTGCACCGTCACCGTTACTCAACCCTCAAGTGGGTGGCGCACCGGAGTTATCGTTTTTCGCATTTTCCCGTTGTATCCTGCAGTCAACCAAGTGCTGAAGCGGGGATAGCTATGGCGGATTTACCGGCGCACCAAAAAGCGCGGCATGTGAGCCGCGAGGAACTGTACACGCTGGTCTGGCAGAGCTCGATGAGTCGTCTTGCGAACGAGTTCGGAATCACCGGCAATGGACTTGCCAAGACATGCGATAGAATGGACGTGCCATATCCACCACGGGGCTATTGGGCCAAAAGGGAGGCAGGCAAGCCTGTAGTTACATTCAAGCTACCACCTCGCAGGGACGGCATTCCGCAGGCAACGGATATCTACCCCACGCCTCCCAAACCAGCGCCGTTACCGGGAGCCGAGAGGTCCGCGACGGTTGCCGTCGCGAAGGTAGAAGCGATTGCCGTGCCAGATGCCCTGGATGACCTTCCATCCACGAGTGAAGGCGTGGATTGTGGAGCACAAGAAACTGCAGAGAGAACGCGAACAAGAGAGCAAACGGCGAAGGCACGAAACCTGGTGGACGCCCCGATTGCTTCCCGATCTGTCCGAACGTGACCTATATCGCTTCCGGGTCACAAGCGCGATTTTTACGGGCGTCGAGAAAGCCGGCGGCAAAGTTGAGAAGTCGCCGATGACGGGGAGGGTAACTCTTGAGATTGCGGGCCACGCCGTTGAATGTTCGATCGTAGAGAAGTTAGTGAAGTCGCTTAAGCAGCGCGACGAAACACGGAAGTGGACAGCTTATCCCGACCACCATCAATCCGGCCTCGACTCGTCAGGCTTTCTGCGCGTGTCGATCACTACGTACCTGGATGGCCGGCAGCCTCAATGGATCGAAAGCCAGAAGACAAAAATTGGCGACATGCTGCCTGAGATCGTCGGCACCATCATGGCAGCGGGACCAATCCTAGAACAGCAGAAGCGCGAACGCGAGGAGCAGCAGAAGCGGTATCGGGAGGAAGAGGCGCGGCGCTACGAGGCCAGGCGTCTTAGGGAAATCGACGACAAACGCTGGAATAAGCTCTGCGAGTTTGCAGCGAATTGGGAAAAGCGCGACAGGTTCCTTGTGTTTCTAGCCGAAGTGGAGAAGCGCGCCTTCGGCGAAGACGACATTATCGTCGGGGACAAAGCCTTGAGCGATTGGATCGCATGGGCAAAAGAACGGGCGGAGGCGCTCGATCCGCTCTGTCGGGGCGCAGCCGGGATGTTCGATACGATTTCAAAGGTTTCGCAATGGTCATGAAGGAAGGGCGTTATGGCGAGGCGAGCGTCAGGCGCCCAGCTGATCGCACATTGTCAAGGACGCGCGATTTGCGCAGGCGGATAAGTTCCAACCAGCCATGGTGAAGTGGCGCGCCCGAAGGGATTCGAACCCCTGACCTCTGCCTTCGGAGGGCAACGCTCTATCCAGCTGAGCTACGGGCGCATGGCCGGCGGGCCGGCTGGAAAGCTCATAGCCGATTTGCGCCGAAGGCGAAACCCGCTTTTACCGCCTCGGCTTCAGGCCGCCAGACCCTGGGCTTCGCGCTCGGCGCCGAAATAAGCGAGGTAGCGCTGCTCGATCGCCGCGACCGGCAGGATGACGAAGACGTCGGTCGTGCCGAATTTCGAATCGATCACCGCCTCCGGCGCGAAGCTTGCGCCGAGGCGCAGATAGCCTTTGACCAGCGGCGGCAAGGCGCGGACCGCCTGGCGCGGGTCGATCGCGCCTCCTGGGAGCATCGCCATGGCGACGCCGCGGCCGGGCGCGGCGGCGACCCGCCATTCCTCGGCGGCCTTGGCCGAAGCCGCGAGATAGCTGAGCGCCACGGCGTGGGCGGCGGGCTCGCAGCCGTCCAAGCTGGCGCAGCCGAACATCGCCTCGACGCCGTGACGGCGGGCGTAAAGCCACACGCCCCGCCACAGCAATTCCAGCGTCGGCTTGTTGCGGTAGCCCGGCGCGACGCAAGAGCGGCCGAGCTCCAGAAATCGCATGCCGGGATGGCGCGCCAGCATCGGCGCGATCTCGAATTCCGCGGCGCTGTAGAAGCCGAAATGCGCTGCCGCCGCGTCCTGGCGCAGCAGGCGGTAGACGCCGACGACCTCCGGCTTGCCTCCTCCGGCCCGCGCGTGGTCGACGGCGATGAGATGGTCGCAGACCCGGTCGAACGGGCAGACGTCGCGCCGGATCAGCCGGGCTGTCGGGTCAGGCGTCGCGCCGCCTTCCTCGAAGAAAACCTGGTAGCGCAGCCTCTGCGCCTGGCGGATTTCCTTCTTGGTCGTCGCGAGCCGGACTTCGAGCGAGCCGATCCGGCCGAGGCTCGCCGGCAATCCCTTCAGATCGCGGACTAACGTCGCCGGCGGCCGCGGCAAAATTCCCGGCATGGCGCGCGCGCTCGCGCCGATTCGCGGCAACTCCATGGCTTGGCCCCCGATTCGCCTCTTCATAAAGGGGAGAGCACAGCCGTCCGAATGAATTATGACGACGCGGCGCGGGCCGGCGCGGCGAGCCTGACCGCGTCGATCGTCTCGGCGAGCTTGGCGAGATCAAAAGGCTTGACCAGGAATTCGTCGACGCCGGCGGCGAGGCAGGCGCGCCGATCCGATTCCATCGCGTTCGCGGTCAAGGCGATGATCGGCGTGGGTCGCGCGCCATGCTCGCGCTCGACGCGCCGGATCGCCCGGGTCGCCTCGCAGCCGTCGAGGCCGGGCATTTTGATATCCATCAAGATCAGGTCGAAACGCGGCCGCTCGCCGCGCGCCGCCGCCGCGCCGAGCCTCGCCGCCTCGCGCCCGTCATGAGCGCGCGCCACGTCGAAGCCGAGGCGGCGCAGCGCCTTCTGGGCGATCGTCGCGTTGATGTCGTTGTCCTCGGCCAGCAGCGCGCGGAGCAGGCTGCGGCCGGCGGCCGGCGCGGTCGCTGGCGGCTTGGCCGCGGGCGCGGCGGCGAACTCCGTCGCCAGCCGATCGAATAGGGAGCGCGCCCGGACCGGCTTGACCAGCCAGCCGTCGAAGCCGCGCAGGGAGGCGTCGCCGAAGGCGCGGCGCTCGAACGGCGAAAACAGGACCAGGCTCTTCGGCGTCCCGGCGGCGCGCGCAGCGAGGGCCAGGCGATTGATCGCCTCGACGCCGAGCGCGCAATCGACGATGACCAGATCCGGATGCGGCCCGGCGGCGAGCGCCGCGAGGCCGTCGTCCAGCCCCTCGGCCCGGCGGACCTCGACGCCCGCTTCGCCCAGCCGGGCGGCGAGCGCCGGCGCTTCAAAAGGCGAATGGGCGACAATCAGGGCGCGCGTTCCGGCGAATTTGGGCGGACGCGCCTCAGCCTGCGCCTTCTCCGGCGCCTCGCGAACTTTGAGCGGGACGGCGAAGCTGAACGCGGAGCCGCCGCCGGGATTGTCGGCCAAGGTCAATTCGCCGCCCATCAGGCTGACGATGCGCCGCGAAATGGCGAGGCCGAGCCCCGCGCCCTCATGCGGCCGCGCGTTCGAGCTGTCGCCTTGCTCGAAGTCTTCGAAAATGACGGCGCGGCGGTCGACCGGCACGCCCGGACCGGTGTCGACGACCTTGAAGTGCAGGCGACCGTCCGCCTCGCGCGAGACGCTGACGCCGACGCCGCCCTGCTCGGTGAACTTCACCGCATTGCCGGCAAGATTGGTCAAGACCTGGCGCAGGCGCAGGGCGTCGCCGAGCACGATGCGGGGCGCGTCGGCGGCGACCGAGGCGGCGATTTCGAGGCCCTTGCTTTGCGCGCGCGGGGCGAGCAACTCGACGACGCCTTCGACGAGCTGATGGAGGTCGAACGGCTCGCTGACGAGATCGAGCCGGCCCGCCTCGATCTTCGAGAAATCGAGAATTTCGTCGATGAGCCGCACCAGCGCCGAGCCGGAGCTGCGGATCGCCTCGACATAGCTCTGATGTTCTGGATCGAGCGGCGCCTCGCGGAGGAGGTCGGCCATGCCGAGAATACCGTTGAGCGGGGTGCGGATTTCGTGGCTGACCGTGGCGAGAAAGCGCGATTTGGCTTCGCTCGCCGCCTCGGCGCGCTCGCGCGCCTCGGCCTCCGCCTTCAGCCGCCAGACCTCGTCGCGCAAGGCTTCGCTCGCCGCCTCGGCCTTGGCGGCGCGCGCTTCGGCCTGGCTGCGCAGGCGCGACAGACCGAGCGCCACGGCGAGCGCCAAAGCAAGGCTCGGCCCCGCCGCGATCGCGAGGGCCTGCGCCGAAACAAGCAGCGAAATGGTGTTTGAATCCATGAACCCGTCAGCCGTCGCGCTTCGGCCGGGAGGGGCGTCAGCATGGGCTAAATTGGCAGGGCGCGGTTGAGAAAGGGTTTCCGAGATGGATCAAAGAGATGGCAGGGGACCGGCGGGCGGGCTCTCGCTTGCTCCATTCGAGCAAGAACCAGCGCTCGAAAGCTTTGTCTGAGGCGACCAGGAACCCTGCGCCGACCGTCGCGCTCCGCCCCTGACCTCCGCGGGACCGTGGCTGCGCTCATGTTGACGACAATGACATCGAATTGTCATTTTTGCCCATAGATCAAACGATCGGCCTGCTCCAGCATAGTGGGCCGCGGGCAGGGAGGACGATGTTAGGTTAACCGGCGAGCCTTAAGCCGTTAGCGGAGATGAATGTTTGCGCCGACGTGTTTTGTTTAGTCTAGCCCCTTCCAACTTCAAACATGTTTATCTCCCATAGCGGAGCAGAACGAACCGCGCGCTCACGCCGCGATCGCCGCCCGCTCGCCGCCGAGGCGGTACGACAGCGCTTCGGCCAGATGCGCTCGCCCGACGGCGCCGCCGCCGTCGAGATCGGCGAGGGTGCGGGCGAGTTTTAGCACACGATGATAGCCGCGGGCGGAAAGCCGCGTGCGTTCGGCGGCGTCGCGCAGCAGGGCGAGCGCCGCAGAATCGGCGTCGAGGACTTGCTCGACCGTTCCCGCCGGCGCGGCGGCGTTGCAGGCGACATGCGGCAGGCCGAGGCCGCGATAGCGCTCGACCTGGATCTCGCGCGCCGCGGCGACGCGCTCGGCCACCTCGGCCGAGCCTTCGGCCGGCGCGGGCAACAGAAGATCGGCGGCGGTCACGGCCGGCACGTCGATCGTCAGATCGAAACGGTCGATGAGCGGGCCCGAGAGCCGCGCTTGGTACTGCGCCGCGCAGCGCGCATTCGGCCCGCGCGAGCAGGAATAGCCCGGCTCGTTGGCGTGGCCGCAGCGGCAGGGATTCATCGCCGCGATCAATTGGAATCGGGCTGGATAGACGATGCGGTGGTTGGCCCGGGCGATCGCGACTTCGCCCGTCTCGAGCGGCTGGCGCAGGCTGTCGAGGACCTGCGGCGCAAATTCCGGCAATTCGTCGAGGAAAAGCACGCCCTGATGGGCGAGCGAAATCTCGCCCGGCTTGGCGTGGACGCCGCCGCCGACCAGGGCCGCCATCGACGCGGAATGATGCGGCGCGCGGAACGGGCGCCGGTCGGTCAAGGCGCCGCCGGCGAGGCTGCCCGCGATCGAATGGATCATCGAGACTTCGAGCAGTTCGCGCGCCGAGAGCGGCGGCAGGATCGACGGCAGCCTTTGCGCCAGCATCGACTTGCCGGCGCCGGGCGAGCCGCTCATCAGCAGGTTATGACCGCCCGCGGCCGCGACTTCGAGCGCCCGCTTGGCGTTCTCCTGGCCTTTGATGTCGCGGAGATCGGGCGAGGGGCCGCTCGGCGCGCGCAGAGCCGGTTGAGGCCGCGCCAGCACTTGCGTTCCCTTGAAATGATTGGCGAGCTGGATGAGCGAGCGCGGCGCGAGAATGTCGAGCTCGCTCGACGCCCAGGCTGCCTCGGGTCCTGACGCCGCCGGACAGATCAGGCCCTGGCCGCGCGAATTGGCGGCGATCGCGGCCGGCAGCGCGCCGGCGACCGCGCTGACCGCGCCGTCCAGAGCCAATTCGCCGATGACGGTATAGTTCTGCAGCGCGTCCGACGGGATCGCGCCGATCGCCGCCATCACCGCGAGCGCGATCGGCAGGTCGTAATGGCTGCCTTCTTTCGGCATGTCGGCGGGCGCGAGATTGACGGTGATGCGTTTGGCGGGCAAAGCCAGGCCCGAGGCGTTGAGCGCGGCGCGCACCCGCTCGCGCGATTCGCCGACCGCCTTGTCGGCGAGGCCGACCACCATGAAGGCGATGGCGCCGGGCGCGATCTGCACCTGGACGTCGACGGGCCGCGCCTCGATGCCTTCGAAAGCCACTGTCGATACGCGCGCGACCATGCCGCCCCTCGCATGCAGCTGCCGCCTTGCCGCCGGCTGGAGAACATTTGCAGAACGTGGACGGGAATGCAAGAGGAGAGGCGAAGATAATTTGGACGCCAAATTCTGCCGTCGTGACTCTCATGCTGATTTTGTCCCGCCCCTTGTCGACCTGCCGGAGGCGAGTCGAACTTCCCCGAGCGGAGCGGGGTTCGGGACGCCCCTTGTCCCGACCCTTGCAGAAGGTCGCCGCGCGCAGCCAGGGTCTAGGAAAGCGCGCAGCAACCCGCAGCCACGCGCAAGCTCGCGGAGCGAGCGAGCATGGCGAGGATTGCGAGCACTGGACCTTGACCCCGGCGAGCACGGCGGCATTTGGACGTTCAGTTTTTCGCATCCAGTCCTTATGGGCGGGGCTCAATCTGGCCCTAGCGTCGCTCACGATAAGGACCGCCGCGACGAATGCGCCTCATTCACCTCATGCCGTGTGCCGCCGTGCTCGCCGGCGTCAAGCTGCGCTCCTCGCAATCCTCGCCATGCTCGGCGCGCTGACGCGCGCCTGCGCGTGGCTCCGGGTTGCTCCGGCGCTCCCTTGACCCCGGCTGCGCGCGCCGGCCTTCTGGAAGTGTCGGGGCGAGGGGCATGCCCTCGCTCCGCTGGGAAGTTCGACTCGCCTCCGGCGGGTCGAACAAGGGGCAGGCCGATCGCGTCGCAGTCGTTAGCATTCTTTGCAATCGCCGATTAGCGACGTCCGATGACGGACTTACGAGAAAGGTACGAATAATTCCTTCTTAAAACGCTCCGCTTCGACTATTATCCTCGTCGTTGCGAAGAGGCGTTGACGCTATCGGCCTCGCCGATGCGCAGCCGTACGTATGAAAGGATTTGGAAAACGCATTCCAAGTTTTTTCTCTCCTAAGCCATTGGAATCGCCCAAAACGGCCAAAGAAAGGTTTGCAAAAATTTGGAGGGCGCATTGCGACGCCATTGATAGGAAAGGCGCTTTTCAAACGAGAAACTTGGCGGACTGGCTATTTTGTCGTCCTCCACGGATTTTCCAAATTTTTGCCGTCGGCGCCTGCAGGCCAACGCAGTCTTGGACGGATAAGCCCGAAACCATCACGCTCTCGGTACGATCTCAATTACGACATCGCGCTCCATCTGACATTCCCTTCAGCCCCATGGCCCGCACCGACTTCACCTCCCCCCGCCTCTTCATCGACGCGCCCCTCGCCGAGGGCGCCCGCCTTCCGCTCGATTCCGCCCAGGCCAACTATCTCCTCAATGTCCTGCGCCTCGCCGAAGGCGCGCGCGTTCTTGTCTTCAACGGCCGCGACGGCGAATTCGCGACCTCCCTCCATCTCGCCTCGCGTAGGAGCGCCGCGCTCGCCGTCGGCGCGCGCCTGAGGCCGCAAGAAACCGCGCCTGACCTCGACCACCTCTTCGCTCCGCTCAAGCATGCGCGGCTCGACTACATGGCGCAGAAGGCGGTGGAGATGGGCGCGCGGCGGCTGCGGCCGGTGATGACCCGCCGCACCCAGGCGAGCCGCGTCAATATCGAGCGGCTGCGCGCCAATGCGATCGAGGCTTGCGAGCAGTGCGGGGTGATCTGGATTCCGCAGATCGAGAAAGAAGCGCCGCTCGAAAGGGCGCTCGCCGATTGGCCGGCCGACCGTCTGCTGATTTTCTGCGACGAAGAGGCGCCGCTCGGCGATCCGATCGAAGCGCTGTCCACGGTCGGCCCGCGCGGCCGGCCGCTGGCTCTGCTGATCGGTCCGGAAGGCGGTTTCGACGATGACGAGCGCGCGGCGATTCTGAGCTTGCCGCAGATTCTGCGGCTTTCGCTCGGGCCTCGCATCTTGCGCGCCGACACGGCCGCGGTCGCGGCTTTGGCGCTCATTCAGGCGCGGCTCGGCGATTGGCGGTGAGCCGGCGCCGGGCCGATGTGGCGCAATCGCCACCATGGTAAAAAAACCGCAACTGGCGGGCGCCGCCGCCCAGAAGGCGCCATGAAGTCGGCTCAACCGTGGCGTATCTATTTCGGCGAGTCGCGGCGGATCGCGGCGACGATGGGCGGATAAGAGGCTGGGGATGGGTCGTTGCGGTTTGGGGTTGCTGGCGGCGTTGGCGATGATTGAAGCGGCCGCGGCGCAGGAGGCGCCGTCAAGCGCGTCGGGCGACCAGGCCGCGGCCGCCGCCAACGCTCATTGCGCGGCTTTGGGACCAGGCTTTTTCGCGGTCGCCGGCTCGTCCGCCTGCATGCGAATCAGCGGCCATGTCAGCGCCGGCGCCGGCTTCGCGACAGCGGGGGCGAGCGGCCACGCGCTCGCCGCGCCTGCGACCGGCAGCTTCACCGAAGAAGGCGTCTCGGGGGATATCCGCTTCGACACGCCGATCGGCCCAGGCCGCGTCTACATCCATGTCCGCAACGCGAACGGGTCGCGCTGGCTGACCGACGCTCAGTAAGCGGCCTCTTCGAAAATCGGATCGATCGTCCGGCCCCAGGCGCTCTCATAGCGGCTGAGCCAATCTTCGGCCGGGACGCGGCCTGTGGCGACGATCTCCTCGAGCGGCGCGAGATAGATGGTCTCGTCCTCGCCCCTTTTGTCGCGCCGCGCCCGGCGCGCAAGGCCGTCGCGCGCGATGGCGAGGACCTCGCGCGCCACCTCGTTCAACGCCCGTCCGGCGATCGTCGCGGCGAGGGCGAGGCGAGGGACGTCGTCGCGTAAGGCTTGCCGATCCTCGGCGCGCCATGGCTTGATCAAATCGAGAGCGGCGTCCAGCGCCGCCGAATCATAGAACAGGCCGACGAAGAGCGCCGGCAGCGCCAGGATCCGCTCGCGCGGGCCGACATCCGCGCCGCGCATCTCGAGATAGCGCTTCAGCCTGACTTCGGGAAAGATCGTCGACAGGTGGTTGACCCAATCGGACATGGTCGCCCGCTCGCCCGGCAGCGCCGCGAGGCGGCCGGCGAGAAGGTCGCGAAAGCTTGCGCCGGCGACGTCATGATACTGCGCGCCGCGCTTGACGAAATACATCGGCACGTCGAGCGCGTAGTCGACATAGCGCTCGAAACCCATGCCAGGCTCGAAGGCGAAGGGCAGCATGCCGGCGCGTTGATTGTCGGTGTCGCGCCAGATTTCCGAACGGCCGGAGAGAAAGCCGTTCGGCTTGCCGTCTAGGAATGGCGAATTGGCGAAAAGCGCGGTCGCTAAAGGCTGCAGGGCGAGCCCGACCCGCATCTTCCTGACCATGTCCGCTTCGCTCGAAAAATCGAGATTGGCCTGCACCGTCGCGGTGCGGAACATCATGTCGAGGCCGCGCGAGCCGACTTTCGGCATGTACTGCGCCATGATCTGGTAGCGGCTCTTGGGCATGACCGGGGTCTGGCCCAAGCTCCATTTAGGGCTGAGGCCGAGCGCGAGAAAGCCGACGCCGAAGGCGCCGCCGACTTTCGCCACGTCCGCGAGATGGCGGTCGAGCTCCGCGGCCGTTTGATGGATCGTCTCGACCGGCGCGCCGGAAAGTTCGAATTGGCCGCCCGGCTCGAGCGAGATCGCGCCGCCGTCCTTCGCGTCGTAAAGTCCGATCAGCCGACCGTCGTCGAGGATCGGATCCCAGCCAAGCTTCTCTCCAAGACCTTCGAGCAGAGCGCAAATTCCGCTGTCGCCGCCATAGGGGACCGGGGCGCGATCGGCCCGATAAAACGGGATTTTTTCATGCTCGGTGCCGACGCGAAACGAATCGGCCGGCTTGCAGCCCTGCTCCAGCCAGGCGACGAGCGCATCCCGCGACTCGATGGGGCTAGCGTCGATAATGTCGCGGGCCATGCGGCAACATTCCGGGAAGACGAGCGCGGGAGGACCCCGGTTCGCGAGGCCCGCTTAGATAGTGGGCCGGGCGCGACAAGGCAATGAAGCGCTGCGGGCGGCCGGCGGCCGTCATCCGGGAGGCGAGCCGGCGGAAGGGCGGAGAGGTTTCTTCGATCGCCCGACTTCAAGAGATCGGCCTCGTCGAAAATTTACTTTTTTGAGACAAATTGCCTGCAGCGCGCAGCGGCGCCGTTATTTTGGGCCAGTTCGGATTGCGACGGGAGCGGATCATGCGCGAGTGCTGGCGGCGCTTTGTCGCCGATCAAAGCGGCGCGACCGCGGTCGAATACGCCGTCGTTTGCGCCGGCATTTTCTTGGTCGCCGTTGGCGCCATGGTCGCCTTCGGCGCGGCCGCGACCAATATGTTCAACCATATCTCGAACGCCGTCGCCGGAGCGCAGTGAATCGGGGCGGCCTGGGCCGCCCCGAGGGGCTTGTTACGCCTGGACATAGTCGAGGAAGCCGGTGATCGCCTTCAGCCGGCCGTCCCCGGCGACGATTCCGAAATCCGTCCCCTTGGCGATCGGGTCCTTGTCCGGCGCGCCCAGCGTCCAGGAGAAGCGCACGCGGTCGCCATAGCCTTCGGGCTTGCCTGACACCGCGAAGACATAGCCGGGGAAGCGCTGGTGGACGGCGCCGACCAAGGCGTCGATCTGGTCGTGGCCGCGACCCTCCATCATCGGGTCGATATAGGTCGCATCCTCCGTCCAGGCCTGGGCGATGAGGTCCTTGCGCTTCGCCTGATCGGCCTCGTTCCACAGCGTGATGTATTTTTGGGCGATCGTTGCGGCGTCGGTCATTTGAAATCACCTCGCGATTTTCGCCGGACCATTCCGGCTCGGTCGGGACCATCGCTCCGCCGCCGTCTTCGGTCGATTACGGCCGAGGTAATGGCGGCGGCGCGCCGCGACGCTTATTTTTGCGCAATGCAGCCTCAAATCCTCGCAAAGTCTCCGTCGGCTCAGCCGGCCTCGGTCGGCGAACTCGTTCGCCATTGGCGGCAATTGCGGCGCATGAGCCAGCTCGACCTCGCCTTGGAGGCGGACATCTCGACCCGGCATCTGAGCTTCATCGAGACCGGCCGCTCGATTCCGAGCCGCGAGATGGTGCTCCATCTCGCCGAGAGCCTCGACGTGCCCTTACGCGAGCGCAACGCGCTGTTGCTCGCGGCGGGCTACGCACCGGCGTTCCCGGCGCGCGACTTGAGCGATCCGGCCTTGCGGCCGGCGCGCGAGGCGATCGACGCCTTGCTCGCGGCTCACGAGCCGTTTCCGGCGCTCGCCGTCGATCGTCGTTGGACCCTGATCGCGGCCAATCGGGCGGTTCAGCCCTTGATCGCCGGCGCAGCGGCGGAATTGCTGAACCCGCCGATCAACGTGCTGCGCCTCAGCCTTCATCCGCAAGGCATGGCGCCGCGCATCGCCAATCTCGCCGAATGGCGCGATCATCTGCTCTATCGCCTTCGTCGGCAGCACGCCGATTCCGCCGACGCGGCGATCGGCGCGCTGGTCGAGGAGCTCGCCGCCTATCCGTGCGGCCCGACGCGACCGCGCAGCGCCGAAAGCTTGGCGTCGATCGCAGTTCCTCTGCGGCTTCGGACGGAGAACGGCGCCTTGTCCTTCCTGAGCGCGACGATGGTGTTCGGCGCGCCGCTCGACGCGACGCTGTCGGAGATCGCGCTGGAGACGTTCTTGCCGGCGGACGCGGAGACGGCCGAAGCTTTGCGCCTCAGCCGATCTCTTTCAGCCGTCGCTCCTGGCGGGCGATGAGGCGCTCGATCTCGGCAATGTCGGCCTTGGAGAGCGGGACGCGCGGCTTGCGCATGGCGGACGAGGAGATGGCGCCGCGCTTGGCGAGGACATATTTGCGCACCGCCAGGCCGATTCCTTGCTGCTGCTCGTAGCGGGCGAGCGGCAGATAGGCGTCGAAAATATCCTGAGCCCGGTCCATGTTTCCTGCCCGATGCGCCCGGACCACGCCGACCATCATTTCAGGAAAGGCGAAGCCGGTCATCGCGCCGTCGGCGCCGCGGGCGAGTTCTTCGGGCAAGAACAATCCGCCATTGCCGGTCAGGATCGACACGCGGCGCGCGCCCTCCGCGCTCGCGGCGCGCAACGCGCTGATCTTGTTCAAGCCTGGCCAGTCCTCGTGCTTGAGCATGACGCAGGTCGGCAGCGCCTCGGCGATGCGAAGAATCACTTTTGGCGCGATCAGCACGCCGGAGGCGAGGGGATAATCCTGCAGCGCGAAGGGAACGGCGCCGAGCGTCTCGGCGACGCTCTCGAAATAGGAGAAGATCTGGTCGTCGGTGCGCATTGTATGCGGCGCGGCGACGAGCACGCCGGCCGCGCCGTCGTTCATCGCGCTCTCCGCGAGAGTTTTGAGCGAGGCCAGGCCCGGCGAGGATACGCCGACGATAATTGGCTTGCGTCCATTGACGCGCCGAACGACGCGGCGAACGAAAGCAGCGGATTCTTCGGCCGTGAGCTTCGGCGCCTCGCCCATAATGCCGAGCAAGGTCAAGCCGTCGGCGCCGCGCTCGAGATAGAAGTCGACCATGCGATCGGCGCTGTCGAGATCGAGCGCGCCGTCATCCTTGAACGGCGTCGCGGCGATGAGATAGACGCCGCGGGCGCTTTCATCGAGCAGAGGCATAGCGGAAATTTCCTGGCAAGCGGAGGCGGCGCGCTCCTTAGCACGGATCGCCGGCGAAGCGGATGGGGCCTCGCGCCTTGAAGGGGGCGCTTGCTCCAGCGCGCCGACCCGCGCAAGAATCCCAGAACGGAGAAAGGCTGGCGATGACGCCGACAATCCTCGTGACCGGCTTTGCGCCTTTCGGCGGCGAGAGCGTCAATCCGTCCTGGCAGGCGGCGCGGCGGCTGGAGGGCTGGACGGCGGCTGGACGCATCGTCGCGGCGCGGGAAATGCCTTGCGCTTTCGGCGCGGCGCGCGAGGCGCTTGAAGCGGCGATCGTCGAGCTGCGGCCGGAGGCGGCGATCGCCGTCGGCCAGGCGGGCGGCAGGGCCGACTTCTCGATCGAGCGCGTCGCCGTCAATCTCGACGACGCCGACAAGCCGGATAATGACGGCCAGCAGCCGAGCGACGAGCCGGTGATCGTCGGCGGCCCCGCCGCCTATTTCGCGAGCTTGCCGGTCAAGGCGATCGTCGCCGCCTTGCGAGACGCCGGCCTGCCGGCCTCGATCTCAAACACCGCCGGCGGCTTCGTCTGCAACCATCTCTTTTACGCCGCCTGCCATTTGCGGGAGACGCGCTTTCCCGCGATGAGGGTCGGCTTCATCCATGTCCCTTACGCGCTCGAACAGGGCGCGCGTCATCCTGGCGCGCCGACCATGGCGATCGACACGATCGTCGAAGGTCTGAAAATCGCGATCGAGACGACGATCCGCGCCAGCGAGGAGCCCGGTTAAGCCCCCGGGCTGCCGGCTTGCTCCGGCGCGGGCAGCCGCGCCTCCAACCGACGGATGATTTGGATCAGCTCCGAGACCTCCTGCTCGCGCAGAAGATCGATCTTCTGATGCAAGAGTTCGATCTCCAGCTCGGCTTTGGCGTTGACGCCGTGATCCGCCTCCGCCGCCGCGCGGTCGATCGCCGCCTGACGATTCTGGCTCATCATGATGATCGGCGCCGCGTAGGCCGCCTGAAAAGACAGCGCGAGATTGAGCAGGATGAAAGGGTAGGGGTCCCATTGCTGGACATAGGCGGTGATATTGAGGACGACCCAGGCCGCCAGCACCACGGACTGGATGATGATGAAGCTCCAGGAGCCCATGATCGCGGCGACCGCGTCGGCCACCCTTTGGCCGACGGTGAGTTCCGGCTGCGGCTTCGCGTCCCTATGTCGGCGGCGGGTCTCGCGAAGCTGTTGAAGAAGCTTGATCTCCTGTTCGTGGAGATGATGGGCGATTCCGGCGATGGCGTTCATGCGGCCCCCGAGGCGACGCTGCGCTTCTTTGTGTCACGCCGGTTATGACAGAAAAACGAAAAGAATTCGCGGCCGGCGCCCTCGGGCGAGACGTTAGCGGTCGAATGGGCCATCGCTCACGTTAGGAGCCGGCTGGGGATAGTCCAGATGGCGAGGTCGCCGCTCTCGACCGCGCCCAGACTTTCGTAAAAGGCCTTTCCAGCGCGGTTGCGCCGCCAGAGGTCCCAATAGACGGCGTCGCAGCCTTCCGATGACGCCAGCCGGCCGACCGCGTTCATCAAGGCGCGGCCTGCGCCCATCCGGCGCGCCTGCCGCCGCACATAGAGATCGCTGAGCCATAGCCGCCGCTTGCCGACATGAGCCTCGTAGCCGCGGCAGGCCATGGCGTAGCCCACCGCTTCGCCGCCGGCGAAAGCGACGAGGCATTCGAACCAGCGCGTCGGGCCTGATAGGCCGTCGCGGATGAGATGGCTTGGCTCGATCGGAGGCTTCGGATCGTCCAGGGCGGCGGCCAGTTCCCGCGCCATCTCCGCGACAATGGCGACGTCGCTCGCCGACATCGGGCGAACCGTCACCTCGTCCATCGGCAGCCTCCCGCGGCGATAGTCGGCGCCGTCCTGGCGGGGCGATTGACGCTTGTTGCGAGTTAGCTGCGCGCGCCGACGAGAACAGGATCGGGCCGATATTGATCCGGGAAGAGGCGCTTCAGCGCCTCGATCTTCGGCAGATCGTTGATGACGATATAGGGGTGGCTCGGGTGCCGGGTGAGGAAGTCCTGATGGTACGCCTCGGCCGGGTAGAAGCCCTTCAATGGCTCGACCTTGGTCACGATCGCCGCGTCGAAGACATGGGCCTTGTTCAGTTCGGCGATATAGGCCTTGGCGATGCGGGCCTGATCCGGCGTCGCGGCGAAGACTTCCGAGCGATATTGCGTGCCCTCGTCCGGGCCTTGGCGGTTGAGCTCGGTCGGATCGTGGACGACCGAGAAATAGATCTGCAGGAGCTTGCCGTAGCTGACCTGATGCGGATCGAACGTCACCCGCACCGATTCGGCGTGGCCGGTTTCGCCGCTGCTCACCGTCTCGTATTGAGCGGTCGACGCCTCGCCGCCGGCATAGCCGGAGACAGCGTTCGAGACGCCCTTCACGTGCTGGAAGACGCCCTGCACGCCCCAGAAGCAGCCGCCGGCGAAGACGGCGGTTTCGGAATCGCCCATCGCCGAGGCCTCGTCGACCGCCGGCGGCGGCAGGGCCCGGGGCTGCTCGGCGGCCGAGGAGCGCGCCGCAAGGATCGCGGCGCCGCCGATTGCGGCGAGAAGGGCGAGGGCTGCAATTCCTTGGCTGGAAAGCCAGGGACGAACATGAAGCCGGAAACTGGTCTTCGGCGCGAACATCGGCGTCTCCCCTGCACGGGTCGCTGCCCATTGTTACGAGGCGAACGGGCCGTTCGTTACGATCAGGCCCAGCTTCACGGCGATTTGATGAGAACGGCGCGGCGATCAAGCCGCGGCGATGCGCTCGCCCGCCTCGTCAAATAGATGCAACTCGCGGTCCGGCGCGCCGAGGATGACGGTCTGGCCGGCCGAAGGCGCGTCGCGGCCGCGGATTTCGGCCACGACCTGGGTTTCGCCACCGCCGCGAATATAGGCGTAGGACGTCTCGCCGAGCCGCTCGACCAGTTCGACCGCGCCGGCAAGTTGAAAACCGGTCGGCGTCGGCGAGCCAAGATGCTCGGGCCTGACGCCGATCTTGATCTTGGCGCCGACCGCCGGGGCGAAGCTCGTCGCGGCGAGTTCGAAAGGCTTGAAAGCCATGCCGGACAAGGTCACGCTCCCCGGTCCTTTCTTTTCGACGCGGGCGTCGAAAAAGTTCATCGCCGGCGAGCCGATGAAGCCCGCGACGAAGAGATTGGCCGGCGTGTAGTAAAGATCGAGCGGCCGGCCGACCTGGGCGACGCGGCCCTGATTCATCACCACGATGCGGTCGGCGAGCGTCATCGCCTCGGTCTGATCGTGGGTGACATAGACCATCGTCGCGCCGAGCAGGCGATGCAGCTTGGCGATTTCGACCCGCGTCGAGACGCGCAGAGCGGCGTCGAGATTCGACAGCGGCTCGTCGAACAGGAACACGTCCGGCTCGCGCACGATGGCCCGGCCGATCGCGACGCGCTGGCGCTGGCCGCCGGAAAGCTCGCGCGGCCGGCGCTCGAGCAATTGATCGAGCCGCAGCATGCGCGCCGCCTCGGCGACTCGCCGGTCCATCTCGGCCTGCTTCATGCCGGAAAATTTCAGGCCGAAGGTCATGTTCTTGCGCACGTTCATATGCGGATAGAGCGCGTAGGATTGGAACACCATCGCAATCTTGCGTTGCGACGGCTCGAGATTGGTGACGCGCCGTTCGCCGATATGGATGTCGCCGCTGGTGACGCCGTCGAGCCCGGCGATCATGCGCAGAAGAGTCGATTTGCCGCAGCCGGACGGGCCGACCAGCACGACGAATTCGCCGTCGCTGATGGCGAGCTCGATGTCCTTGAGGACCTGGACGTCGCCGTAGGCCTTGTTGAGCTTGTCGATGCGCAGTGTCGCCATGGAGGAAAGTCCGATTTACTTGACGGCGCCGGCGGTGACGCCGCGGATTAATTGCCGGGAGAAAATCACGTAGATGACGACGACGGGAACGATGGCGAGCGACAAGGCGGCTAGCACCGCGTTCCAATCGGTGACGTACTGGCCGAGGAATTGCTGCACGCCCAGCGTGATCGTATGGGTCGTGTCGCTCGAGGTCAGGATCAGCGGGAACCAGAGATCGTTCCAGATCGGCACGATGGTGAAGACGGCGACCGTGGCGATGGCGGGCCTGAGGAGCGGGGCGATCACCTCGAAGAAGATGCGCGTCTCCGGCACGCCGTCGCAGCGCGCGGCGTCGCGCAGATCCTTCGGTATCTGTTCGACGAATTCCGACAGGATGAATATCGACAGCGGCAGGCCTTGCGCGACATAGACCAGGATCAGCGCGATCAGCGTGTCGTTGAGATGCGCGTTGCGCATCATGGTGAGGATGGCGATCGAGCCGAGCCGGATCGGCACCATGACGCCGATCGAGAGGAACAGCGCGAGCAGCGTCGAGCCGCGGAATTTATATTCGGTTAGCGCCCAGGCGGCCATCGCGCCGAGCAGAAGCACGAATCCCATACTGACCAAGGTGACGACGATCGAATTGAAGAAGAGCCAGCCGACATGGGCTGCGCCGAGCGCCTTGTTGTAGCCGATCAGCGAGAAGGTCGCGGCGGAAGGCGGCGCGACCGGCGCGCCGAAGATCGCGGCGCGGCTCTTGAACGAGTTCATCACCACGAGGAGGATAGGCGCGACTGCGAGAAAGGTATAGGCGGTCAGAACCGCATGGACGCCGAAGGCGGAGATTTTCGAACGCATCGCCGCCGTCCCTTAGAAAGTGTAGCGCTGCAACCGGCGCTGGACGCCGAAAAGATAGACGCAAACGCCGCAAAGAATGATGAAGAACATCACGGTCGCGACGGCCGCCCCCATCGTCGGATTGCCGGCCTGGAGCTGGTAGCCGAAGAAGGTGCGATAGAAGAACGTGCCAAGAATGTCGGCGGCGAAATTCGGCCCGGCGATCGCGCCCTTGACCGAATAAATGAGATCGAACGCATTGAAATTGCCGACGAAGGTCAGGATCGATACGAGGCCGATCGTCGGCGCGACGAGCGGCAGCTTGATATGGGTGAAGATGCGCAGATGCGTGAGGCCGTCGACGCGCGCGGCGTCGATCAGTTCGTCGGGAATGTTGAGGAGCGCCGCATAGATCAGCATCATCGGGATGCCGACGAATTGCCAGACGGAGATCAGCGCCAGCGTGACCAGCGCGCTGGACGGCAGGCCGAGCCAGGGGCGGAACAGCGAGCCGAGGCCGACGAGCTTCAGCGCGCCTTCGGCGACGCCCCAGAGCGGCGACAGGATCAGGCTCCAGGAAAAGCCGATGATCACGACCGACAGCATGGTCGGCATGAAGATCA
>JAJPHH010000153.1 GCA_021325385.1 Alphaproteobacteria bacterium
CATGGTGCGCGCGGTTGGTTTGAATTCTCCGCTGTTGCTTGGCTTCGACGCCATCGAGCGAGCGCTCGACAAAGCGTCCAAGACAGCCTCCGACGGCTACCCTCCTTACAACATCGAGAGGATCGCCTCATCGGGGAACAGCCCGGAGATTTTGCGCATTACGATTGCGGTCGCCGGCTTCGGCCAGGATCAGATCGAGGTGACTCAAGAGGAGAACCAACTCTTCGTCCGTGGTCGGCAGCAGGAGGACAAGACGCGCGAATTTCTGCATCGCGGCATCGCCGCGCGGCAGTTTCAGCGCAGCTTCCTCCTCGCCGAAGGCATCGAAGTGCTTGGCGCCGAACTTGCCAATGGACTCCTGTCGATTGACTTAGCGCGGCCCAGGCCGGAGAGGACAGTCAAGAAGATCAATATCTTAGCGCGAGACTAACGTTCGCGCGGAGCAGGTCCCGTAAGAGACGGCTAGAAGAGGAGTAACAACAATGACCGGCGACAGTGAAAGACGCTCGACTTTGACGCCGCAGGAATTCGCTCATCTCGGCGGCGGTTCGCTCGCTTACGTCAAGACGATCCGCTCGGAGGATGTGCAGGCCCTGTTCCCGCAAGCCCCCGCGATTCAACCCGGCTTGAAGCTCTTCGCCCTTCTCGGCGCCGACGGCACGCCGATCATGCTGACCGATTCGCGCGACGCGGCTATCGCGAACGCGTGGGAGAACCAACTCGAGACCGTGAGCTTGCACTGATGCGGCTCCCGCGGTCGCGCACCGCTACAGCGGTTTATCATTAGGCGATATTGCGGCGGAGGCTCTTCGGTCTCCGCCGCAATCGTTTGTGGCGCCGTTCGCCTCGATCCGATTGCTTGAGCGGCGCAGGCGTCGACGCGGCGGCCCAGGCCATGTAAATATTCTTTACATGACTTGGTCGAACGACGGACGCGACGGCCCCCGCGGTTATCATCACGGCAATTTGCGCGAGGCGCTGATCCGCGCTGCGCTCGAACTCATCGCTCAGAAGGGACCAGCCGGCTTCACTTTTGCTGAAGCCGCGCGCTGGGCCGGGGTCAGCCCGGCCGCGCCCTACCGGCATTTTCGCGATCGCGACGAGCTCCTGGCCAATGTCGCCCTGCGCGGCTTCCGCCAGTTCGAGGCCGCGCTGGCGAAGGCCTGGGACGGCGGGCGCCCGGACACGTCAGCCGCCTTTGACCGCCTGGGCAGGGCCTATCTTGAATTTGCGCGCGGCGAGCCGGCTCTCTATTCGGCGATGTTCGAAGGCGGCGTTCCGCTCGGCTCAAATCCGGAGCTGCGAGAGGCGAGCGATCGCGCCTTCGCCGTTTTGCGCCAAGCCGCGGAGAAACTCAGCGCGCAGGCGCCGCCAGGCGCGAGGCCTCCCGCCTTGATGGTCGCCCTGCACATTTGGGCCATGACCCATGGAATCGCTTCGTTGTTCGGCCGCGGCGATTCAGCGCGCCGCGCCTTGCCGATGTCGGCGGAGGAGCTGCTGGAGGCGCAGATGCTGATCTATTTGCGCGGCCTCGGCCTTTCAGAGACAAAATTCGGCCGCTCCGGCTAGCCGTGTGTAGCCGCGCTCTCGGGCGAGCGCGGTTGCCGCGGCCGGGGCGGCCGCTGGCGCCATTTCCGCGTAAGCGGGAATCCAGGGAGCCTCGGCGCTTGGAAAGCTGGCGCCGTCTGGATTCCCGCTTGCGCGGGAATGACACGAAACCCCCGGACGCTTGACAAGGGCCGAAGCTGATGTAAATGTTATTTACATTCACACTTGAGGTGGCGCGATGACTGTCATTCTGATGATCCTGGGCTTCGTATGGTGGTGGCCGATCGGGCTCATCATCCTCGGCTTCCTGATCGCGCGCGGGCGGTTTGGCCCTTGGCGTCGCCCGAGCTTTGCTGGGAGTGGATTGATGTGCGACTGGGAACACAATTGGGATCACAACATGGACCGATGGGAACAGAGATGGGACCGCAAGATGGCCCGCATGCAGGAGAAGATGGACCGCGTGCGCGCCAGGATGGAGCGCTTCAAAAGTCACGGCGACTGGTGGCGTCCGGCGACGGCGTCGAGCGGCAACCGAGCCTTTGACGAATATCGCTCGGAGACCCTCAAGCGCCTCGAAGAAGAGCAGCGCGAATTCAAGGAATTCCTCGAGCGCCTGCGCTTCGCCAAGGACCGCTCCGAGTTCGATCAGTTCATGAACGAGCGCCGCAACCGCCCGCCGGAGCAGCCAGGTCCGCAGCCTCAGGCGTGATCGGTCGAGCCATTGCGCGGGCCGTCCCTCGTCCGAGCGGGCGGCCCGCGATGTTTATGGCGGCGCCAGCTGTCTTCGTCAGGCGATTGATCGCCTGCGGCGTCGAACCAACCGCCCTTGACCGCGCAGGACGGGGTAGCGAAACGTCCCACGCCGAGCGCGACGAGCTACACGCCGCCCGGCGGAATGAAGGCGCAGTAGAGGTTGATCGTTTCGGCGCCGTCGTCGGAACGGAAAAAGAATTCGCCGTCCGGCTGGGCCCACGCATAGCCCGGCCCAGGGATCGAGTAGCAGAGATGCGCGCGATGCTCGACATTGCTCGGCGGGTCGCCGGCAATCGGTAAGAAGATGATGCGCCGTTTCGGAATCGCGACCCAGTGGTTCTCGCGGGTCAAGAATTCAAAGGTATTGCCGATCTCGCGGTAGATCGTCGCCGAACAATCGTGGTCGCTGCAACAGACCTGGCCGTTCTCGCCGCGGACGCCAGTATAAAGATCATGCGGAAACGCCGATCGCCCGGCCACGAACGATAACGGGACGGCGGCGACGATAACCTGAAACAGCTTCATCATCTGACCGGCTCAGTCGACGCGTTTTCCTCCATCTTCACGCCCCCATCAAGGCGCGAGCGTCGCCGGCGCGAATCGGGTAAAAAGGCAGGCTTCTCTCACCGTTCGCGGCCGTGAAATGCGCGCTTATCTCGACCTCCTCGCTGAAGCCCTGGACAAGGGCGTCGTTAAAGGCGACCGCACCGGCGTCGGCGTCAAGTCGCTGTTCGGCCGGCAGCTCCGCTTCGATCTCAACGACGGTTTTCCGCTGGTCACCACGAAGCGCGTGCACCGCAAGTCGGTCGTCCATGAGCTTCTGTGGTTCCTCAAGGGCGACACCAATATCGCCTACCTGAAAGAACGCGGCGTCGGCATCTGGGATGAATGGGCCGAGGAGAACGGCGATCTCGGCCCGGTCTATGGCAAGCAATGGCGCGCCTGGCAGGGGCCGGACGGCAAGGTCTTTGACCAGATTTCCTGGGTGCTCGACGAGATCAGGCGCAACCCGAATTCGCGCCGCCTGATCGTCTCGGCCTGGAACGTCGCCGACATCGAAAAGATGAAGCTCGCGCCCTGCCATTGCCTGTTCCAGTTCTATGTCGCCGACGGCAAGCTCTCCTGCCAGCTCTACCAGCGCTCGGCCGACATCTTCCTCGGCGTGCCGTTCAACATCGCCAGCTACGCGCTGCTGACGCATATGATCGCCGCCGCCTCCGGCCTCGGCGTCGGCGAGTTCGTGCATACGTTCGGCGACGCGCATTTGTACCTCAATCATCTCGACCAAGCGCGCGAGCAACTCGGGCGCGAGCCGCGGCCGCTGCCCAGGCTGAAGCTGAACGCCGCCGGCAAGTCGCTGTTCGACATCGCCTACGACGACATCGAGTTCGAAGGGTATGATCCCTGGCCGGCGATCAAGGCGCCGGTCGCCGTATGACGCTGTCGCTGATCGCCGCGGTCGCGCGGAACGGGGTGATCGGGCGCGGCGACAAGCTGTTGTGGCGGCTGCCGACGGATATGAAACATTTTCGCGCTCTGACCATGGGCAAGCCCGTGATCATCGGACGGAAGACCTACGAGTCGATCGGCAAGCCGCTGCCGGGCCGGCAGACGATCATAGTGACGCGGAATCCTCGCTACGCGGCCGAAGGCGCGCATGTCGTCCGCGGCGTTGAAGCCGCTCTCGACCTGGCGAAGCGATTGGCCAGACCGGACGTCGAGATCGTCAGCGCGGGCGGCGGCGAGATTTACGCCCAGACGATCGGGCGCGCCGATCGGCTGTACCTGACCGAGGTCGACCTTGCGCCGGAGGGCGATGCGACGTTTCCAAGAATTGATCCGAACCTTTGGCGAGAGACAGAGCGGAAGGCAGGACTGCGAGGCGAGCGCGACGAGGCAGACTTCGCCTTCGTGACTTACGAGAGGCGGTAGGGCGCGCGGCGCGCGGCTCGAAGGCTGCGGCGACGGCGCGACTCAGGGCGCGTCGATTGCATCGACGGGCGTCGGCTTGGCGCCGCCTTTCTCGCGCCAGACCAGGAACAGGCCGCAGGCGACGACGATCGCCGCGCCGACCACCACGGTCGGCGGCGGGCGGTCGCCGAAGACGATCAGGCCGGCGATGATCATCCAAAAGAGCTGGGTATAGGCGAAAGGCGCGAGGATCGGCGCCGGCGCGCGTTGATGGGCAACGATCAACAGGCCGTGGCCGGCGGTGGCGCAGATCGCCATCATCAGGACGACGCTCGAAACGAACAGAGTGGACGGCGCAACCCAGACGAAGGGCAGGAGCGGCGTCAGCAGCGCGACGCCGGCGAGCGGCGTGAAGAACAAGGTCGTCTCGGCCGCGTCATGCGCGGCGAGCACGCGGGTCAAGATCGCGTAGAACGTGTTGCAGACGACGCCGCCGATCGCGACGAGCGCGACCGGCTGAAAGGCGTGGGTCCCGGGCGCCATGGCGACGAAGACGCCGACCAGGCCGAAGCCGATCGCCGCCATCCGCGCCGGGCCGACCCATTCGCCGAGCAGCGGTCCCGCGACCAGCGCGACGAGGAGCGGTTGCAGAAACGAGATGGTCGCGGTCTCCGCCAATTGCAGATGCCGGATCGCGACGAGATTGGCCATGGTGGAGCCGAGCAACATCAGCGAGCGCCAGGCCTGGAGATGCGGGCGGCGCGAGCGCAAGAGGCCGGGGCGCTTGATTGGCCGCACCAGGATAAGGCCGAAAACCGCGGCGGCGACATAGCGCGCCCAGACGATCTCGATGGTCGGCAGCGACTGAGCCAGCCATTTCGCGCTCGAGTCGTGGCCCGAGAAGCAAACCATCGTCGCGCACATCATCGCGATCGCGAAGCGGCGCCGGCGGCGTTCGTGCGCCGCGGGGAGGGCGGCCATGGGGCCGCTTACCGGCCAAGGCGACGGCTTCGCGGCGAGCGAAGTCAGGTCGTGGTCTTTGAACAAATGCTTTCAGGCGCCCGCCCGCTTCTCGCGGCGGGACAGGAGCGCGTTCCCATTGGATTCGGTTTGACGCGAGGTTTAGACCCGTCGTGCGCTCAGGGCAAACGAGGCCGCAGTCGCAGCCTTGTCCATGGCGCAAAAATGGCTCACGATTCCGCGAGTTCCGTCACGGGAGGCGCGCCCATGCGCGACTTGAGGGGCAAGACCGCTTTCGTCACCGGCGGCGCGAGCGGGTTCGGCTTCGAATTCGCCAAACTGTTTCTTGCCGAAGGCATGAGCGTCTTTCTTGCGGATATCGAGGCGGCGCCGCTAGAGCGCGCCGTCGAGGCGCTGAGGCCGTTCGGCGCCGTCCGCGGCGCGGTCTGCGACGTCGCACAGCGCGCCTCGGTGCAGAAGGCGGCGGACGAAGCGATCGCCGCCTTCCGCGCCGTGCATCTCGTCTGCAACAACGCCGGGGTCGGCGGCGGCTCGGGCGGCGTTGAGGAATTTTCCGAGCGCCATTGGGATTGGGTGATGGGGGTCAACTTGATGGGCGTCGTGCACGGGATTGCGGTCTTCCTGCCGCATATGCGCGCCCACGGACAGGGCGGCTGGTTCGTCAACACCGCCTCCATGGCCGGCCTGCTCGGCCAGCCCTATGGCGCGCCCTACAGCGCCAGCAAGTCAGCGGTGATCGCGGTCTCCGAGTCGCTGTCGTACGAACTGCGCGAGACCAAGATCGGCGTCAGCGTCCTGTGCCCGGGCTTCGCCAGGACCGGGATTGCGCGAAGCGAGCGCAACCAGCCGCCCGATCTCGCCGCCGCAGCGCACGCCGCGCTGTCGCAAGCGGCCGCCGAACGCGCCGCGATGGCCGCACAGGCGGTGGCGACCGGCGTCGAGCCGGCGGAGGTCGCGGCGCGTACTTTGCAAGGGATCAAGGACGGCGATCTTTATATTTTCACGCATCCGGCGATGCGAAAGATGATCGAGAAAAGGTTCGAGAGGATCGGCGCGGCGTATGACAAGGCGGAAAAGTACGTTTGATGACCGCCGCCCCTCCTTCGGGAGAGGGGAAGACGCGCCTCATCCTGCAAACCCGCCTTCATCCAAAAACCTTTTCTCTTCCGGCGTCGTGATGCGACCAAGGACGCGATTGCGATGCGGGAAACGTCCGAACCGCGCGATGATGTCGCGATGGATGACCGCATATTTCTTTTGCTCGGCGTCGCCCAGCGCCTCGAGGAGCCGCAAGGAGCGATCCTGATCGGCGAGCGCTTCGGAATGCATGAAGGGCAGGTAAAAGAACAGCCGCAGGTCCTTATCGACCGCTCGGTCGAAGCCGCGCGCGAGCGCCTGTTCAGCGGCGCGCCGCGCGAGCGGATCGGTGGCGAAAGCGTGGGCGCTGCGGCGGAAGATGTTGCGCGGGAACTGGTCGAGCAGGATCAGCAGCGCCAGCGCGTCTTCGGGTTTCTCCTCCCACGCGGCGAGCTCGCCGCGCGCCGCTGCTTCGTGCGCCGCAAGGAACCGCGCCCTGATCTCGCGGTCGAAGGCGTCATTCGCGGCGAACCATTTATCCGGGCCGGCTTCGCGCCAGAATTGGATGATTTCGGCGGGCGAGATTGTGTTCATGGGCTTCCGCTTTGCGGTTGATAGGCGTGTTCCGCTGAGGCGCATCGCGCTTGCGGCCCCCACTGGCGTTCGTAAAATGCTATTCTGGCGCGCCTTCCGAACCGCGAACAGGCAACCCTCGACATGCTGAAGCTTGAGGATTACTGCCTCAATCCGCAGGACTCACGCGGCCGGCATAAAGCAAGGGTATTTCGGGAATCGCTTGGCGTCACTCGCAGCGACGCCGCCTAGCTTAGGAGTTCTTTGTTAGCCGCGATGAAAGGCGCTGAGGCGATCGAACTTGGGTCAGACGCCTTCGGGACGCGCTGGCGGGTCGACGCGCCGGTCTCGCGACACGGCAGAAATATCGTGGTAAGAACGATTTGGATCATTCGGATCGGAGAGAATGCGCCGAGATTCGTTACTTGCTGGGTATTGTGATGAGCGCACTGAAGGAAACGAATAAATCACCCCTCCTCGATGTGATGGCGCTGCTTGGCGACCTTCCGGCGGAAGGTTTGGCGCGTGGCCAAGTGGGCACGGTCGTAGAGTCGCTTGACGAGCGAACCGTGTTGGTCGAGTTCGCAGACGATCAGGGCCGCGCCTATGCAATCGCCCCGTGTCCGAGATCGCAGCTCCTCGCGCTGCGCTACACGCCGCAGGCGGCGTGAATCTCCTGCAGCTTGATTACGACGATCTAGATCACCTACGAAAGCTTCTGCGTCCAAGCAAACTGTTTTCATTAAAAAAGGCCTAAGTAAGAACTGCCCGCTCCCCTTCTCCCCTTGCGGGAGAAGGTCGCCGGCGAAGCCGGCCGGATGAGGGGTCGTCGAGCGAAGCGAGACGGCATGGGGGCGCAGGCGAGCGCGAATGCCTGGAAGAATATTCGTCAAGGCAGCGGGTGCGGAGAAGTACAAAGCCGCGCTTCGCGCTACCCCTCATCCGGCCCTTCGGGCCACCTTCTCCCGCAAGGGGAGAAGGGGCGGGTCTCGTCTCACGCCCGGATGAACCCCCCGCCCAGCACCCGCGCCTGCGGGTCGCGCGAGGCGTAGAACACGCAGGCCTGGCCGGGCGAGACGCCGGTCTCCGGATCGTACAGCTCCACCTCGCCGCTCGGCAGCAGCCGCGCCGGGACCGGCTCGCGGGTCGAGCGGACGCGGGCGGCGATTTCGAGGCCCTCCGCCGGCAAGTCGGAGAGCGCGCCGTCGCCAAGCCAATTGATGTCGCGCAAGCCGATGCGGCGCTTCTCCAGCTTTTCGCGCGGGCCGACCACGACCCGCGCTCGCGCCGCGTCGAGCGCGACGACATAGAGCGGCGCGCCGGAAGCAATCCCGAGACCGCGGCGCTGGCCGATCGTGTAGTGGATGATGCCGGCATGGCGGCCAAGCGTGCGGCCGTCGACATGGACGATCTCGCCGGGCGTCGCCGCTTCGGGCCGGAGACGCTCGATCATCTGGCTGTAATGGCCGGAGGGCACGAAGCAAATATCCTGGCTGTCGGCCTTCTCCGCGACGATCAGCCCTTCGGCGCGAGCGAGCTCGCGCACCTTGGCCTTGGGCAGGGCGCCAAGCGGGAAGCGCAGCATGGCGAGCTGCTCGCGCGTCGTGGCGAAGAGGAAATAGCTCTGGTCGCGGTCCGGATCGGCGGCGCGGTAGAGCGCCCTTCCGCCGGCGCCGTCCGGCTTGGAGACAACGTAATGGCCGGTGGCCAGCACGTCGGCGCCGAGATCCCTGGCCGTCTCGAACAGGTCGGCGAACTTGATCTTCTGGTTGCAGGCGACGCAGGGAATCGGCGTCTCGCCGGCGATGTAGCTCTCGGCGAACGGCTCGATCACCCGCTCCCGGAAGCGCGCCTCGTAATCGAGCACATAGTGAGGGATTCCCAACCGGGCGGCGACGTCGCGGGCGTCGTGGATGTCCTGGCCGGCGCAGCAGGCGCCCTTGCGGTGAGTCGCCGCGCCATGGTCGTAGAGTTGGAGGGTGACGCCGACGACGTCGTAGCCCTCGCCGGCCAGCATGGCCGCGACGACCGACGAATCGACCCCGCCGGACATGGCGACGACGACGCGCGTCTCCGCCGGCCGCTTGGGCAGGCCGAGGCTGTTGAGCGGGGCCGCCTCCGCGGCGGCGTCGAGCGCGAGAGCTGCGATCATGGATTGAAGCCTTGCCGGCCAAAATGGGCATTTTCAGCGCCGTTGCAAGGAATAATAGGCCGGAGGGGCTGTCGCGCGGCGCCGTCCTGGCTCTCTAAGTCCTTCGCGCGCAAGCAGGAATCCGCAAAGGCGCCGGATTCGGGGCCTCTCCTGGATCGCGCCGACGCGGCGACGAGAGACGGCGAGAACGGAGCGGCGCGCTAAGAAAATCTCAAGATTTCAGCGCGTTTTGAGACAATTTCGAAAGGAAATCCAACCGATTGGCTTAGGCAAATCTTAAGCGAGCCTCGTTACATTCGGCCGACGTTACGTCTTGTAGCTTGTGTGAGAGTGGAGATGAGTGACGCGCTGCGCCCGCGGGTGAAATATGTCATCGGCCCGGATGGCAGTCCGCTGACCATCGCCGATCTGCCGCCGCCCACGACCAAGCGTTGGGTCATTCGCCGCAAGGCGGAAGTCGTGGCCGCGGTGCGCGGCGGGCTGCTCTCGCTCGAAGACGCCTGCAGCCGCTACACGCTGACGGTCGACGAATTTTTGAGCTGGCAGTCCTCGATCGACCAGCACGGCCTCGCCGGCCTGCGCACGACGCGCTTGCAGCAATACCGGCAGTAGCGGTTAAGGGTTTCGAAACCAAGACGCCCCCGGGGCGGCGTTTTCGTTTGTAGGCTCCCTCTATTGTCATTCCCGGATTGTCATTCCCGCGCAAGCGGGAATCCAGATAAAGCCAGAATTCGAATCCGGTGGTTCTCCTTGATTCCCGCTTTCGCGGGAATGACAGCGGCCGAGACTGTCTTGTTCCGCTATGGCGTCAACTGCCCGCCATTGACCTCGATAATCTGGCCGACGACATAGCCGCTCAGCATCTCCGAGGCGAGGAACAGGTAGGCGCCGACGCAGTCCTCGGCCGAGCCGAGGCGCTGGGCGGGAATGGACAGGCGGATCGCCTCCAATTGCGCCGGGCTCGTGTAGCGCTCGTGGAAGGGGGTCGCGATCACCCCCGGCGCGACGCCGTTGACCCTGACGCCCTTGCCGATCAGCTCCTTGGCTTGCCCGCGGGTCAGCGTCGAGACGAAGCCCTTGGCGGCGGCGTAAAGGATAGCGCCGCCCGCGCCGCCATTGCGCGCGGCGATCGACGTCGTGTTGATGACGAAGCCGCCTTGCTTGGCGAGCCAGGGCGCGGCGGCTTTTGTCGTCGCCCAGACCGAGCGCGCGTTGAGGTCCAGCACCCGCGAGAAATGCTCGTCGCTCGCCTCGAGCGAATTGACGCGGCCGAGCATCAAGCCGGCATTGTTGATGAGCCCGTCGAGCCGCCCGAAATGCGCCGCACTCTTTTCGACGATCGCGGCGCATTGCTCGGGATCGCTGCTGTCGGCTCTGACCAGCAGCACGTCCGGCCCGGGGCCGCCGATCTGCTTCGCCACCGCCTCGGCCTCTTTTTCGCTCGAATGATAGTGGATGGCGACGCGCGCGCGTTGGGCGGCGAAGCCGCGCGCCAAAGCCGCGCCGATGCCAGTCGAAGCTCCGGTGATCAGCACCGCCTTGCCGGCGAGATCGGGAATGACGAGACGCGCGTCGGTCGAGGCGCTCGAGGCCATGGCTTGATCGATCCTGAATCGAGTATGGCGCGACTGTGAGCGGTTCGGCGCCGGCGGTCAACGCGCTCTGGCGGGCCGGGCGGATGCAAAAGATTTATTCGCCTGCTGTCGCAAACTGACAGGGACGTTCGTCATAAGGACGAGCCTCGATCAAGGGTAAGTGCAGCGCGACATTGTTCCCACAGGCGCCAAATCCTTCCACGCGCCTCTTGTCGATCTTGCGACGCGCACACTATATGAGCGCGCGGCAATTCACATAAAATTGAAGCGCGACGCGCGCTCGCCAGAATGAAAGGGACCGCCGTCGCATGAATTGGTTTCTTCTTGCGCTAATCGCGCTGGCGGCCGCGGCAGGGGCGAGCGAAGTCGCGGGCTTCGTCAAGATTCCGGTCCCGTCGGGCGTTTTCTTTGCGGTCGCCGGTCTCGCCGCGCTGTTCCTTATTCTTCGCCTGCTGCCTCTGCGCGCGCGCAGAGTGGTCGTCTTCGGGCTGACCTTCGTCGTCTTGGCCGGCCTTTCCGGCGGCCTTTGCTACTTTCAGTTCTTCATCAAGCCGCAGATGGTGAAGGGTTTCATCGCCGCCGCTTTCACGCCGAAGCCGACCGCGGTCACCGCCGAGAAAGTCGCCAAAGAGACATGGCCGCCGTCGCTGCCGGCGATCGGCACGCTGCACGCCTATCAGGGCATCGACGTCGCGCCGCAGGTGGCGGGGATCGTCGCGGCGGTTCATTTCAAGTCCGGTCAGGACGTCGAGGCTGGCGCGCCATTGGTCGATATTGACGATTCGGTCGACCAAGCCGATCTCAAGAACGGCATGGCGCAGCTCAAGAACGCCGAAGTCTCGCTCGAGCGTCAGCAGCAGCTCATGATCGGCGGCAACACGGCCAAGGCCCAGCTCGACGCCGCTCTGGCGACGCGCGATTCGGCTGCGGCGAGCGTCGAGCGTACAAAAGCTATCATCGCGCAGAAGAAGATCGTCGCGCCTTTCGCCGGCCGCCTCGGCATCAGCAAGGTCGATGTCGGCCAGTACGTCGCGGTCGGCTTCAGCATGGTCACGCTGCAGCAGCTCGATCCGATCTATGTCGACTTCTCGACGCCGGAGCAATCGCTGCGCACCTTGGCGATCGGGCAGGAGGCGCGCCTGACCGTCGACGCGCTGCCCGGCCAGACCTTCGCCGGCAAGATTTCGGCGATCGACGCGCGCGTCAGCCAAGATACGCGCAACGTGCTGGTGCGCGCCGAATTCCCGAATCCGAAACACAAGCTCCTGCCCGGAATGTTTGCGCAGATCGACATCGCCTCGGGGCAGCCAAGCGACGTGCTCACCGTGCCGCGCACGGCGATCATCTATTCGCTTTACGGCGACAATGTCTTTGTCGTTAAGCCGGCGCCGCCGAAGGAAGGCGAGGCGCAGGCGGCGGAGAAAGGTCACGACAACCTCATTGTCGAGCGCCGCTTCGTCCGCGTCGGCGCGACGCGCGGCGAGCGCGTCGCCGTCCTCGACGGTCTGAAAGAAGGCGAGATGGTCGTCACGTCCGGCCAAATCAAGTTGCAGCCGAATTTCCCAGTGACGATCGATAATCCCGGCGCGCTGCCGCCGCGGGCCGAATTGCCGAAGCCTTAAGGATAAGGGGCGCTCGTGGCGAGCTTCACGGATCTCTTCATTCGGCGGCCGGTCCTTTCGACCGTGGTCAGCCTGCTCGTGCTGCTTGTCGGCGTGATGGCGCTGTTCAAGCTCCAGGTCCGGCAATTCCCGGCCATGTCGAACACCACCATTACCATCACCACGACCTATCCCGGCGCCAACGCCGACCTGATCAAGGGCTTCATCACCACGCCGATCGAACAGGCGGTGGCGAGCACCGAAGGCATCGACACGCTGGTCTCGACCTCGCAGCAGAACGTCTCGACGATCACGTTGAACTTGCGGCTCGACGCCAATCCAGACCGCGCCGTCGCCGACGTTCTCGCCAAGACCAATCAGGTGCGCAGCGTCCTGCCGCGCGACTCCAACGATCCGGTCGTGGTCAAGCAGACCGGGCAAGGTTATGCGCTGATGTACATGTCCTTCAATTCGAAGGTCATGACCGGCGCCCAGATCACCGATTACCTCTCGCGCGTCGTGCAGCCGCGGCTGCAGACGATCAACGGCGTCGCGCAAGCGCAGATTCTCGGCGGCCAGACTTTCGCCATGCGCATCTGGCTCGATCCGGTGAAAATGGCGGCTCTGGGCGTCACCCCGGCCGACGTCTCGCGCGCGCTCGCCGCCAACAATTTCACCACCGCGGCTGGCGAGATCAAGAGCGACTACACCCAGGTCAGCGTCGATGCATTGACCTCGCTCGATAACGCCCAGGCCTTCGGCCAGCTCATCGTCGCGGCGCGCGGCGACGCGCTGATCCGCCTCGGCAATATCGCGACGATCGAGCTCGGCCCGGAAAACTCCAATTCGTCGGCCGTGTTCGATGGGCTGAAGGCTGTGTTCATCGGCGTCTACGCGACGCCGGACGCCAACCCGCTCACCGTCATCAACGACGTTCGTGCGGCCTTTCCCGACATTCAGAAGCAATTGCCGGCGGGCTTGAAAGGCGCGATCGCCTATGACGCGACCGAATTCATCCGCGCCTCGATCTGGGAGGTGGGCAAGACCCTGGCCGAGGCGGCCGGCATCGTCATCATCGTCATTTTCCTGTTCCTCGGCAATCTGCGCTCGACGGTCATTCCGATCGTGACTATCCCGCTATCGCTGATCGGCGTGATGATCGCGCTGTTGGCGCTGGGCTATTCGATCAACCTGTTGACGCTGCTGGCGCTGGTCCTCGGCATCGGCTTGGTCGTCGACGACGCGATCGTCGTGGTCGAGAACATTCATCGCCACATCGAAGAGGGCATGTCGCCGTTCGACGCGGCGCTGAAGGGCGCGCGCGAAATTGCGCTGCCGGTCATCGCGATGACGATCACGCTCGCCGCTGTCTACGCGCCGATCGGCTTCGTCTCCGGCGTCACCGGCGCGCTGTTCCGGGAATTCGCCTTCACGCTGGCCGGCTCGGTGATCGTCTCCGGCTTCATTGCGCTGACCCTGTCGCCGATGATGTGCTCGAAATTGCTGAAATCGCATTCCGGCGACGGCTGGCTGACCCGGCTTCTGGACGGAATATTCGAACGGCTGAGGCGCGCTTACGAGCGCCGCCTGGCGAGCACGCTCAATTTCCGCCCGCTGACCATTCTCATCCTGGCCGGCGTCTTGGTCCTCGACGGCATCATGTACGTCTCGACGCCGAAAGAGCTGGCGCCGGAAGAGGACCAGGGCATCGCGCTCGCGCTGGTCAAGGTGCCGCAATCGGCTAACCTCGACTATCTCGAGCACGCGACCGATGCGCTTTACGACAAGCTCAAGCAGATTCCGGAATTCGCCCATCTCTTCGTCATCAACGGCTTCAACGGCGTGCGCCAGGCCTTTACCGGCATTCTGTTCAAGCCGTGGGATCAGCGCGAGCGCTCGACCAAGCAACTGATCGGCCTGTTGCAACCTCTGCTGCAACAAATACCGGGCGCGCAATTCCTCGCCTTCGCGCCGCCGGCTCTGCCCGGCTCGACGGGCGGGCCGCCGATGCAATTCGTCATCCGCACGACCGGCGATTTCGAGACGCTCGCCAATGTGGCGGAGCAAATGCAGAAAGCGGCGCGAGACAGCGGGCTGTTCCTGTTCACCGACACGGACTTGAAGTTCGATACGCCGCAATATCAATTCAAGATCGATTTCGACAAGGCCAACCGGATCGGCGTCAACATGCAGGACGTCGGCACGGCTCTGTCGACGATTCTGGGCGGCAACTACGTCAACCGATTCAACCTTTACGGCCGCAGCTACGAAGTCATCCCGCAAGCGCCGCGCGAATACCGCATGACGCCTGATTGGCTGATGCGCTACGAGGTGCGCGCCAGCAATGGCGAGCTCGTGCCGCTGTCGACCATCGCGACCGTCACCCAAAACGTCCAGCCTAACGCGCTGACCAGCTTCCAGCAGTTGAATTCGGCGACGCTTTCCGGCGTGCCGTTCCCGGGCCATACGCTCGGCGAAGCGTTGGACTTCCTCAAAGCCAAATCCGCCGAGATTTTCCCGGAGGGCTTCACTTACGATTTCCAGGGCGACAGCCGGCAATACGAGCAGGAAGGCAATGTCCTCGTCTACGCCTTCGTGTTCGCGCTGATCGTCATTTACCTGGTGCTGGCGGGTCAGTTCGAGAGCTTCCGCGATCCGCTCATCATCCTGATCGCGCTGCCGACCGCGATGTTCGGCGCGCTCCTGCCGCTCAACATCGGCAGCGTCATGGGCGCGACGAGCATCAACATCTATTCGCAGATCGGCCTCGTCACTCTGATCGGCCTCATCTCCAAGCACGGCATCTTGATGGTCGAATTCGCCAATCGGATGCAGGAGGAAGAGGGGATGAGCCGGCGCGAGGCGATCGAGCATGCCGCCGGCGTGCGTTTGCGCCCGATTCTCATGACCACGGCGGCCATGGTCGTCGGCATGCTGCCGCTCATTTTCGCTTCCGGCGCGGGCGCCAAAAGCCGGTTCGAAATCGGCCTCACCATCTTCGCCGGCATGGCGATCGGCACGCTGTTCACGCTGTTCGTGACGCCCGCGGTCTACACGTTCGTCGCCCGCGACCATCGCGCGGCGGCGGCGGCGGCGCGCGCCGCGGGACGGCCGCATCTGGTGGAAGGCGCGCCAGGGGAAATGCGCCCGGCGGCGGAGTAGGGCGGGCGGCGGCCGATAAGATTGTTGGAAACCCTGGACTAGGGTAGTCTAGTCTCCACCATGACTAGACCGAGGAAAGCGGGCTCCGGCGCAGCCGCTCGGGCGCGTTGGACGGCGAACGACGTCAGCGGCAAGCCGACCTACCTTGAGGACGATCGTCGCGGCATCGACCGAACCGCCAAGATCCGCAAGCTCGTTCGCGACAATCCCAAACACGGCGCGACGGCAAAGCGTTTCAAATTCTACACGGACGGCATGGCGGTCGGCGATTATGTCGCGGCTGTCGTAGCTGCAGGATTTTCGGAGGCGACGGCTTTGGACGACGTTCTATTGGACATCAGCCGAGGTTTCATTACGCTCCAACGGGAGCAAGAAGCCGCCTGGACGGTGCCGGACGCGAAAGCGAGACTATCGGAAATTCTCCGGCTGGCGCGCGAGGGAAAGCCGCAGACGATAGGGGCTCAAGACCCATGCGTCGTGGTCTCAGCGGACGACTACGAACGTCTTCGACCAAGAAGACATCTCGGTCAATTCCTCCTTGAAACAGCCCCGCGCGGCGCGGACATCGAACTGCCAAGCAGAGCCGATCATCGCGGCGACCCCTTCGCCGAGCAATGATCTGTAGCGCTGATGCGAGGATTTCTACTCGACACCAACGTTCTCTCCGAAGCTGCGAGAGCCAAGCCTTCGAGCAAGGTCGAGGCCTTCCTGGCGCGGCCCGACGAAATGTGGCTCAGCGTCGTATCGTTGCACGAATTCGCCTTCGGTCTAACGGGGCTGGCCGATGTGACGCGCCGCGTGCGACTTGAGACCTGGCTTGATTCGATCAAGGAAGCGTTCGTCGACCGCCTCATCGTCGTCGACGACAAGATCGCAGAGACCGCAGGCAGAATTCGCGGAGCGTCAGCTTTGATGGGACGAATTGTCGATCCGCTCGATTCTGTTATTGCCGCAACCGCGGCCATACACGCGCTGACGCTGGCGACGCGAAATACCCGCGACTTTGTGCATCCGAACGTCGGTCTTCTCAATCCATGGGAAACGTAGGCGCATGCGACGCTGCGCGCTCCCGTTCTTCGTCGCTGTCGCCTTGTGTTTTCACGGCGGAGCGTGCGCTCAAAATCGGGCCCCGGGTGATGGCGCGACGGTTACTCGAGGCAGCCCGGACGTCTCGGTCGGCGGCGCCGCGGCCGGCCGGCAAGGCGACGCGACGACCGGCGGCGCGCCGATCGTTCAGGGCTCATCCAACGTCTTCATCAACGGCGAGCCGGCGGCGATGGTCGGCGGCCGCGTCGGCTGCGGCGGCGCGGTCGTCACGGGCTCGTCGACCGTTTTCGTCAACGGCAAGCCGCTCGCCCGCGCCGGCGACAAAACGCAAGGCTGCGCGCGGTAGCAGCCTATCCTCTCGCTTCGCGGGCGAGGAAATGTAAGGGGGGACGCCGTGCCGGCCTATGGCGATTACCAGAACGAGATTTACCTCAAGGGCCTCTACGGCCAGAAGCCGAAGCTTCCCGTCGATTTCCGCTCGCTGGAAGCGAAAGCCGCCGAGGCGATGCCGGCCAGCGTGCTCTCCTACGTACAAGGGGGCTGCGGCGACGAGCATACGCAGAGCCTCAACGCCGCCGCTTTCGCGCGCTGGGGGCTGATCCCGCGCATGATGGTCGATACATCCGAGCGCGACCTCTCGATCGAGTTGTTCGGCCTGAAGCTGGCGTCGCCTTTGCTGATGGCGCCGATCGGCGTAATCGGTCTTTGCAGCCAGGACGGCCATGGCGATATCGCAACGGCGAAGGCGGCGGCGCGGACCGGGGTTCCGATGGTCGCCTCGACTCTGTCGAATGATCCGATGGAGGAAGTCGCCAAGGAGCTGAAAAGCGCGCCGGGTTTCTTCCAACTCTACACGCCGAAGCATGTCGGCGTCGCCGAAAGCCTGGTGCGCCGCGCCGAGGCCGCGGGCTTCAAGGCGCTCGTCGTGACGCTCGACACTTGGGTCACAGGCTGGCGGCCGCGCGATCTCAACGACGGCAATTTTCCGCAGCTTCGCGGCCACTGCCTGGCCAACTACTTTTCCGATCCCGTCTTCCGCTCGACGCTCAAGCGCCCGCCGGAGGAGGACGGCGCTTCCGCGGTGATGCAATGGGCGAGCATGTTCGGCAAAGTCCTGACCTGGGCCGATCTGCCCTGGCTGCGCTCGCTGACCAAGCTGCCGCTGATCTTGAAAGGCGTCTGCCATCCCGACGACGCGCGCCGCGCCATCGATGGCGGCGCCGACGCGATCTATTGCTCGAACCATGGCGGCAGGCAGGCGAATAGCGGGTTGGCCGCGATCGACATGCTGCCGGATGTGGTTAAAGTGGCCGGGACTACGCCGGTGATCTTTGATTCTGGGATAAGGTCAGGTACGGACATGATCAAGGCGATGGCGCTCGGCGCCAAGGCGGCGGGCGTGGGAAGGCCTTACGCCTACGGGTTGGCGCTCGACGGCGTCGACGGGATCGTCCATGTGCTGCGATGCCTGCTGGCGGAAGCCGACTTGCTGATGGCGGTGGACGGGTATCCGCGGCTGGCGGATTTGGGGCCGGAGGCCTTGCGGAGGAGCGACGCCTGATCGTTCGCGAGGCGTTCGCCTGGAGCGCTCGGCTTGTTACGGCCGCGCCGCGGCGGGAAAATAGGCCGGGATGCTGAAAGCCGTCAGGAACTGTCGCGCGTGATGGTTCAGATAAAGGCTGAGCATGCGTTGCTCGACGAATTTGGCGTCGCCTTCCCGAATGGCGGCGGCGAAGGCCTGCAGATAGGCTCGCGTCTGCGCGATGAGTTCAGGGCCGGCTGGGTCGCCGTGACCCGGATAGAACGTCACGACGCGATCTTTTGAAAAAGCCTCGAGCTCGTCCAGCCGCGAACACCAGCTTTCGATATGGCGCTCCTGCAGGTAGAGATGCGTGCCGTGATAGACGAGGTCGGCGCAGAGCAGCGCCTTCTGCCCGGGGATGCGTATCGTCGCGATATGCTTCGCCTCGCCCTCGCCGAACTCGGCGATATCGAGAGCGGCCGCGTCGATTTCGAGCGTGTCTCCATCGACAATTTTCGGCGTCACGAGCCGCCGCGGTCCTTCCGCGCCCAATCGGCCTTGAAGCATCGAAAACATCCATGGGCCATCGGTTTGGATGTCGGCGACGACATTGGCCGTGCTCACGAAACGCGCCGCCGGAAAGCGATCTGCGATCAAGTCCGACCCCAGAAAGTGGTCGGGATGGGCGTGCGAGATGAACACGGCTTTGAGGCGCTTGCCGGAACGATCGATCATGTCGGCGAGCCTGCCGGCGTCGCTGCGCAGCATCGGCGCATCGAACAAGATCGCCTCGGAGACGCCGGAAACGAAATAGGCGTTCGACCATGCGCCCGCTTCGCTGGCGACGAACCGCTGAATGTCGAGGGAGGCCACTGCCGACTGCCCTTTCATGCTCGTGCTCGCGTCGATTATCGCTCGTCGGTCCATCCTGCGCCTTCGGCCGGCGGCGTCACCGTCGCCCAGCGCTCCGCGATCTTGTCGCCCTCGAAACGCCAAAGCACGAAGCCGTGGAACTGCATCTTTTTGCCGGAAGGACCCGTCCACCGCCAGATGTTGCGGCAGACTACCTTGTCGCCCTCCGCGATCATGTCTTCGATCGTCAGGCGCAAATCGGGCATCTGCTTGTAGAGGCCGAGCATCATGTCCTCATCGCCTTTGACGCCGGTCGGTTTCCCGCCCGGTCCGTCGTGATCGTAAAAGTCCGGCGTCATGTTCTTATGGATGACGGCGGCGTTCCTCTTGTTGACGAACTCCTCGAAATGGTCCCGAACGAACTGCTTCATCTGCGAAGGGGTAAGATGCGTTGCCATTTGCTTGCCCCGTGGTAGGATGAATGACGTTTTCCCGACGACTTCTCGTTCAAATTTGAAGCGGCTTGCGGCCTCTCGGCCCGCGCCTGAGGAGAGGCTAGTCGAGAAGCGAGATTGTGAGAAGGACGCACAATATTGTAAGTCATGGGACGCAGCGATGAAGAACCATTTCGGCTGTCCGGTGCAGGCGACGTCGAACGTTCTGGCCGGGAAATGGAAAGTGCTGATCGTCTGGCATTTGTCGTTCCAGTCCTATCGCTTCGCCGAGCTCAGGGCGCTGTTGCCCGGCGTCAGCGAAAAGGTTCTGACGAGCCAATTGCGCGAATTGGAGCATGACGGCGTCATCGGCCGCCGCGCGAGCGGCGAAGCGCCGCAGCGGGTCGATTATTCTCTGACCGAGGCCGGCGCCGAGTTGATCCCGGTGATGGAAGGCATGTGCGCTTGGGGCGTGAAACACCTGGGCGTCCCGCCGAGCCTGCCGCGTCCCGGGCAAAGCTTTGGGATGTCGCAATAGCGTCCAATTGGCGCGTCGTCGATGGTCACCGATTCGCTCGGATCATCGCGCCGCTTCGCATCACCTTTTTGTCGTGCGAGGCTCAAGCATGGCGCCGGTGATCCGGCGTCGGCCGTGGACGATGCGAAGCACGGTCACGGCGTCGCGGTCGTGGCGATAGATCGCAAGATAGGGATCAACGACGCTAACGCGAACGCCGCGTCCAAGGCGCTGGCGCGGCGGTCCGAGGTCCGGATAATCGCGCAAAAGCCGAAAGAGGTCGTCGAACAAGGCGCGGTATTTGGCGGCGACGTTACGGCCAGCTTCCGCCGCGAGGTAGTCAAAAATTCTGTCCGCGTCGTTAAGAGCGGCTGGCGTGAGGATAAGCCGCGCCATTACCGTTGGAGGCGGCGGAAGAGCGCGTCCATGTGGGCGTTGTATTCCTCGAGCGTGACCACTTCGCCGCGTTCAACTTGGGCGATCGCCTCGTCAACATAAGGCTTGGCCCATGCGAGGTCGTCCTGCTCGATCTTGACGTAGTCGGCCATGCTGGCGTCGAGCAGGTGACGCACAGCGGCTTCCGGCGAGGCAAAGTCGCCTTTCGCCACGCGGGCGGCGAGCCAAGCCTCTTGCTCCGGCGTAAGGGTGACGGTCACGGTCATGGCCCCAATATAGAGGGAGGCGGCGATTTAGAGAAGCCGTGGGAGGTCGCGACGGCGTTCTGTAGCCGCGGTCGCCGACCCCGTAGCACCGGCTCGGCGAGGCCGGCGACAGATCGCCGAAGCGCTTCGGCGGCGCCAATGACGGCGGATGCGCCAAGCGCTAACGGTCGCGTGCAGCCGCCGCGATGAGTCGCTTATTTGTCTCGCGAGACACGGAAAAGACGCCGCATGGTTTCCGCGTCTTTGAGGCGCGCAAGATAAATCCCGCCCCTAGTTCGACCCGCCGGAGGCGAGCCGAACTTCCCCGAGCGCAGCGAGGGTCGGGACGCCCCTTGTCCCGACGCCTCCAGAAGGCCGCCGCAGGCAGCCGGGGTCAAGGGAGCGCCGGAGCAACCCAGAGCCACGCGCAGCTCGCGGAGCGAGCGAGCATGGCGAGGAGCGGACCTTGACGCCGGCGAGCACGGCGGCGCTGGGCGCTTGATCGTTCTCCACGTCACCACGTCTTGGCCGGGCTTGTCCCGGCCATCCACGCGGCGCCGCTGCGGCAAACTATGAAATCCGAAGCTGTGGAACGGCGTGGATGCTCGGCACAAGGCCGGGCATGACGAGCGTAGGTACGGCACAGCGTACGGAATGGCGATCGCGGCTTCGGTGGAAACCGCGGCCATGACTGAACCAGCGTGCCGCCGTGCTCGCCGGCGTCAAGGTCCAGTGCTCGCAATCCTCGCCATGCTCGTTCGCTTCGCTCACTGCGCGTGGCTCCGGGTTGCTGCGCGCTTCCCTTGACCCCGGCTGCGCTGCGGCGGCCTTTTGGAAGGGTCGGGACGAGGGGCGTCCCGGCCCTCGCTCCGCGAGGGAAGTTCGACTTGCCCTGCGGGCGGCGTCGAACTAGGGGCGGGAGGAACATAGTCAATGACCTCACGAGACCAGTGCAATAGGTCTCCTACCGAGGTCCTCGGCCATCATGACGAGACATCCATCGGGATCTAGGACTACCACCTCCCGCCTCCCGCCTTCGATATCGCCATATCGCCGCCAAACCTCTCTTGGGCCGACATAGATCGGAATCCGTAGTCCGCTTAGTCGCTCGATGATCGGATCGACCGAGGCGACTTGTACCTGGAACATCACCCCGCGCCCATAAGGCCTCTCAAGCGACGCAGTCTCCCATTTCCCAGATCGCTCGCAGAGCATGATCTGCGCGCCTTCCGGCCGCTCCGATAGACAAAGCTTTCTTCTGGACGCTGGTACGCGATTTCGAAACCCAGAGCGCGCCAGAACCGAAGGCTCTCGCGGATATCTTCCACGAGCAGTTCCGACACGAGTTTTTGCAAAGCCTTTTTTTGGCGGTCTGTCATAGTCGATGGCCATCGTTTCACTCGGTATTGTAACCAGACGACATCTCCGCCCGCTAATACCTCCCCCTCCGCCCCCGCATCCCCCCGCGCGGCCGCGCCTCGCCGCCGCCCCAATTGTGCGGGCCCATATCGGCGTCGCCCGGCTTGTGCGGCCGGTGCGCGGGCATATTCGCCGCGCGCCCGAACGGTCGCTCGCCGCGGTACCCGCCGGTCTGAGCGTCGATCGCCTCCTGCCGCGCCAGCGGATCGTCGCTCACCGCCAGGTTCACCGCCTGCAGGCGCTTGATCTCGTCGCGCAGGCGCGCGGCCTCTTCGAATTCGAGGTTGCCGGCGGCCTCCTTCATGCGCTTTTCGAGATCGGCGATGGTCGCGTTCAGGTTGTGGCCGATCGCGGCGCCGGCTTGCGTAACGAGGCCGGAATCGACGGTGACGTGGTCGCCTTCGTAGACCGAGGAGAGAATATCGGCGATGCCGCGCTTGATCGAGGCCGGGGTGATGCCGTTCTCGTCGTTGTACTTCTGCTGCTTCTCGCGCCGGCGCTGGGTCTCGGCCATGGCGCGCTGCATCGAGCCGGTCACGGTATCGGCGTAGAGAATGACTTTGCCGTCGACATTGCGGGCGGCGCGGCCGATCGTCTGGACCAGCGAGGTCTCCGAGCGCAGGAAGCCCTCCTTGTCGGCGTCGAGAATGGCGACGAGCGCGCATTCGGGTATGTCCAGGCCTTCGCGCAGGAGGTTGATGCCGACCAGCACGTCGAAGGCGCCGAGGCGGAGATCGCGGATGATCTCGATGCGCTCGAGCGTGTCGATGTCGGAATGCATGTAGCGCACGCGAACGCCGTTCTCGTGCAAATACTCGGTCAGGTCCTCGGCCATGCGCTTGGTCAGGGTCGTCACCAGGGTCCGGTAGCCGCGCCGCGCGACCTCCTTGACCTCGCCGAGCAAATCGTCGACCTGGCTGCGCGCCGGCCGCACTTCGACCGGCGGGTCGATCAGGCCGGTCGGCCGGATCACCTGCTCGACGAAGATTCCGCCGGTGCGCTCCAGCTCCCACGGGCCAGGCGTCGCCGAGACATGGACGGTCTGCGGCCGCATCGCCTCCCATTCCTCGAAGCGCAAAGGCCGATTGTCCATGCAGGAGGGCAGGCGGAAGCCGTATTCGGCGAGCGTCGCCTTGCGGCGATAGTCGCCGCGGTACATGGCGCCGATCTGCGGCACGGTGACGTGGCTCTCGTCGATGAAGACGATGGCGTTGTCGGGGAGGTATTCGAACAGGGTCGGCGGCGGCTCGCCCGGCCTTCGGCCGGTGAGATAGCGCGAATAGTTCTCGATGCCGGCGCAGGAGCCGGTCGCTTCCAGCATTTCGAGATCGAACAGAGTGCGCTGCTCGAGCCGCTGCGCTTCGAGCAGGCGGCCGTTGCGATTGAGGAAATCGAGCCGCTCCTTCAATTCCTGCTTGATCGCCTTGATCGATTGCAGCAGGGTCGGCCGCGGCGTCACGTAATGGCTGTTGGCGTAGACCTTGACGAACTCCAAGTCCTGCGTCTTCTGGCCGGTGAGCGGATCGAACTCGACGATCGCCTCGATCTCGTCGCCGAAAAAGCCGACGCGCCAGGCGCGGTCCTCATAGTGGGCGGGAAAAATCTCGAACGAATCGCCGCGCACCCGGAACATCCCGCGGGCGAAATCGCCCTGGGTGCGCTTGTACTGCAAGGCGACGAGGTCGGAGATGAGCTGGCGCTGGTCGATCCTGTCGCCGATTTTCAGCGAGAAAGTCATCGCCGTATAAGTCTCGACCGAGCCGATGCCGTAGATGCAGGAGACGGAGGCGACGATGATCGCGTCGTCGCGCTCGAGCAGCGAGCGGGTGGCGGCGTGGCGCATCCGGTCGATCTGCTCGTTGATCGAGGATTCCTTCTCGATATAGGTGTCGGTGCGCGGGACGTAGGCCTCCGGCTGGTAGTAATCGTAGTACGAGACGAAATACTCGACGGCGTTGTTCGGGAAGAAGCTCTTGAACTCGCCATAGAGCTGGGCGGCGAGCGTCTTGTTCGGCGCGAGGATCAGGGCCGGGCGCTGCGTGCGCTCGATCACCTGGGCCATGGTGAAAGTCTTGCCCGAGCCGGTGACGCCGAGCAGGACCTGGTCGCGCTCGTTTTGGTTCAGGCCGGCGACGAGCTCGTCGATCGCCTGCGGCTGGTCGCCTTTCGGCTCGTAGTCGGAGACGATTTTCAGCCTGACGCCGCCTTCCGACTTTTCCGGCCGCGGCGGGCGATGCGGCGTCCAGGTCGGCCGGTTGCGGATGTTCGGGTCGCCGCGCTCGAGCAGATCTTTGAGCGATTCGACTGTCGCGGCGGCGCCGGTCATGCCGCGCGGATGGAGATCCTCGTCCTCGTCGGCGAGGTCGCGGTCGAAGGCGACCGGCGCTTCGGCGAAGCCGGGCGGGTTGTCGATGAGCGCCGGGTTGAGGAGCGCGGCGAGATGCTCGTCCAGAGGACGGCCTTCGGGCTTGGAGGCCTTGGCGCGGGTCGGCTTGCTCGGAGACTTCGGCTTCTTCGGCATGGCGGCAATATGGGGCGAAAGGCGAACGGGGGAAAGGGAGCGCGGGCGCGAGCTGAAAGTCGCCGCTCCGCCTTAGCTTGTCCCACTGTCAGCTGATGACAGCAGCGGCCCTGCGCTTGTTCGACGCCGCCCCGGGCAAGTCGAACCGCGACGGCGGCCGCGCGCCGCGCCGCTCGCTCCGGAAGGGGTTCGACATACCCTCCGGGCGAGGCCGACCAATGCTGGACGCGCCGCTACTCCCCCGCGAGCCGCAAGGCCGGCTTCTGACCCTCTCTGCGCCTCAGCATCGCCTCGCGCTCATAGACATAGTCCCGCGTGCGCGGCACGACGTCCTGCCGTTTCGCGAGCTGAATCTGGAAAACCATGTGGCCGTCGACGCGGAAACTCGTCTCCGAGCCGGCGAGGTAGAATTCCCACATTCGGCAGAAGCGTTCGTCATACATGGCCCTGGCTTCGTCGCGCCGCGCCATGAACCGCTCGCGCCAGGCTTTCAGCGTGTCGGCATAGTGCAAGCGAAGGATTTCGGTATCGGTGACGAAGAGCCCGACGCGCTCGATCGAAGCCATGACTTCGGAGAGCGAGGGAATATAGCCGCCGGGGAAGATATATTTCTCGATCCAAGGATTGGTCGCCCCGGGCGGGCCGCTGCGGCCGATCGCGTGCAGGATCATCACCCCGTCGTCCTTGAGCAACCGGCGCACATTCTGGAAATATTCGTCGTAGCCCGGCGCGCCGACATGCTCGAACATGCCGACCGAGACGATGCGGTCGAACTTTTCTTCGACGTCGCGGTAATCCTTCAGCGCGAATTGGACGCGGTCGGCGAGGCCGGAATCGATCGCCCGTTTGGTCGCCACCGCGTGCTGCTCTTTGGACAGCGTGACGCCCGTCGCGCGCGCGCCGGCGGTTTGCGCGAGGTACAAGGCCATGCCGCCGAAGCCGCAGCCGATGTCGAGCACGTCATGGCCGTCCTCGATGAGCAGTTTGGCGGCGATGTGCCGCTTCTTGGCGAGCTGCGCCTGGTCGAGCGTATCGGTCGGACGTTCGAAATAGGCGCAGGAATATTGCCGGTCGCTGTCGAGGAAAAGGTCGTAAAGGCGGACGTTGAGATCGTAATGATGGGCGATATGCCGCCGCGCGCGCAGTCGGTCGTTGCGCTGGCGCAGGCGGCGGGTCGCCACGCGCGCCTTCTCGATCCAGGCGAGCCAGCGCGGGCCGCCGCCCAGCGCCATATTGCGCGCGCCGAGCGCGAGGAGATCGTAGAGATCGCCGCGCGTCACCAGGATGCGTCCATCCATGTAGAGTTCGCCAAGCGCGAGCGCCGGATCGACGAGCAAAGCCCGCTCGGCCGCGCGATCGGTTATTCTGATCGCAATTTTCTCACCAGAGCCGTCGCCGTACGTCTCGACGACGCCGTCTGCAGTCTCGACATCGAGCGAGCCGACGCGGATCAGGCTCGGGAGCACACGCCGTAAGATAACGCCCATCACACCGCCCGCCTAACAATGCCGGCGGCTGAGGCGCCGGACCGCGATACTTATTGTTAAGGCGAAACTATGATGGTCGGACCGCGGATTCAAGTTCCGTTCGGCATAGCCGGTTTGCGGAGGGCGGTCGGCGCCGCGAGTTGCCTCATCGATGGAACATGCCCGGGCTTTGAGGCGGCCGCTGCAATCGACGCCTGCCAAACGCAGCGCCGCAAGTATCTGCCGCGCAGATCAATCGATCAGCGCGGCTGGAGCGCCCGGAGGCGACGCGCGCGCCACGTTCAGCGACGGCGACGCGCTTCGCCAGAGCCAAAGCAACTTCACGCTGCTGCCGCGCGAGGACTAAGCCGTCGCGAAAGGCTGGTTCGCGTTTCGCCTTTGCTGCGCGGCGCGGAGACAGGCGATGGCCATTTCGATCTCGTTGCGCTGGCGTTCGAGATTGCCGATCTGATCAGCGATTTGCTGCGCGTTCAACCGCTCTTCGATATCAGCCTCGCCGTCGCGGTCCGCGGCCAGCAGGGCTCTGATCTCGGTCAAGGTGAAGCCGAGCTGCTTGCCCTTGAGAATGATCCGCAGGCGTTTGCGATCGGCCGCTGCATAAAAGCGGCTTGCGCCATGCCGCCGCGGCTGCAGCAAGCCGCGATCTTCATAGAAGCGCAAAGTGCGCAGGCTCACGGCGAACTCGCGCGCCACTTCGCCGATCGTCGCTTCGTCGCCCCGTTTGCCGTCTTGCGGCGGAGTATATTCGCTCACTGGGAATGCCACGCCCATCGCGCCCCTCCAACTTCACGTCGCTTCTCTCCCCTTCGATCGACGCCGGGCTTCGCCCCGGCGGCGCCGCGGCACAAACATAGCTAAATTTTTCGCCTTTGCAATCTAGAGTTGTAGGCCCGAGAAATTCAATCGACAAATTGACCATTCGGAACTCGGACTTTGAGCCGCCTTAACGGTTTGTTCACCACGTCAGCCGAAACATGACCGCCACGATCCGGGGAGCCGATGGCGTCTCGCATCACACTCGGCGTTGGTCATCCATGAGCAGAGCGGCTGCTTGGAGCATCAGAGGCATCGGCCGCGAGACCCGCGAGGCCGCCCATGAGGCCGCTCGCCGCGCCGGCATGAGCCTCAGCGAATGGCTCGACGAGGCGATCGCGGAACGCGCCGCCGAGCAGGGCGTCGATCCTGACGAATTCGATCCCGACGATCGCCTCGACGCCATCGCCGATCGTCTGAACGATCTTTCGAGCCACGACCAAGCGCGCAACCGCAACAAGCGCCTGGCCGAGCCGGACGAAGAGGATGAAGCGCCGGTTCGGCGATTCACGTCGCGGGAAGACACGAAACGGGCCGAGGACTTGCTCGAGGCGGCGATCGCGCGTTTCGAGAGCCGCGCCGCGAAAGCCGAGGAGCGCACGGCGCGCGCCCTCGATTCGGTCGCCGAGTGGATCGAAAAGCGGCAAGTCAGCGAATCTGAACGCGCCAAAGAAGCGGTGAGCGCCATGCGGCAGGTCGAGACGGTCGCGCGCGACCTCGACAAGCGAATCAGCGACCTCTCGAATCGGCTGGACGCATCCGAGCGTAGTCGTCGCGAGAGCCGCCCCCGCATCGATCTCGCCGAGGCGGTTTCTCAGATCGCCCGCCGCCGCCAGGCGCTTGACGGCGATCGATCCGCCGGCTCGCCGGCGCCGCAGACGGAGGCCGCGAGCGGCTGGCGCAATTTCGGCGTCGATCTCTCGGCGCCGGCGGCTGCGCCAATTGCGGCGCCGGCCAGGGATGCGGGCGGCCTGCGCGAAGAACTTGAACGTCTCAACCAGCGCCTCGACGAGATGCGGCGGACGCAGACCGAAAAGGCGAGCGAGCCAAACGCCGTACGCGAAGAGCTCCAGCGCCTCAATCAGCGCCTCGAGGAATTTCGTCGCGCGCAAAGCGAAAAAGGCGGCGCGCCGGAAGCCGAATTCGCCGCTTTGCGCGGCGAGCTCTCGGCCATGTCGCGGGCGCTCGCCGAACTCGCGCCGCGCAACGCCGTGGTCGCGATCGAGGGCGCGGTGCGCGACTTGTCCGAACGGGTGGCGGCGCTGCGCGACAACAGTTTACGCGACTCGCTCGCCAAGCCGGTCGATGAAATCGTCGCCGCGATCCGCGAGACGCTGCAGGCGCATGATCCGCGCAAGGCGGTCGTCAGTCTCGAGCGCGAAATCGGCGCGATCAACGATCGCCTCGACGTCTTGGCGCGGGCCAAGATCGAGCCCGAGGCGCTGGAGCGCATCCGGCGGCAGACCGAGGAAGTGCGGAACATGCTCAGCGCCGCCGCGCTGCGGCCGATGCCGGTCGACCGGCTCGAAAAGCAGATCGGCGAACTCGCCGACCGAGTCGATCGTTTGGGCTCGAGCCGTTCGCCGCATGTCGATTCCGCGCAGGTCGTCGCCTCGCTGGACAATGCCCGCGCCGAGATCGAGCGCTCGACATCGGCGGCCGTGCTGAACGTCGTCGAACGGCGGCTCGAAGAGATCGCCGTGCGCATGGACCAGGCGCTGGCGCGGGCCCAATCGGCTTCGTCGATCGGCTCGAAAGCGGTCGAAGAATTGGCGCGCCGCATCGACAGCGTCCGCGAGACGATCGAGACTCGCCATCCTTTGCCGCTGGTCAGCGCGTCGCTCGAAGCGACGATGCGCGAACTCGCCGCGAAATTGCAGGACGCGCAGCAGCCGCGCTTCGACGCCGAGCCGATCGAAGCTTGGATGCGCGAGATGAGCGCCAAGCTCGACACCGCCCGGCCGGTGGCGCTCGACACCAAGCCGCTCGAAAGCTGGATGCGCGAGCTCACGGCCAAGCTCGACCGCGGCCCGGCCGGTTTCGACACCGCACCGCTCGAACAGGCCTTGCGCGCGATCGACGACAAGCTTTCGCAAGCCGCCGCGCCGCAGCAGCTGGCGCCCCGGTTCGTCGACGAGACGGCCCAGGCCTTGGTCCGCCAGATCGAAGCCAAGCTCAAGCCGGCGGTCGATGTCGGCGCGATCGAGAGCTTGATTCGCGGCCTCGAAGACAAGCTGGGCCAGCCCGCCGGCCCGGGCGCGTCGCCGGAAGCGCTGGCCGCCCTCCGCGATCAAATCGGCCGCATCGACGCGCGGCTCGACCAGACGCAGGGCGATCTCGCCGCGCTGGTCCGCGGCCTGGAAGACAAACTTCGCCAGCCGCCGAGCGCCGGCCCGTCGCCGGAAGCGCTGGTCGCCCTCCGCGATCAAATCACCCGCATCGACGCGCGGCTCGACCAGACGCAGAACGACCTGGCGGCTCTGAACGCGACCGGCCGGGTCGTCGGGCAATTGTCGAGCAAGCTTGACGAGATGCGCGAAGCGCTGCGCCGCGCCGCGGCGGAAACGGCTGGGCGCGGCGACGTCGTCGCCGCGCGCGACATCGACAATTTGCTCGCCGCGCATGAAGCCTCCGAGCGCCGCATGCAGACGACGTTGGGCGGCCTGCAGGGCCTGCTCGAAAAGCTGGTCGACCGCATGGCGCGGATCGAGGACGACGTCGTCCGCGCGGGCCGCGCGATGCAGGAGCCGAGGCTTGCCGCCCCTGGGCCTGCGCCGACAGCCGCGCCGCCCGCTCCTGAGAAGCAGGAAATCGCGCCGCCGAAACGGACCGAGCCGCCGCCGGTCACGCTCGCCGACCGGGCCCCGCCGCGCGTCGCCTCGACGCCGCGCAGCGACTCGCCTGATTTTCTCATCGAGCCCGGCGCCGGCGCTCCAGCCGCGGCTCAACCGAAATCCGCGATCAACGCCCATATCGCCGCGGCGCGGCGCGCCGCCCAAGCGGCGGCGGTCGAAACGGCGCAGCCGGCCGAGAAGAAAGCGGCGGCGGCAGCGTCGGGCCATCCGATCGCGCAAGCGCGAGCCTTTCTCAACGCGCGCCGGCGCCCGATTCTGCTCGGCCTCGCCTTCGTCATTCTCGGCGCCATCGCCGTGATCGAACTCGGCTCCATGGTCGTCGTCCGGTCGCAGAAGTCGGAAATCGCGCCGCCGCCGTCGAAATCGGCGAGCGAAGCGCCGGCGCCCGAAAAGAGCGAGGCGCGCGCCCTCGACATGGCGCCGACCGGGACGATCGCGCCGCCTCCGGCCGCCGCGCGTAAGCCCGTCCCCGCGCCGGCGGATCTCGCGGCGCTGATCCCGGCGACGACGCCGCAAATGCTGCGCGATCTCGCCGTTGCGGGCGATCCTTCGGCGCAATACGAGCTTGCCGCCCGTCTGTTCGACGGGCGCGGCGTGCAGCGCGACATGCATCAGGCGTCGCAATGGTTCGAGCGCGCGGCCAGTCAGGACTTCGCGCCCGCCCAATATCGGATCGGCGTCTGCTACGAGAAAGGCAACGGCGTCGAGCGCGATCCCGCCTTGGCCAGAGCGTGGTACGAGAAAGCGGCGCAGGCCGGCAATGTGCGCGCGATGCACAATCTCGCCGTCATGCTCGCCGAGGGATCGGGGGTCAAGCCCGACTACGCGGAAGCCGCGACCTGGTTCCGCAAGGCGGCGCAATACGGCGTCAAGGACAGCCAGTACAATCTCGCCATCCTCTATGCGCGCGGCATGGGCGTCCCGCTCGACCTCAATCAGTCCTGGTTGTGGTTCTCGCTCGCCGCCCAGCAGGGCGACGCCGACGCCGCCAAGAAACGCGACGAAGTCACCGCCAAGCTCGACGCCAACGCGCTCTCGGCCGACCAGGCGGCGCTCGCCGCCTTCAAGCCGCGCCAGCCCGATCCTGCGGCGAACGACGTGAAGGCGCCGGAAGGCGGCTGGGACGGCAAGGCGGCGTCGGCCGCGGGCGATCCGCAGAGCAAAGCGCGGCGAGGGACGGCGCTGTAAGATGGGCGTTGTCATTCCCGCGAAAGCGGGAATCCAGAATGCCTCCGCGCTCGCCGGATAGGCCGTGCTGGATTCCCGCTTACGCGCAGGGCTGTCCGGGGAAAGGACTGCGCCTCGGTCCGGCGGTTTGGCTTGCTTTCAACACCGCGGGGCCACGCCGCCCGATCGCCGTCAACCCGCCATGGCGCCTCGAAGGTACGCGCGAAGCGATATCCGCCCATGAGGCGCCATGGCGGGTGCTTCGCTTGCGCTTCGCCCCTGCGGGTGACGGCGATCGCTCGGCGTGGCTATTGGCGACCAAGACGTTTTGCTGCCGAAACCGGCCGTTAGGCCGTTTCGGTCAGCAAAACGTCTTGGTTGCAAAAGGCCATCGAGGCGGGCGCGGGTCAAGGTTCGCGAAGCGGAGCGGAGCGACCGGCGAAGCCGGCTCGGCCTTGAGGCGCGCCCGTCTCGATGGCAGCGCGGTGTTTGGGATTTGCGCGCTCGTTTCTGAGTCTCGACAATCAGAAGCCGGCGAAGAACTCTCGATGTCTCCTTGTTTTTTCGAGGTCCGCGCTCCTGGCGGTTCAACTCACCCCAATTTCCCCGGACAGCCCTGCGCTTTCGCGGGAATGACAGGCACTAGTTCCTCTTGAAGGGATGTCACCTCAACCCGCCGTCGATCACCAGGCATTGCTTGCTGATCATCGCGCTGTCGTCGGCGCCGAGGAACAGGGCGAGCCGGGCGACGTCTTCGGCGACCAGAACGCGGCCGATACATTGGCGGGAGACGAAAGCCTTGACGTCGGATTCGCTCAGCCAGAGCTTCCTTTGTCGTTCGGTCACGACCGCGCCGGGCGCGATGGCGTTGACGCGGATATTGTCCGAGCCGAATTCGCGGGCCAGCGAATTGGTGAGGCCTACGACGCCGGCTTTAGCCGTGGCGTAGACGGAAAGTCTCGGCGCGCCGCCCATCCAAGCGATCGAGGAGAAGTTGATGATCGAGCCGCCGCCCCGCTCCCGCATCTGCCGGCGCGCGGCCTGCGCGGCGAAAAACTGATGTTTCAGATTGATGGCGAGGGTGCGGTCCCAGAACTCCTCCGTCACCTCGTCAGCCTCGTGCCGCCAGTCATTGGCGGCGTTGTTGACGAGGACCTGAATCGGCCCGAGCCGCTCGCGCACCTCCTGCATCGCCGCTTCGAGCGCCGAGAGCTCGGTCAGGTCGCAGCGGATGAAGAGCGGCGGATTGCCGGCATGGCGGAGCCTATCGACGAGCGCGTGCGATTCCGCTTCGAGAATATCGACGAAGGCGACATTGGCGCGCTGCAGAGCGAAGGCTTCGACCATGGCGGCGCCGATGCCGGAGCCGCCGCCGGTGATGAAGACGACGCGGTCTTGCAGACTCGGGTAGCGGGCGAAGGACAAGGCCAAGGACTCCGGTGCGGAAACGTCAAAGGGAAATATCATGTCCCGGCCGCGCGGGCGAAACTAAGCTTTGCAATTCTCCGGCGCCCCACAATGTCATTCCCTCGAAAGCGGGAAACCGGAGAACCGCCGCGCTCTAGAGATCGCCTCGTCTGATCCCGCTTACGCGGTATGACGCCGCCCGTGTTGGGCTCAACCGATCAGCCGCTCGGTCTGTGCGTCGAACAAGCACGCTTTGGCCATGTCCAGCGCGAGCGGAATGGTTTCGCCGACCAGGGGCGCGTCGTCCGGATCGAACCGCGCGACAATCTCGCGCTCGCCGAGCCGCAAGCCAATCATCGTCTCGGCGCCGGTCGGCTCGACCAACTCGACCACCGCGTCGAGAGTCGCCGAGCCAGGCTTGGCCGCCGCGGCGTTGCGCGCCGGCGAAATATGCTCGGGCCTCACGCCCAGTACGACGTCGCCGTCGGTTCTGGCCTGACCGAGCGGCCGGGCGAGGGCGATTTTCGCGCGGGCGCCGTTCGGGGCGGCGATTTCGAGCGCACGGCCGTCGCCATTGGCGACCTTGGCCGGGATGAAATTCATCGACGGCGACCCCATGAAGCCGGCGACGAACATGTTGGCCGGCCGATCGTAGACTTTGCGCGGCTCGTCGAATTGCTGCAATTCGCCGTGATGCATGACGGCGATGCGAGAGGCCAGCGTCATCGCCTCGACCTGATCATGCGTCACATAGATCGTCGTCTTGCCGACGCGCTGATGCAGGCGCTTGATCTCCGAGCGCATCTCGACGCGCAGTTTCGCGTCGAGATTGGACAAGGGTTCGTCGAACAGGAAGAGTTTAGGGTCGCGGACCAAGGCGCGACCCATGGCGACGCGTTGGCGCTGACCGCCAGACAGCTGCCCCGGCTTTCTTTTGAGCAGCGCCTCGATCTGCAGCAAGGCGGCGACGCGCTTGACCGCCTCGTCCTGCTCGGCCTTGGGCACGCCCCGGCTCTCCATGCCGAAGGTGATGTTCTGGCGCACCGTCATGGTCGGATAGAGCGCGTAGGACTGGAACACCATGGCGATGTCGCGGTCCTTGGGCGCGACGAAATTGACCAGCTTGCCGTCGATGCG
>JAJPHH010000150.1 GCA_021325385.1 Alphaproteobacteria bacterium
GCCGAGGCGATCGCGGGGATCGAGCGGTGAGGCAAGAACGTACTTCCTCGTGTTCTTCATGCGCCCTTTCTGCGCCTGGTGGTTAAACACAAAGATCACAAAGTGACCACGAAGGACGCGAAGAGGCTCGTTGCGGTTGCTCTTCGGCTTGCGCTCGATTAGCGTCCGCTGCAACAATCACCTCTTGACGAGGAGCCGCTCGTGACGACGCATGTCCATCAATTCATCTGTCTCAAAGACAATTTCGGCGTACTCATCCACGATTCCGGCTCGGGGGCGACCGCGTCGATCGACGTTCCGGACGCCGACGCGGTGATCGCGGCTGCGCAATCGCAGGGCTGGGAGGTGACGGACCTTCTCATTACCCATCATCATGCCGATCACGTCCAGGGAATGCCGGGCCTCAAAGCGCGCTATCCGAAGCTGCGCGTCGTCGGACCGGCCAAGGAGGCGGCGCGGATCGGCGGGATCGACGCGCCGCTCGAAGAGGGCGATCTCGCGCGGGTCGGCGGCATCGCCGCCAAGGTGATCGAGACGCCCGGCCATACTGCCGGCCATATCTCCTATTGGTTCGAAGAGGACGAGATCGCCTTTTGCGGCGATACGCTATTCGCGCTCGGCTGCGGCCGGGTGTTCGAAACGCCGATGGCGGTGATGTGGAGCTCGCTTTTGAAGCTCGCCGCTCTGCCGGGCGAGACGGAAATCTATTGCGGCCACGAATACACCGAAGCCAACGCCCGTTTCGCCCTGACGATCGAGCCTGACAATCTTGCCCTGAAGGCGCGCGCCGAAGACGTCGCCAAGCGCCGCGCGGCCGGTCAGGCGACGCTGCCGACGACGATCGCGCTGGAGCTTGCGACCAATCCTTTCCTCAGGGCTGAAGAGCCGAGCGTCCAAGCGCAGCTCGGCATGAGCGGCGCCGATCCGGCGGCGGTCTTCGCCGAGATCCGATCGCGCAAAGATCGTTTCTAGCTCCTGTCCTCCTCGGCGAAGCGGAGCAGGACCATGCGAAGCATGATGGCGCGGGTTTCGACGCTTCAGGACGATTCCTGACTCGCCGGCCTCTCAGCCGCGCTTACGCCCAGTCCCCTCCACGCGTCGGGCGGGACAACCGAGCCAATTTGAAATGAATTTTACCGTTCATTAACGGCGCGCTCCCATCCTGCCTTAGTTGCAGCGGCGCGCCATGGACCGCTCTTTGCGAATCCGCGGCAAGGGAGCGGTCCGGTTTGACAAATCAGGATTTCTCGGTCGCAAGGCGATCGATCCTTCGCAAGCCGCTGCACGAGGCCTTGAACCCCAAGGAGCGGCGCGCCGCACCCGCCTTCGCTCCGGCCCCGCAAGGCGAGCTCGTCCGGCACGAGCCGCGCGACATTCTCAATTCGATCGGCGCCGTCGTCTATGATTGGGATTTGACCACCGACCGCATTCATTGGGGCGCCAACGTCAAAGACGTTCTCGGCCGCTTCCCCGAAACCGCGCTTCTCTGCGGCGATTCTTTCGCCGATCTCGTCGCCGACAATTCGGAATCCTCGCGCTACCACGCGATCTTCCACAGCGCGCGGCCGGCCGGCGAGGAAGGCGAGCCCTATCGCGCCCAATATGGCCTCGTGGCGGAGGGGCGCGACGTCGTCGCGGTCGAGGATTTCGGCCGCTGGTTCGCCGACGCCTCCGGCCGGCCGGCGCGGGCCCATGGCGTGCTCAGAATCATTCCCGATCCGGCCAAGCGCGACGGGACGAGCGAAGTCGCGCGACGCGATCCCTTGACCGGGGCGGTCGGCCGCGGCCGCCTGATCGAACACATCAATGCGCAATGCGCCGAAATCGGCCGGCGCGGCGCGCATTTCGCGGTGATGATGGTCGGCGTCGATCGCCTGACCGCGCTCAATGAGCGGCACGGCTATGACGTCGTCGACCGAGCGCTGGTCGGCGTGGCGCGCCGTCTCCACGATTGCGTGCGCGCGACCGACATCGTGGCGCGCTATCTCGGCGGGCGCTTCGCTTTGGCGCTCGAATCCTGCGACGCCGAGCAATGCGCCCTGCTCGGCCGGCGCATCTTGCAGGCGGCGAAAGAGCCAATCCGCGTCGCCGGCCGCGACGTCGTGTTTTCATTGAGAATCGGCGTAGCGCTCGCGCCGAAACACGGCCGCAGCGCTCAAGCCCTGTTGCAGCGGGCCGAGGAGGCTCTTGAATTTTCCGGCCGCAGCCGCGGCGGGCTCGCCATCTTCGCGCCCGCCCTTGCGTCGCGCAACGCCGAGGCGCGCGTCGCCTCGATCAGCGACGAAATCGTCGCCGCGTTGAACGATCGTCGCGTCGTTCTCGCCTATCAGCTCGTCTCGCCGGCGCGCAGCGACCGGCCGCCCTATTGCGAGGCTTTGCTGCGCATCCGCGACCAAGCCGGCGCCCTGCTCGGCCCGCCGACGATCCTGCCCGCGGCGGAACGAACCGGGCTGATCAGCCAGCTCGATCAGCGCGTGCTCGAACTCGCGCTGAAGCGCATGAGCTGCGATCCCGACCTGCGCCTGGCGATCAACGCCTCGCCATCGACCTTGCGCGAGCCGGATTGGATTGTCCATTTCGCCAACGCGCTCGCCGCCCATCCCGGCGCGGCGCGGCGGCTGATCCTCGAAGTCACGGAGAGCCAGGCCATCGTCGATCTCGACAAAACGGCTGTTCTCTTCGAGGGGATCAGGAATCTGGGCGTGAAGGTGGCGATGGACGATTTCGGCGCCGGCCACACCTCGTTCCGCAACTTGCGCGGCCTCGGCGTCGACATCGTCAAGATCGACGGCGCCTTCGTCCAGAACATCGCCCGCTCGGCCGACGACCGTTTCTTCGTCCGCACGCTTTTGGAGCTGGCGCGCCATCTCGGGGTCGAGACCGTCGCCGAATGGGTCGAAGATGCGGAGGCGGCGCGCCTCCTTATCGATTGGGGCGTCGACTATCTGCAGGGCCACCATTTCGGCGCGGCCGAGCCGTACGAAGAGGCGCCGGAGGCGCCAATGCTGGCGCGGGCGGTCGGTTAGGACGCCAATTCGGTTCGGCCGTCGCGCGCTCGATCAGCGCGATCGCGGCCTTGGCCTTGGCGGCGCGAAGGTTCCTCCAGTTGTCGTCGACGCGGCCTTCCACAAGATCGCTCAGATAGGCCCATTCGGGGTTGGGCCGCTTGTGATCGGCGACGGCGGCCAGCCATAATTGCGCGAACTGCGCGTAGGTCGGCGCCTCGCCGGACGCCCAACGCGCGCGCAGCGTCTCTTGCGCAATCGCGCCGAACGTGAACCGACCGCGGGTCAATCGTTTCATCAACCGCTCGATTTCGCGGTCGCCATTCTTGTACTGCCCATAAAGCGCCTTGTCGGACGCCTTGGGCGGGCGTGTCCGCTTTGCAAAGGATACGACCGACCGCCTGAACAGGGTCGGCGTCGGCGCAGCGCCGCCGCTCAAAAATTGCCTCAGCCGAGCCAGGACGATTCCTTTGCGATCGACGTCTTTGGTCTTGACGATCTCGCCGTCGCTCCGCTCGGCAAGAATGACATAGGGGATATTGTAGGCGTCGCAGAGCCGCCTCAACTCCTGCATGTTGAGATACACGAGATCGTGCAGGACCTGCTCCGCCTCGGCCTCCGAGAGCGCGGCGAGAGGCTGAGACATGGATCCGTACTTCTCCGACCGACCGAGAGCGACTTCGCGCTAGCGACCTGGGCTCAGGGCTTGCTGGTCAGGGAATCGAGCCTCTTCTGCACGTCCGACAATTGCTTCTTCAGCTCGTCGAGTTCGGGATTGGCGGGCGCCTTTTCCGCGGCTGGCGGCGGACTGGGCTGCGCCGACGGGCCGCCGACAAAAGGCGTGAACATCGTCAGCGCTTGCGAGAAGGCGGCGAGGTTCTTCCGGGTGAGCTCCTCCAGCGCGTCGAACGACGAATTGCCGAACGGCGTCACGCCGAAGGCGCGGCGCATCTCGTCGCGGAATTTCTGCTGCTCGTTGGTGAAACGGTCGATCGAGAATTCGAGATAGCGCGGCAGCAGCGCCTGGACGCTGTCGCCATAGAAGCGGATCAACTGACGCAGGAACGTCGCCGGAAGCAGCGACTGCCCCTCCTTGCCTTCCTGCTCGAAAATGATCTGGGTCAGCACCGAACGGGTAATGTCCTCGCCGGA
>JAJPHH010000114.1 GCA_021325385.1 Alphaproteobacteria bacterium
AGCTGCGTCGTCGTCAGCGCATGCGCCTGGGTCGCAGTCAAAGCGCCGAGCTGCGTCGTCGAGAAATCGCCGAGCGCCGTCGTCGACAGGCCGGCGATCTGCGTCGCAGTCAGTGCCCCGGCTTGCGTCGTGTTCCACGCCTGTACCTCGGTCGAGGTCAACGCGCCGACGCCCGCCGCCGTCAGCCCGGCGATGGTCGAGGCGGTCAGCGCTCCCGTCTGCGTGGTGGTCAACGCCTGGATCGTCGCCGTGGTCAAGCCGGCCGCTTGCGTCGCGGTGAGGTTCGCCGCGTTGAGCGCGTTCAGCGTCGTGGTCGCGACGGCGTTAAGCTGCGTCGTCGTCAGCGCATGCGCTTGCGTCGTGGTCAAAGCGCCGAGCTGCGTCGTCGACAGGTTGCCAAGCGCGGTCGTCGACAGGCCGGCGATCTGCGTCGCGGTCAGCGCCCCGGCTTGCGTCGTGTTCCACGCCTGCACCTCGGTCGAAGTCAGCGCGCCGATGCCGGTCGCGGTGAAGCCAGCGATCGCCGAGGCGGTCAGCGCGCCCGTCTGCGTGGTCGTCAGCGCCTGGATCGTCGTCGTGGTCAGACCTGCGACTTGGGTTGCGGTGAGATTCGCCGCGTTGAGCGCGTTCAGCGTCGTCGTGGTGACGGCGTTAAGCTGCGTCGTCGTCAGCGCATGCGCCTGGGTCGTCGTCAAAGCGCCGAGCTGCGTCGTCGACAGATTGCCAAGCGCCGTCGTCGACAGGCCGGCGATCTGCGTCGCGGTCAGCGCCGCGGCTTGCGTCGTGTTCCAAGCCTGCAGCTCGGTCGAAGTCAGCGCGCCGATTCCGGTCGCTGTGAAGCCGGCGATCGCCGAGACGGTCAGCGCGCCCGTCTGCGTGGCAGTCAGCGCCTGAACCGTCGTCGTGGTCAGGCCCGCGGCCTGCGTCGCGGTCAAATTGGCGGCATTAAGGGCGTTCAATTCCGTCGTCGTGACCGCGTTGAGCTGCGTCGTCGTCAACGCGTGCGCCTGGGTCGAGGTCAAGGCGCCAAGTTGCGTCGTGGACAAATTGCCGAGCGCCGTGGTCGACAGGCCGGCAATCTGCGAAGAAGTCAAAGCCGCGGCTTGCGTCGCGCCCCAGGCCTGCAGCTCCGTCGACGTCAGATCGGCGATTTGGCTGGTCGTCAGCGCGCTGATCTCGGTCGTGTTGAACGCGTCGACTTCCGTCGTCGTTAGAGCCAGGATGGTCGACAACGACAGGCCCGACACGGCCTTCGACGAAAAACCAGTGATCTGCGTCGTCCCGAAGGATTGCAGCGCCGTCGTCGTGAGCGCGCCGATTTGGGAGGCGCTCAAGGCGTCGATTTGCGTAACCGAGAGGGCGCTGATATCGGTTGTCGTCAGATTCGACATCGTTGTCGTCGTCAAGCCGGCGATTTGGCTCGGCGTCAACGAGCTAATGAACGACACCATTGGCAGGCCCCCACCCTATTGAGCGCGCATACACTGATTCGGCGCAAAGTCGCAATTGGCGCCGGCCGATTTGTATGGCTGCGATCTTAAGATCCGTATAACGCTCCACCGACGCGCGCGCCGAGCTAAACAAAACCGGGCCGGCCGACCGCGACCCGCATTAACAGAGCGTTAACGTATCGACCAAGCAGCGGAAGTATGTACCGCGAAGCTTGCGCGAACATGGCGATCGGAGCAGGTACGATCACGCAATGACAAGACGCCGCAGCGGGCGGCGCGTTCGGCGACCGCCCGCCGTCGATCTGCGGCGGGGCAGCGGCGAGCCTCGGCCCGCGAGCCCGGCCGGCAGGGCGGCCAGCTTGGCTTGGACAGCGTCGCGGGTGTAATCCTCCGCCTGTAACCGGGAACGCCCGTCATGAACGTCCAAGCCCAGCTCCATCACAACCTGCGGCCACGCAACGAGGGCATGCCGTTGACGCTCGACCCGATCCGCGGCGCCCAGGTCAATTTGAGCGCCGCCGAGCGCCGCGTCGCCAGCCTGCCGGGCCGGCGCACGGTCAAGAAGGAGTGGCAGGCGGCTTGGCTGATCAAAGCCTTGCAGCTCATCGACTTGACCACGCTGGCCGGCGACGACACACCGGGCCGCGTCCATCGCCTTTGCGCGAAGGCGCGCCAGCCCCTGCGCGAGGACCTCGTCGAGGCTTTGGGCCTTCCGGCGTCGCCGCATGTCGGCGCAGTCTGCGTCTATCCGACCATGGTCGCCCCGGCGGTTCGAGCGCTCGCCGGCTCGGGCATTCCCGTCGCCTCGGTCGCGACCGGCTTTCCCGCCGGCCTGACGCCCTTGCCGCTGCGGCTCGATGAAATCCGCATGGCGATCGCCGACGGAGCGGAGGAGATCGACATCGTCATCACCCGCGCCCATGTGCTTACCCAGGATTGGCAGGCGCTGTACGACGAAGTGAAGGCGATGCGCGAGACATGCGGCCGCGCCCATCTCAAAGCCATCCTCGCCACCGGCGATCTGAGAACGCTGCGCAACGTCTACAAAGCGAGCATGGTCGCGATGATGGCGGGCGCCGATTTCATCAAGACCTCGACCGGCAAGGAAGAGGTCAACGCGACGCTGCCGGTAAGCCTGGTCATGTGCCGGGCGATCCGCGACTATCTGGCGCTGACCGGCTTCAAGGTCGGCTTCAAGCCGGCTGGCGGCGTTCGCACCGCCAAGGACGCGCTGAACTGGCTCATCCTGATCAAGGAGGAGCTCGGCCGCGAATGGCTGGAGCCGGACCTGTTCCGGATCGGCGCCAGCGCGCTGCTCGGCGATATCGAGCGCCAGATCGAGCATTTCGTCACCGGCCGCTACGCCGCCGCCTCGCGCCACGCGATGGCGTAGCAGCGATGGCGATTCCCCGCCATCCGCCGATGTCATTCCCGCGCAAGCGGGAATCCAGACGTTCGGCGTCAAAGCGCTGCAGGTCGAGCATCCGCAGGGGATGTCATTCCCGCGAAAGCGCAGGGCTGTCCAGGGAAATTGAGGGTGAGTGGAACCGCCAGGAGCGCAGCCCTTGCAAAAACAACGAGAGATCGAGAGTTCTTCGCCGGCTTCTGATTGTCGAGACTCAGAAACGAGCGCGCAAATCCCAAACACGGCGCTGCCATCGAGGCGGGCGCGCCTCATGGGCGGGTATCGCTTCGCGCGTACCTTCGAGGCGCCATGGCGGGTTGACGGCGATCGGGCGGCGTGGCGCCGCGGTGTCGAAAGCAAGTCATCAGCTCCTCCAAGCGCAGCTTTCCCCGGACAGCCCTGCGCGAAAGCGGGAATCCAGACTGCGTCAGCCCTCGGGCGCGGCGGTTCTGTGGATTCCCGCTTACGCGGGAATGACGCCTTCGCCATGACCGGGCAACTTGAACAGATAGAGCGACAGCCATGAACAAGATCGCCGACATTCTCAGCACGATGGATTACGGCCCCGCGCCCGAGGCGAACGACCACGTCCGCGCCTGGCTGAAAAGCCATGAACCCGGCTTCAAGCATTATATCGGCGGCGAGTTCGTAGCGCCGGCGGAAGGCGTCTTCTTCGACGTGACCAATCCGGCCGACTTTTCGCTGCTCGGCCGAGTCGCGCAAGGAAGCGCGGCGGACGTCGATCGCGCCGTCGCCGCGGCGCGGCGGGCGTTCCAATCCTGGTCTGCGCTCGCCGGCGACGAGCGCGCCCGCCATCTCTACGCCCTCGCCCGGCACGTACAGAAGCGCGAGCGCTTCCTCTCCGTGCTCGAGACCATGGATAACGGCAAGCCGATCCGCGAGACGCGCGACATCGACATCCCGCTCGTCGCCCGGCACTTCTACCATCACGCAGGCTGGGCGGCGCTGGCGGCGAGCGAATTTCCGCATCATCGCCCGGTCGGCGTCTGCGGTCAGATCATCCCTTGGAACTTCCCGCTGCTGATGCTGGCCTGGAAAATCGCGCCGGCGCTCGCGGCGGGCAATACCGTCGTGCTGAAGCCGGCGGAGTACACGCCGCTGACCGCGCTCGCCTTCGCCGAAATCTGCGCCGAGATCGGCCTGCCCGACGGCGTCGTTAACATCGTCACCGGCGACGGCGCGACCGGCGCGCTTCTCGTCAATCATCAAGGCGTCGACAAGATCGCCTTCACCGGCTCGACCGAAGTCGGCCGCAAGATCAGGATCGCGACCGCCGGCTCGGGCAAGAAGCTGTCGCTCGAACTCGGCGGCAAATCGCCGTTCATCGTCTTCGAAGATTGCGATCTCGACGCGGCCGTCGAGGGCGTCGTCGACGCGATCTGGTTCAATCAGGGCCAGGTCTGCTGCGCCGGCTCGCGGCTGCTCGTGCAGGAGGGGGTCGCGCCCGTTCTCTACGACAAGCTCCGCGCCCGCATGGCGACGCTGCGGATCGGCGATCCGCTCGACAAGGCGATCGATATGGGCGCGATCGTCGCGCCTGTGCAGCTCGAAAGGATCAAGGACCTGGTCGAGACCGGCCGCCGCGAGGGCGCGACATGCTGGCAAGCGCCCGGCCCGCTCCCCGAGAAGGGCCTGTTCTTTCCGCCGACCTTGTTCACCGAAGTCGCGCCGGCTTCGACCATCGCGCAAGTCGAAATTTTCGGTCCCGTCCTCGCCGCAATGACTTTCCGTACGCCGGACGAGGCGATCGCTCTGGCGAACAACACGCCCTATGGCCTCGCCGCCTCGGTCTGGTCGGAAAACATCAATCTGTGCCTGGAAATCGCCTCCAAGCTGAAAGCCGGCGTGGTCTGGATCAACGGTACGAACATGTTCGATGCGGCTTCAGGCTTCGGCGGCTATCGCGAGAGCGGCTTCGGCCGCGAAGGCGGCAGAGAAGGCATGCTGGAATACTTGACCGAGGCGGGGCCGGCGCGCAAAGCCGCGGCGGCCAAGCCCGGCAAGCTCGGCGCGGCGCCGGCGCTCGCGTCCGCGCCGGACGAAAGCCGTCTGCTCGACCGCACCGCCAAACAGTTCATCGGCGGCAAGCAGGCGCGGCCGGATTCGGGCTATTCGTACTCTGTTTTCGATGCGAAAGGCCGGTCGATCGGCCAAGCGGCGCTCGGCAACCGCAAGGATATCCGCAACGCCGTCGAAGCCGCGCACAAAGCCGGCGGCTGGTCGGCGAACGCCGGTCACAATCGGGCGCAGGTTCTGTATTTCCTCGCCGAGAATCTCGGCGCGCGTTCGGAGGAATTCGCCCGGCGCCTAAGCCAGATGACCGGCGCTTTAGCCAAGCAGGCGAAGGAAGAGGTCGCGGCCTCGCTCTCGCGCATCATCCATTACGCCGCAATCGCCGATAAGTACGACGGCCGCGTTCATCACACCAAGGCGCGCCACGTCACCCTCGCCATGCCAGAGGCTTGGGGCGTGATGGCGATCTCCTGCCCCGACGAAGCCCCGCTGCTCGGCTTCGTCTCGCTGGTCCTTCCGGCCATCGCCATGGGCAACCGGGTCGTCGTCACCCCCTCCCCGCTCCATCCGCTCGCCGCCACCGATCTCTACCAGGTACTGGAGACCAGCGACGTCCCGGCCGGCGTCGTCAACATCGTCGCCGGCGAGCGCGACGCGCTCGCCAAGACGCTGGCCGAGCACGACGACGTCGCCTGCCATTGGTATTTCGGCTCGGCGGACGGCTCGGCGATGGTCGAGAAGGCCTCGGCAGGCAATTTGAAGGCGACGTGGGTGAATTACGGGCGCGCGGTGGACTGGGCCTCGTCCCAGGAAGGACAAGGCGAGACGTACCTCCGGCGCGCGACGCAAGTGAAGAATATCTGGGTTCCGTACGGGGAGTGAGCTGCGGCCGGCCGCCTGCGGGCCTCGCTAAGCGCTGGCGGGCCGATATTCGGTTTCAGGTTTAAATCGTCGGAGTTCCGGCGCGACCCCGCGGGCTCTTCAATGCAGCCCAGCGCTCGTGAGCGGGCCTAGCGTCGTATAGAAATACATCCCGTTGTTCCCGAATGTGACGATGCTCCCCCCGCTCGAGGTTGTCGCGATCGCGCCGATCCCCGAGAACGTCGAAGCATTTAATCCAATGGCGGCGTTCGAACCGTCCGCCTCGAGCGCATTCCCATCGAGGGTGATGGTGCTATTGTTGATCATAAGGGATACGGAATCTCCGGAGCTCGGCGCGTTGACGACGACGGCCGTCGCCGACGTGTTGTGTAAAAGACAATTGGAAATCGACCCGAGCAAATAGCCTCCGGTCTCCGCCGAACTGTCGATAGAAACGATCGGCTTGTTCGAATCGCCAAGGTTCGAATTGTGGACGTCAAACTGAGCGAGCGTGCCTCCGGTTGGTTTCATATTGAGCGCAACGGCGGCGCCGCCGTGGATCGTCGAGTCGGAAACGCTCAACACCGCGAATACGCCGTTGCCGTTGTTCGGCGAAAAGTTGATGGCGTTTTGCGTGAAGCCGCTCAACGTCGAATTGGCGAGGTCGACAGTGAGACCCGCATTGATCTGGATGCCGTTTGACGCCGTATTGAGGCCCTCGATCGTCAGACCGCGCAGGATGACTTCGTCGGTTGCGCCGGCATTGATTGTGATCGCGTTTCCTGAAGTCGCCTGAACGCCAGCAACGCCGACGCCGTCATTGATGATGCTCAGCGAAAACGGAATCGTCATAGCGCCGTAGCCGGCCGGGTCCATGACGTCGATCTCGCCGCCAGCATTGATGACGTTGCTGATAACATATTGAAAAGTGCGGCATGGGGCTGTCGGCGCGCCGCAGCCGGCCGCGTCCGATCCGTGCCCGGACACCCAGGCGCGATTGATGCCGGCCTCGGCGCTTGGCGCGTGAAGACAAAGCGCGGCAAGCGCCGCTATCGGTACGAATTTCCTGATCATGAGAGCGTCCCCATTGAGTCCATATTCCTTTCGCGACGCGCTTCCGCGAGCGAGCCGGGCGCCAACCGAGTTTGCGGCGATTATTTCAGCGCCGCCGCCGTGAGGCTGCCGCCGCTCAGGTCGGTGATATTTCCGCTTATGTCGTTGTTGCCGAAGGACGCGACTTTGCCGCCGTTCAAAATGTTGACCCCCGTCGCGTTGTCGACAATCGCCGACTTGTTCAAACTGATCACCGTGTTCTGGCCGTTCGCATTGACGCCGGCCTGCCCGGCGTAGTTCGCAGTCGAGCCGTCCAGCTTCACGCCGGCGAACCCGCTGGAAGCGGTCGATACTGCGGTCACATTATTGGTGAACGCGTCGTAGAGCAGGCTGTTGGTGATATTGACCGCCAGGAATTGTCCGCTGGTCATGGCGCTCGCGTCCGCACGGACGCAATAGCTCCAGCAGTTCCGGAAAGTCGTGTTGTTGATCTGAACATTGGGATATTGAGCGGTTGTCGGATGAATCGCGAATCCGTAGCCGTCGCCGATGACCGAGTTCAGGATGGTCAAAGTCGGATACTGGTTTGTCGGCGTGAAGCTGATCGCGTTCGTCCCGAAGCCGTGCATCTCCACATTGTCGATATTCACGAAATTGGCGGACAAAATGCTCAAGCCCGTGCTCGCGCCGCCAACGTCCCCCATCGTCCCGAGGAGCTGAATATTGCTGAGCCGGAAGTCGCCAGCGCCGCCGGAGTCGACGGTGATTGCGGTATTGCCTGCTCCCGGATAGATCGCTTGGAAATGCGAGCCGTCGCCGATGATCTCGATCGAGCTCGTCACGCTCAGGCTTTCGTTGAAAATGCCAGGCCCGAGGATCACAATTCGATCGAAGCCGCCGCCGGCGATGGCCTGCGAAAGCGCGGCGTTGAGAGTAAGGCACGGCGTCAGCGGCGACGCGCAAGTGTTCGAGTCGCTGCCGCTTTTCGAGGCATAGGCCGTCGCCGCCGCCGCCGGAGACGCGGCGACGATCCCGGCGAAGCCCAAGCCCAACAGAGCTGCGGCGATATTGAATTTCCCCCGGACCATTGCGCCCCCTTGCTCCGCGCCTCTTCCCAAGCTGGCGCGTGTCGCCAATCGAGGCGCCAGTCCGCTGACTTGTCATGACCCATTTGGACTATAAGTCGGATTTACAGCGAATTACTTGCCGACTATTCTCTAAGAGAGCGTCGGGCGCGGCTCGCAGCAGGCCCGTGGCGCAATCATAGGCTGGGCGGCGCGCGGCCGGCTTGGCCCGCGATCGCCGAGGGGGCGGCATGAGGGCGAATTTGGTCGATGCGTCGCGCCTTCGGCGCGTCGCCGTCCATTTGGGCGACCTGGCGGTCGATCCATCGATTTGGCCGGATTTTCTCGAGAATGTTTGCTCCGCCGCCGGCGCGACGGGCGCAGTCTTGCACCAGAGCGACGTCCGCACGCCCGACGTGCCGCGCACGGCGTCCTTCGATGACGCCGTGAACGAATATTTCGAAAGATCGCTCCATCTCGATGACATCCGCGCAATGCGCGCCGCGCCGATGCTCCTGAACGGCGCGCCGGTCGTCGTCGACCAAGACCTTGTGACGCCCGACGAAATGCGGTCTGACGCGATGTACAACGAGCTCTTGTCTTACAAGTTTCAGTGGTTCGCGGGCATTGGATTCTGGGCGGGCCAAGCCTTATGGGGGCTCTGTATCCAGCGCACCTGCGCGGAGGGACCATTCGGCGAGGAGGACAAACAGGCGCTGGCTTTTCTCTCCGATCATCTGACGGAAGTCGCCACGCTTTCGACCGCGGTCGGGCGGATCGCCCTGTCCAGCGCCACGAACGCTTTGGCCTCTGTCAATAAAGCGGCGATCGCCGTCGATCGGTCGGGCCTCGTCGTCGACGCCAACGCTGCGGCGCAGGACGCGTTCGACAATAATTTGAGCGTGAAAGGCGGGCGGCTCTTCGTGTCGGATCCCGAAGCTCGGAAATCCCTGCAAGCCCTCTTTGACCGGATGCGGACCACGCCCGATACGACGCCCCTGGCCGCCGAGCCCATCGTGGTGCGGCGGCGCGGCCAATCGCCAATCGTCATTCGCGTTTTGCCGATCCACGGCGCGGCGCGCTCGCCGTTTCTCGGCGCGCGGGCCCTGCTGACATTCTCCGCCGAAAAGAAGGCCGGGCTCGATCCTTCGCTGGTCAAGGCGTTCGGCTTGACGCCGGCCGAGGCCCGGCTCGCTGCGCTGATCGCGGAGGGACGCTCGCCGGGAGAGGCGGCCGAAAAGCTCGGCGTCGCCTACTCGACGGCGAGGAACCAGCTCAAGGCCGTGTTCGCCAAGACCGGCGCGCATCGGCAGAGCGAGCTGGCCGCGCTGCTGGCGCAGGTTTGAGACGCCGCCGACGCGCCAGAAGGATTGGCCGGAGCAGGTCGGCATGACAACGAGCGTTATTGAAAGACGGCGCCTGAACGACGCGGCCGACCGGCTGGGCGACGTGGCGCTCGATCCTTCGCGCTGGCCGGATTTTCTCAGCGATATTTGCGAGTCCGTGGCGGCGACGGGCGCGGTCTTGTTTCAGAGCGACGTGCGCACGCCCGACGTGCCGCGCACGCCGTCGTTGGATGAGTTCTTGAAGGTCTATTTTCAAAGTTCGCTCAACGCCGAAGATGTTCGGGCGGCGCGCGGCGTTCCGAAGCTTTTGGCCGGCGCGGCGGTCGTGATCGATCAAGACCTCGTCACGCCGGAAGAGATGCGGGCCGACCCAATGTACAACGAATTGTTGGCTCACAACTTCCAATGGTTCGCGGTCGTTGGATTTTGGGCCGGGAGAGCTTTGTGGGGACTAAGCATTCAACGGACGACGGCCGACGGCCCGTTCGAGGAGTCGGATAAGCAAGCCTTGGCTCTCCTGTCAGACCGCCTGACAGAGGTCTCGACTCTATCCACAGCCGTCGGCAGGATCGCGTTGTCGAGCGCAACGAACGCCATGGACCTTGTGAATCAAGCCGCGATCGCCGTCGACCGATTCGGATTCGTGCTGACCGCCAACGCCGCCGCCCTGACCTTGTTCGACGACGATCTGCATATCAGAAGCAGACGCCTCTTCGTCGCCGATCCTCGGGCCAAGAACGCCCTGCAAATACTGCTGGACCATATGCGTACGACGCCCGATACGGCCCCACTGCGCAGAGAACCGTTCGCGGTCCGTCGGCGCGAAAAGGCGCCTGTCGTGGTTCGCGTCTTGCCCGTCCATCCTGCGGCGCGCTCGCCGTTTCTCGGCGCGCGCGCCCTGCTGACATTCTCCTGCGCTGAGACGAAGGCCGCGCTCGATTCTTCGCTCGTCAAGGCGTTCGGCCTGACGCCGGCCGAGGCCCGGCTCGCCGCGCTGATCGCGGAGGGGCGTTCTCCCGGAGAGGCGGCCGAAAAGCTCGGCGTCGCCTATGCGACCGTGAGGAACCAACTCAAAGCGGTCTTCGCCAAGACCGACACGCGTCGGCAAAGCGAGCTCGTCGCTCTGCTGGCGCGACTTTGAGACGGCCCGGGGGACGAGGCCTACTTGAAACACGGCTCGGAAGTCAGGTTAACGGCGGTTTGGTGGATTTTTGAATTGACGGAAGGGACGTGATTCGGTGGGCGCAGTGATTCGGCAGGGAGCGCGATCATGGCCGC
>JAJPHH010000065.1 GCA_021325385.1 Alphaproteobacteria bacterium
AAAGGCGTCGCCGCCGCGCCGAAGAGAGGCGGTCAAACCAAAGCCCCACCGACAGAAGGACAATTTGACAATCGAAATCCTCGCGAGCGCTCGGTCAAGCGCAACGGTTCAACTCGCCCGAGCCTTCGCCCGCCTCGACCGCGCGGCTTCAACGCCCCCCAGCCAGGATAGTGTGAGAAATGCAGGCTAGAGCGAGTGGCTTTAGGCGGGCCCACCCGTCAATGGCGAGCAGAGCGAAGCAACCCAGGAAACTCCGACGTTTCTGAATTGCTCGTCGGTTCGCTCCTTGCAAGGACGATGAGGCGGCTCCGAATTCATTTCGCCCGCCTCTAGCTAGAAGAGCGTCAGCAGCTCCGAATTTGCGCTTGACCCGGCTTTGGTCGAGATATATTTTAAGTTTAAAGTAATTGATCTAGGCGATCGAGGAGATCTGCGACGTGCGGATCGTCTGCATCGGCGGCGGCCCGGCGGGCCTTTATTTCGGCTTGCTGATGAAGCTTCGTCATCCCGAACACGCCATCACCGTGATCGAGCGCAACAAGCCCTACGACACGTTCGGATGGGGCGTCGTCTTTTCCGATGCGATGATGCAAGCTATGCGCGTCGCCGATCCCGTTAGCGCGGCCGAGATCGCCGACGCTTTCAACCATTGGGACGACATCGAGCTGATCTTCAAGGGCCGACGCCAACGCACGACGGGCCACGGCTTCATCGGCATCGGCCGGAAGCGGCTCCTCAACATCCTCCAGAGCCGTTGCGAGCAGCTCGGCGTCGAGCTCGTCTTCGAACGAGAGGCGGAGTCGGACCTCGAGTTTCCGGACGCCGATCTCATCATCGCCGCGGACGGCGTCAACTCGAAAATCCGCGGGCGCTACGCGGACGTGTTCAAACCCGACATTGTCGTGCGGCCCAACCGGTATATCTGGCTCGGCACGAAGAAGCCGTTCGATGCGTTCACTTTCGATTTTCGCCGCACGCGGCACGGCTGGCTCCAAGCGCACATCTATAGGTTCGACCGGGAGACGTCGACCTTCATCGTCGAGACCACGGAGGACGCGTTTTTTGCGCATGGCCTCGACAGGCTCGACCAGCAGGGCTCGATCGAATTCTGCGAAAATCTGTTTGCCGAGACCCTTGGCGGCGCGAAACTGATGACCAACGCGCGGCATCTGCGCGGCTCCGCCTGGCTGAATTTCAACCGCCTGACCTGCGAAGCCTGGAGCCATTTCAACGGCAAGTCGCACATCGTCTTGATGGGCGACGCGGCCCATACGGCGCATTTTGCGATTGGCTCCGGCACCAAGCTCGCCTTCGATGACGCGATCGAGCTCGCCGGTCAGTTCGACGCGGTCGGGCACGCCCGCCAGGCCATCGGCGCGGCGCTTTCCGCCTATGAAGGAATCAGGCGCGTCGACGTCGCGCGCATTCAGAACGCCGCCCGCAACGCCATGGAATGGTTCGAGGTGGTCGGGAGGCGCTACGCCGATACGATGGAGCCGGAGCAGTTCTTCTATTCGATGCTCACGCGCTCGCAGCGGATCAGTCATGAGAATTTGCGCCTGCGCGATCCGGTATGGCTGGAGGGCTACGAGCGCTGGTTCGCGCGTCGCTGCGGCCTCAATGTCGACGAAGGCCGACGCGCGACCCCGCCCATGCTGACGCCGTACCGCGTTCGATCGGTGACGCTCGCCAACCGGATTGTCGTATCGCCGATGGCGATGTATTCGGCCAAGGACGGATTGATCAACGATTTTCATATCGCCCATCTCGGCGCGCGCGCGATGGGCGGGGCCGGCCTCGTTTTCGCGGAAATGACCTGCGTCTCCCCCGATGCGCGCATCACGCCGGGCTGTCTCGGCCTTTGGAACGACGCGCAGATGGAGGGATGGCGGCGGCTCGTCGATCTCATTCATGCCGTCGGTCACGCCAAGGCCGGAGTGCAACTCGGCCATTCGGGCCGCAAGGGCTCGACGAAGATCGCGTGGGAAGGCGTCGACCAGCCTTTAGAGAGCGGCGGATGGGAGCTGATTTCCGCCTCTCCGATCCCCTATCTGCCGCACAGCCCGGCGCCGCGCTCAATGACTCGCGACGATATGGACCGCGTCTGCGGTGATTTCGCCGCAGCGGCTCGGCGCGCGGCGGCGGCCGGGGCGGACTGGCTCGAATTGCATTGCGCGCATGGCTATCTTCTCTCAAGCTTCCTCTCGCCGCTGACCAATCTGCGCCAAGACGATTACGGCGGGAGCCTCGAAAATCGCGCGCGCTATCCGCTTGAAGTCTTCCGAGCGGTGCGCGCCGCTTGGCCCGAGCACAAGCCGATGTCGGTTCGACTCTCCTGCCATGATTGGACGCCCGGCGGCAACACGCCTGACGACGCGCTGATTTTCGCGCGTATGTTCAAAGACGCGGGGGCGGACCTCATCGATTGCTCGTCCGGTCAAGTCTCGAAAGCCGAACGGCCAGTCTATGGCCGTTTATTTCAGACGCCCTTCGCCGATCAGATTCGCAACGAGGGCGGCGTTGCGACGATCGCGGTCGGCGCGATCTCGGAGGCCGATCACGCCAATTCGATCGTCGCGGCGGGCCGCGCCGATCTCTGCGCGATCGCTCGGCCTCACCTCGCCGACGCGGCCTGGACGCTGCACGAGGCGGCCCGGATCGGGTACAACGCGCTGGCCTGGCCGAAGCAATATCTCTCGGCCAAGATCCAGTACGAGACCAATCTGGCGCGGGCCGCGGCGGCTATGGCGAGCGCGAAATGACGGGGCGCCCGCTCGCAGGCCGGCATGCGCTGATCACCGGCGCAGGCGGCGGCATCGGCGCGGCGATGACGCGCGCCTTTGTCGACGCGGGCGCGCGCGTCAGTCTTGCTGGCCGGCGGCGTGCGCCGCTCGAAACGATCGCGGCGGAGCTGGCTGCTGGCGTGACGCTGATCCTCGACGGTTTCGACGTGACCGACGCCGCCGCCATCGAGCGCGGCGCCGAAAAGGCGCGCGCCGCATTCGGGCCCGTTTCGATTCTCGTCAACAATGCCGGGGAGGCGCCGAGCGCCCCCTTCGAGAAGACCGACTTTGCGCTGTGGAGCCGCGTGCTCGCCGTTGACCTCACCGGCGCCTATCAGGTCACGTGCGAATTCCTGCCCGACCTGAAAGGACACGGCGTCGGGTCGCGCATCCTCAATGTCGCCTCGACCGCGGGGCTGACCGGCTATCCCTATGTTTCGGCCTATTGCGCCGCCAAGCACGGCCTCGTCGGCCTGACGCGCGCGCTGGCGCTCGAACTGGCGCGTACGGGGATTACCGTCAATGCGATTTGTCCCGGGTTTACCGAAACGGCGCTGATCGAGCGCGCCGTCGCGACGATCGCCGCCAAGACGGGGCGCGACAGCCAAGCGGCGCGGGCGGAGCTCGCCAAGGCGAATCCGCAGGGACGTTTGATCAGGCCGGAAGAGGTCGCCGAAGCCGCGCTTTGGCTCGCCTCTCCAGGCTCAGGATCGGTGAACGGACAGGCGATCGTCATCGCCGGCGGGGAGGTTATGGCGGGATGAGCGAAACGAATTCCGCCATGCAAGCGGCGCGACGGCCGTTCAAAGACCATCGCGCGCGCCATTTTGAGTTCTCGACGAGCGAAGACGGCCGGGTCGCCATCGCGCGCCTCAACCGGCCGGACCGGAAAAATCCGCTGACCTTCGAGAGCTACGCGGAGCTGCGCGACCTCTTCCGCGACCTCGTCTACGCGTCCGACGTGCGCGCGGTCGTGCTCACGGGATCGGGCGGTAATTTCTGCTCGGGCGGCGACGTGTTCGAAATCATCGAGCCGCTGACCCGAATGGCGACGCTCGATCTCCTCGCCTTCACGCGCATGACCGGCGATTTGGTCAAGGCGATGCGGCGCTGCCCGCAACAGATCGTGGCGGCGGTCGACGGCGTCTGCGCCGGCGCGGGCGCGATCCTCGCCATGGCCTCGGACATCCGCTTGGCGACGCCGGAGGCGAAGACCGCCTTCCTGTTCACGCGTGTCGGCCTCGCCGGCGCCGATATGGGCGCCTGCGGGATCCTGCCGCGCATTATCGGCCAGGGCCGCGCGGCCGAGCTGCTCTATACCGGCCGTACGATGAGCGCCGCGGAGGGCGCCGCCTGGGGCTTCTACAACGCGCTGCATCCGCAAGCCGAGCTCGAGCGCGAGGCCGTCGCATTCGCCCGCTCTCTCGCCGACGGCCCGTGGTTCGCGCACGGAATCACCAAGACCATGATGAACCAGGAATGGTCGATGGGCCTCGACGAGATGATCGAGTCCGAAGCGCAAGCGCAGGCGATTTGCATGACGACCGGCGATTTCCGCCGCGCCTTCGAGGCGTTCGCCGGAAAGCGCAAGCCCGCGTTCGAGGGGAACTGACGCTTGCGCGCTCCCGCCCCGCGCGCGCCGCGCGACTGGATCGAATGGCCGTTCTTCGAGAAGCGGCACCGTGAATTCGCCCAGCAGCTCGATCGCTTCGTCGCCTCGCCGGCGATGCGAGAGATCGACCATGCGGATGTCGACCGCGCCTGCCGCAAGCAGGCGCGCGCGCTGGGCGAGGCCGGCCTGCTCGCGGCGGCGGTCGCGCCGCCTGACGGCGACGCCGCGGCGATCGATTCCCGCGCCGCGTGTCTCGCGCGCGAAACGCTCGCTTGGAGCGACGGCCTCGCCGATTTCGCCTTCGCGATGCAGGGGCTCGGCTCCGGAGCGATCAGCCTCGCCGGATCGCCGGACCTTCGCGCGGCCATCCTGCCGAAAACGCGCTCCGGCGAATGGCTCGCCGGCTTCGCGCTCTCGGAGAAAGAGGCGGGCTCGGACGTCGCGGCGATGGCCTGCGCCGCGCGCCGGGACGGCGATCGTTACTTCATCGACGGCGAGAAAACCTGGATTTCGAATGGCGGGATCGCCGACGTCTATACGCTGTTCGTGCGCAGCGGCGAGGGGCCCGGCGCGCGCGGGATCAGCGCCTTCGTGGTCTTCGCCGACGATCCCGGCTTCTCGATCGCCGAGCGGATCGACCTCATCGCGCCGCATCCGCTTGCGACGCTGCGCTTCGAGAACTGCCGCATTCCCGCGAGCCGCCGGCTCGGCGCGCCGGGCGGCGGCTTCAAGCTGGCGATGCAGACGCTCGATATTTTCCGCGCTTCCGTCGCCGCCGCCGCGGTCGGCTTCGCGCGACGCGCGCTCGACGAAGCGTTGGACCATGTGCGTCAGCGTAAAATGTTCGGCGGAACGCTTGCCGATCTGCAGACGACGCAAGCGGCGCTCGGCGACATGGCGACCGAGATCGACGCAGCCGCTCTGCTGACCTATCGCGCCGCCTGGCGGCGCGACGTGCAGAGACTGTCGACGACGCGCGAAGCCGCGATGGCGAAGATGGCGGCGACCGAGACCGGACAACGCGTGATCGATCGTGCGGTGCAGATGTTCGGCGCCCGCGGCGTGCGGCGCGGCGAAATCGTCGAGCGCCTCTATCGCGAGATTCGCGCGTTGCGCATTTATGAAGGCGCTACCGAAGTGCAGCGACTGATTGTCGCGCGCGAGACGCTGAAATCGCGCCCATGAGACGAGTCCAATCCGCGCCTGGAGCCAGACATGCATCGCATCCTCCAGCCTGAAGGGTGGGCTAAACCGGCGGGCTACGCCAATGGCGTCTCGGCCCGCGGGCGCATGATTTTCGTCGCCGGACAGGTCGGCTGGACCAAGGAGGCGAAGTTCGAGAGCGACGACCTCGTCGATCAGATCCGCCAGGCTTTGACCAACATCGTCGAGGTGCTCGCCTGCGACGGCGCGAAGCCCGAGCATGTGGCGTCGATGACGTGGTACTTCCGAGACAAACGCGACTATCTCGCGCGCTTGCGTGAGATTGGCGAAGTGTATCGTGAAATTATGGGCAGGCACTTCCCGGCGATGACGGCGGTCGAGGTCTCGGCTCTGATCGAGGACCGCGCCAAAGTCGAGATTCAGGCGACCGCCGTCACGGCGGACTAGCGATGTGGCGGCCGCCCGAACGCATCCGTTATTCCGCCGGACCAGGCCGGGCGCCGACGCGCGACGAAGCCGCGCGGTCGCTCCTATTCTCGCCGATTCGGTCCGGACGGCTGGCTTTGGCGCAGCGCACCTGGGTCCCCGCAATGGTGCCTTGGCGCGCGACCGAGGATGGCTTTGTATCCGACGAGATTATCGCCTGGTACGAACGCTTTGCGCGCGGCCGGCCCAGCGCGATCGTCGTCGAAGCGACCGGCATCCGCGACACGCCGAGCGGGCCTTTGCTGCGCATCGGCCACGATCGCTTCATACCGGGCCTGCAGCGGCTCGTCGAAACGGTGCGGCGCGCAAGCGACGACCGCACGAGGCTCCTGATTCAAATCATCGATTTCCTGACGATCCGGCGTCGTCCCGATCCTAAGACATATTTCGATCGTTTTCTCGCGATCACCGAGGCGCATCGCCGCGCGGTCGGCGGCGAAGATCTGCCTGAAAGCGAAGTGCGCGAGCGGCTGTTCGAGCTTGGCGAAGCCGAATGGCGCCAAACGCTCACCGGGCGCGAATGGGAGGCGCTGTCGCACGGCTACCGCGAGCGCGTGACGGATATCGATCTGCCGCATATCCGCGACCTCCCGAAGTCTCTCCCGCCGCTCTTCGCCGCAGCCGCGAAGCGCGCCGAGGACGCAGGCTTTGCGGGCGTCGAATTGCACTATGCTCATGCCTACACGATGGCCTCGTTCCTCTCCCGCACGAATACGCGCGAGGACGGCTACGGCGGTTCGCTCGAAGGTCGGCTGCGAGCGCCGCTGGAGGTCTTCGACGCCGTGCGAACTTCCGTCGGAAAAGATTTTGTCGTCGGCTGCCGTTTCCTGGCCGAGGAATGCGTCGCGGGCGGCAACGAGCTCGAGGATACGACGCGCATCGGCGTCGCCCTCGCGCAAGCAGGCATGGATTTTCTTTCGACCTCCCGCGGCGGCAAGTTCGACGACGCCGCTCGTCCGCCGATCGGCGCGGCCGCCTACCCCTATACCGGCCCGAGCGGCTATGAATGCATGCCGCAATATATTTCCGACGCACGCGGACCTTTCGGCCGCAACGCCGCGCCGACGCAAGTAATCCGACGCGCCGTCCGCGCCGCAGGGTTCGAAACGCCGGTCGTCTGCACGGGCGGCGTGCACAATTTCGAAATGGCCGAGCGCTGGCTGCAGGACGGGGTCTGCGACATTGTCGGCGCCGCGCGTCAGTCGCTCGCCGATCCCGATTGGACGCGGAAGATTGCGGCCGGAGCAGGCGCCGAAGTCCGCATTTGCGAGTTCACCAATTATTGCGAGGCCCTCGATCAGAAGCACAAACAGGTCACCTGTCAGCTCTGGGACCGGGACGCGCTCGACGAACCGGGCGCGATGCTTACGCCCGACGGGAAGCGCAGGCTTGTCGCCCCCGAATGGCGAGGGCCGCGTCAAGCATAGTTCGTGGACGCGTGTGATGCGCGCGGGGCCATGGCGGAAGCGGCTGAGCCGCCTACAAACTCGCGATCGTCTTCAATACGCCGTCGAGCTTAGCGCCGGTCTCGTCGGCCAGCGCCGCGCGCTTGAGACGGTCGAGCCATGCGGCCCCGTCCTCCCGCGCCGCCAGGAGCGGCACGGCCGACATGACGCGATCGAACTTCGATAGGCCGCGCGCATGAGTGTCGGAATATCCTTTCACGAGACGTCGGCAACCGAGGGTTTCGACGCCCAGTTCGTAGCGCGCCGCGAGCGCTTCGGCCGCGACGTTCAGCCACGCCTCGCGATGCGCCGCTTCGCGCGCATGGCGCAGCGATCGGCGCCGACGCGGCCCGAGCTGCGCTACGAAGGCGAGCATCAGATAGCCCGCGATCGTATTGGACCGGATGCGGCGGCCCCGGTTGACGATCTTGTCCAACGTTCTGAAGACCGCCGGCCGCGCCTCGATCCATTCGCCCCAGGCTTTCGGCAGCGAGCCGCAAAGCTCCTCGGCGCGCGGATGGAAATATTCGGTTGTTGCGACGATCGTACCCTCTGAAGCGCCCACCTCGCCCCGGACCCGTGCTTGGCGCGAAGCGCGAATCTTGAGATCGGCGACGCGCGGCACATCGTCATAAGCCATGGCCCCGGCGACATATTTGGCGGCGGCGACGGTAAAGGCGAAGCCCCTGCCCGCGCCGCCATGCGCGCGGTCAAGCTCGCAGAGCGCGCCGACGCGATCGAGATATTCGTGGGCGTAAGCGGCGTCGAGATAATCGACGAGCTTTCGCGCGCCTGCCGCGAGCATCGGCTGCGCCTCGGCCGGAAAGCCGCGAATGCGCGCGCCGATGCGATCAAGCTCCGCCTCGCGGAAGAATTCGGGCCAAGCCTTGAAGCGCTTGTCGGGACGGCGGACCGGCTGGACGGGATTGGCGTTCGCCTCATCGAAGGCGGCGGCGAAGGCTTTCAAGCTGGCGTCGACGCCGGCGCCGCCTGCGCGGATCGCCTCCTCGAAGGCGGCGCGTGGAAATGGAACGTCGCCGGTTGCGGCGAGCGCGCCGAGCATCGCGGCGGATATCACGCTGCCGTTGGACTTCGCCAATCTCTCCATGTCGAACGCGACGAGGCGCTTGGCCGCGAATTCGGTCGCAACCGAAACGACGTCGGGATCGCCGGCGCCGTCGCCAGGCGCCTGCTTCTCCGTGACGGCGAGCGCGCGATGGGTCGAGGCGATCAGCGTCGTACGGTCCGGCGTGACGAGGCCGCGCAGCACCGAACGTCCCGCCTCCATCAGTTCGGCGGCGATGACGACGTCGACATCGCCGGGCGTCGGCATGAGCGCGAAGACAGGCTCGGCGTCGCTCCTTTTTGGGGCCGTCTCGATATAGTAGATCGTCGCGCCGGTGCGCTGCGCGACGCCCGGCACCGAGGTCGACTGCGCCGCCCAGCCCTGAGACTCCGCGGCCGCGACGATCCAGTCTGCGAGCACCCCGCCGCCCTGCCCGCCCATCGCCAGGATAGCGATGGAAATGCGCGGCGGTCCTGCGCCGAACGATCGACCTGAGGCGGCCTCGCTCATGCCGTCCCTTCGGCGAGGCGCGGGCGCTTCGCCGTGCGTCGGCGTTCGAGCCAAGCGATCATCGCGGAGCGCGCCCGCTCAAGCCAGCGGTCGAGCCGGGTCGGGTTATGGACAATCTCGGCGCGATAGAAGGACGGGCACAAAACGGCGGCCTCTGCGACCTCGCCGCAATTGCCGCAGCCGACGCAGTTCTCGTCGATGACGGCGACCGGGTCGTCCCTCAATGGGTCGTCCGTCTGCTTGGTCGAAAGCGAGGGGCAGCCGGAAAGACGGATACAGGCGTGGTCGCCCGTGCAAATATCCTCGTCGACGCCGAACTTCTCACGCACGACGCGCTCGCCGGACTTGATCGCCTTGCTTACAAGCGGACGCACGCGCCGCTGCTTGTTCAGCATGCATTCGGACGAGGCCACGATGATTTTCGGCCCAGCCTCTTCCGTCGTCAGCGCCTCGCGCAGCGTGTCGCGCATTTTGCCGACGTCGTAAGTTCGATCAATCTGGCGCACCCATTTGGCGCCGACCCCTCGCACCGCGTCGACGATGCTGTTGTTGGTCTTGCGGCGCGGATTGAGCGCGCGCGAGGACGGAATATCCTGGCCCCCCGTCGCCGCGGAATAGTAGTTGTCGACGATCAGCGTCACGCCGTCATGCTTGTTGAAGACGGCGTTGGCGATCGACGAGGCGAGGCCATTGTGCCAGAAGCCGCCGTCGCCAAGCACCGAGATCGGCCGCTTCGACGCCGGCACGTTGAAAGCGGACGCGGAAGCCGGTCCAAGGCCATATCCCATCGTCGTCGCGCCGATATTGAACGGCGGCAAGATCGAGAAAAGATGGCAGCCGATATCCGCCGAGACATGATGCGGACCAAGCTCCTGCTCGACCAGCTTCATCGCGGCGAAGATCGGCCGTTCCGGGCAGCCGATGCAGAATCCGGGCGGCCGGGGCGGCACCGCCTCGGCGAGCGCCTTTACTCTCGGGTCGGCGAGGACTGGCGCCGGGTCTGGACGCGGCGGCTCGTTGCCGAGCATTTCGCGGGCATGAGCGGCGAGGAATTCGCGGACGCCTTTGACGAGGATGGGGGCCGTATACTCGCCGCCCATCGGCAGCACGTCCTTGCCCGACACCTTTGTTTGGATGTCGCGGCGGCGCAAAATCGTGTTGAGGTCGCGTTCGATATAGTCCGGCGCGCCTTCTTCGACCATCAGCACCGCCCGCTTGTCGCGGCAGAAGGCGATCAATTCGTCCTCGATCAAAGGATAGGCGACGTTGAGAACGTAAAGAGGCACTGCGCTTTCGCCGTATCCATCGGCCAGACCGAGATATTGCAGCGCGCGCATGGTCGTATTGTAGAGGCCGCCAAGCATCACAATGCCGACGTCGCCCGTCGCAGGACCGAAAGTCTCGTTGAGCTTGCGGGACTTGACGAACTCGACCGCAGCAGGCAGGCGGCGCTCCAATTTGTCCTTCTCGTGCAGGAAGGAGGCAGGCGGCAACACGATGCGATTGACGTCGCGGACCGGATTTTCCAGCGCCTCGCGCAGCGTGTGCTTGGGCTTCTGATTATCCTTGCAGACGAACTGCCCGTGGACGTGGCAGGCGCGGATGCGCATTTCGAGCATGACCGGCGTATTGGAGGCCTCCGAAAGCTCGAAGCCTTCCTCGACCATGCGCACCAGACTCGGCAGGTTCGGCCGCGGGTCGAGCAGCCAGATCTGCGACTTCAGCGCGTAGGCGTGGCTGCGCTCCTGCATGATCGAGGAGCCCTCGCCATAATCTTCGCCGATGATGATCATGGCGCCGCCGGTGACGCCGCCGGACGAGAGATTGGAGAGCGCGTCGGCCGCGACATTGGTGCCTGCCGTGGATTTCCAGGTCACGGCGCCGCGCACCGGATACATGACCGACGCCGAGAGCGTCGCGGCGGCGGTCGCCTCCGACGCCGACGTCTCGAAATGCACGCCAAGTTCGGCGAGGACGTCCTTGGCGTCGGCGAGCACGTCCATCAGGTGAGAGATGGGCGAGCCCTGATATCCGCCGACATAAGCGACGCCGGATTGCAACAGCGCCTTGGTGATTGCGAGAATCCCCTCGCCGCGGAAGATTTCGCCGGCGCCGAGCTTGAGATCTTGGACCTCGCGAGCGAACGACCGTTCCGCCACGGCGTACCTCCACGTTGAGATTCAAGCGTAGGAGCGTGTCCTGCGCGTCCATTCATCTGCACAAGCATATTTTTTCGCGAGGCTGCTTGTCAACGGCGGACGGTCCGGCGCTAAAGCCCGGTGATCGGCGAAAACAGCGCTTCGCCGATTTGAGAGGCCCCTTGACACCTGGAGCGGCCACGGAATTATATGTATGAATGTGCATGCAATAGAGGCGCTGAGCCGGCCTCGCGGCGCGCCGCAAGTCGCGCGGCGGCGCGGAGCGAGCCGTCAGGAGGCGCAGGGACGACGAAATTGTCGCATCCTCGCGGATTCGTCGGCGGATCGCCGCGGTCGCGAAGGGAAGGTGGGAGGGTCTCATGCTCAATTTGAATCGGCGCCAAGCGCTCGCTCTTGGCGGCGCCAGTTTTCTGTCCGGGCTTCTTTCGGGGGCGAGCGCGTCGGCGCAGGCGCGCGACAAACTGACAATCGCCTTCAACGTGAACCTTCCGTCATTCGATCCGACGGTCGGCCCCTCCGCCGTCAATCCGACCATTCAGGCGATTTATCGCGCGATCTATGATCAGCCGGTCGGGCAGAATCCGGATCTATCGTTTGCGCCGGGCCTGCTGACCAAGTGGGGCTGGAACGAAGACAAGACCAAAGCCTGGATGGAGGTGCGGGAAGGCGTCGTCTGGCACGATGGAACGCCATTCACGCCCGAGGACGTGGTGTGGTCGATAGAGCGCGCGGGCGATCCGAAAAACGGCAGCCCGGTTCCTTTCGTCTGGGGCTCGATCGACAATTTCAAGATCGACGGCCAGCGCATCACCGCCGACGTCAAGCAGTTCGATCCGACGATCTTCAAATGGATGGCTTTCCTCACCGGATATATCTTGCCCAAAGCCTATTACACGAAGGTCGGCGCCGAAGGTTTCGAGAAGAAGCCGATCGGCGCAGGCCCGTACATGGTCGACGAATATCAGGGCAACGCTTTCCTGCGGCTCAAGCGCAACGACAAATATTGGGGGCCTAAGGGCGCATTCGAGACCGTTATTTTCAAATTCGTGCCTGACGGCACGAGTCGCGTCGCCGAAATCGAGAGCGGCTCCTCGGACGTCACGCTCGAAATTCCTTACGAGGAATACGATCGTCTGAAGGCCAAGCCCGGCCTTGCCGGCGTCTGCCAGCCGATCACCGACATTGGCATGATATTCATCACCAATGTCGAGAAGGAGATGCTCGATCAGAACGTCCGCCTCGCCGCGATCTACGCGATCGACAAGGAGGCGATCGCCAAGCGCCTGCTGCGCGGCTATGCGACGCCGATCGCGACGCTGGACGCCCCGGGCTATGCAGCCTACGATCCCTCGATCAAGGTTCCCTACGATCCGGAACAATCGAAGAAGCTGCTCGCCGCGAGCGGCTATTCGCCGGAGAAGCCGGTCAAGTTCAAGATCCAGACGACTCGCGGCTTCAAGCCGAAGGATTACGAGATGATCCAGGCGATCGTCGGCATGTGGCGGAAGGTCGGCATCGACGCCGAAATCGAAGTTTACGAAATCGCCAAGCACTACGAATTGCGCGCCGCGCACAAGCTCGCGCCCATGGCTTTCTACAATTGGGGCGACGCGATCGGCGATCCGACATGCTCGACCGGCTTCGCGATGTTCTCGCCTTCGCCGCACTCGGCCTGGAAATCGAAGGACCTCGACGACATGATTGGCCCGATTTGGGCGGAAAAAGACGAAGAGAAACGAATCGCGGGCTGGAAGGCGGTCGACAAATACATCGCCGAGAAGGGTTACGTCATCCCGCTCGTGCAGTATTTCCAGCCAATCGTGTTCAAGTCGTCGCTCAAGGTGACGCCCAACGCGACCGGCGCCTTGGAGCCGACGCTCGTCTCGAACGCATAAACGCGAGGGGGGGCGCGATGGCGAGCGGATTTACGCGCCCCCTCTCCTCTTTCTACCACGGCATGAGCCTCGGGATAGCCCATCGCCTGGCTATGGCTGCGATAACCTTGATCGGCGTCGCGGCGATCATATTCGTGCTTCTGCGCGTCGTGCCGGGCGATCCAATCGCGATGATGATCTCGCCCGGCGCGTCGCCCGCGGACATCGCGGCGCTCCGCGCGCATTACGGACTCGACGCCAGCCTTCCGGCGCAGTTCGTCGTCTGGGCCCGCGACCTCCTGCGCGGCGACTTCGGCGTCTCAATCTCTCTCCATCGCGACGTGCTCGAATTGCTGCTCGAGCGCCTGCCGGCGACGCTCGAACTTGCTTTCGCCGCTCTCGCCTTCGCCGTCGCCGTGGGCGGCGGCGTGGCGGTTGTCGCGACGCTTTTGGACGGTCTTGCGATTGCGCCCATGGTCGACGCGATTAACGGCTTATTTCTCGCGGTGCCGGATTTCATTTGGGCTTTCGCGCTTGTGCTGCTGTTCGGCGTCTTTGCGCCGGTGCTGCCATTGTCCGGCCGCATCGATCCGGCCCTCGATGCGCATTTTTCCACGCCGTTCTATTTGGCCGAAAGCTTGCTCACGCTGCGCTTCTCGATTTTTATCGACGTCGCTCGGCACATGGCGATGCCGACCCTCGCGCTCGGCTTGCCGCTCGCCGCGGTCATTACGCGCGTCCTCAAGGAATCGCTGCGCGAAGCCATGGTGCAGGATTACGTGCTGCTCGCCCGGCTCAAGGGCATGTCGAAATTGCGGTTAGTCCTGCAAGAGGCGCTGCGCAACGCCGTCGCGCCGACGCTCGCATTGACGGGCGTGCAATTCACCTTCCTGATCGGCGGCACGGTGATCGTCGAACGCATCTTCGCCTATCCGGGCATCGGCAACATGGCCGTCGACGCCGTGATCAACCGCGACCTGCCGCTGATCCAAGGCCTAACGCTTGTTTTCGGGGCCCTCTTCATCGTCGTCAACATGGTCGTAGACTTGCTCGTCGTCGCAACGAACCCGCGCCTGCGCCATGCTTGAGGCGACCGCAGGCGCCGCGGCTTCAATCGGCTCGCGCCGACGCGCCGACTCGGTGCGGGCATGCTTGCGCGACCCTAAAGTGATTGCCGGCGGCGGCTTCATCGTCATCTTGCTTGTGCTTGCGCTCGGCGCGCCCTGGATCGCGCCGAAGGACCCGCTCGAACAGGACATCGTTCTTGGCGCAACGCCGCCCTTCTGGCTGCCTGGGGCCGAAACGGGCCACTGGCTCGGCACGGACGATCTCGGCCGTGATGCGCTTTCACGCGTCATTTACGGCGCGCGCGTCGCGCTGACAGTGGCCTTCATCGCGGCGAGCCTCGCCGCGATATTGGGCGCCGGGCTCGGCCTGCTCGCCGGCTGGTATCGCGGCGCCGCGGACGCGACGATTTCGCGGCTCGTCGAAATCTGGATGGCGTTTCCGCCCGTACTCTTGTCGATCCTGCTCGTCGCGGTCGTCGGCGCCGGCATAGGCTCGGTCATCGCCGCGATCGCGATCATCGACTGGACCCGCTTTTGCCGCGTCGTCCGCGCGGAAACGCTCAATCAGGCCAGCGCCGATTACGTGACCGCCGCGCGCGCAATCGGTTTCTCGCAGTTCCGAATCCTCATTCGGGAGATTTTTCCGAATGTGCTGCCGGTGCTGATCGCGCTGGTGAGCCTGGAAATGGGCATCGCCGTCATTGTCGAAGCGATCCTGTCTTTCGTCGGGCTGTCGGTATCGTCAGATACGCCGACATGGGGCGGGATGATCGCGCAAGGGCGTCAGCTCTTGCATCAGGGCTGGTGGATCCTCGCGGCGCCGCTGACGATGCTGTTTCTCACCGTGCTCGCCTTCAACCTGCTCGGCGAGGGGCTGCGCCGCGCGCTCGACCCGGTGATGCGCCGATGAGCGGCGCCATACTCGACATCGCCCGCCTAAGCGCCGTTGCGGAACGCGATCGCGCGCCGATTCTTCGCGACGTCTCGCTGACCGTAGCGCGCGGCGAGACGCACGGCCTGGTCGGCGAGAGCGGCGCCGGCAAGTCGACCATCGGCAAGGCCATTCTCGGCATCCTGCCGAGCGCCGTCCGCGTGACTTCGGGCGAAGTGCTGTTCGAGGGCCAGGACCTGCTCAAGGCGTCGACCGCGCAACGCCGTCGGCTGGTCGGCGAACGCATCGCCTTGATCCCGCAGGACCCAATGACCGCGCTCAATCCGGGACGCCGCATCGAGGGGCAACTGACCGACGGACTGCGCCTCTGGCGAGGTCTCGACGCAAGCGGCGCGCGCGACGTCGCGCTCAAACTTCTCGAGGAAGCGCATCTCCGCGATCCGGAGCGCGTGCTGCGCAGTTTCCCGCACGAACTATCCGGCGGCATGCGCCAGCGCGTGCTGATCGCCGCCGCCTTTGCGCTCGAACCTAAGCTGATCGTCGCCGACGAGCCGACTACGGCCCTCGACGTCACTGTCCAGAAGCAGATTCTGCGCCTGATTCGCAATCTGCAGAGCGCGCATGGCACGGCCGTCGTGTTCGTCACGCACGATCTCGGCGTCGTCGCCCAGATCTGCGATCGGGTGACGTTGCTGTTCGACGGGCGGGTGATCGAGCAAGGCCGCACGGCCGACGTTCTGCAATCGCCTCGCCATCTCTACACGCGCGCGCTGCTCGACGCGTGCCCCCGGTACGACCGGCCCGACGCCGGCTTAAAGCCGATCCCCGAAGACGTTGTCGCGCGTCTTCGCGCGGAGGTCGCCGCATGACCGAGGATCTGCTCGTCGCGCGCGAGGTCGAGGTGGTCTTCGGCGGCAGGCGGCCCTGGCTTGGACGCGCGCGCCAGCCCGTGAAAGCGCTTCACGGCGTGACGATAAGCGTCAAACGCGGCGAAACGGTCGGCATCGTCGGCGAAAGCGGCTCCGGCAAGACGACGCTCGGCCGCGCGCTGTTGCGGCTCGTCGATGTCGCATCGGGATCGATTGCTTTCGACGGCCGCGACATAACGCGGCTTTCCGAAGCGGAGATGCGCCCGCTGCGAAGGCGCATGCAGCTCATATTCCAAGATCCGATGGCGTCGCTCAACCCGCGACACACGATCCGCCATATCGTGATCGAGCCGATGCTTTTCCACGGCGTGGCCAAGCGCCGCGCGGAAGCGGAGGGCAAAGCGCGCGCCATCTTCACGCGGTTCGGTCTGCCGCTTGCGTGCCTCGACCGCTATCCCCACGAGCTTTCCGGAGGGCAGCGGCAACGCGTCGGCATCGCGCGCGTCGCGCTGCTGGCGCCCGATTTCGTTCTCGCCGACGAGATCGTGTCAGGTCTCGACGTGTCGACGCAGGCCCGGGCGCTCAATCTTCTGAAAGACCTTTCTCGCGACCTTGGCCTGGCGATGGCTTTCATCAGCCACGACCTGTCGGTGATCCGCGCCGTCTGTAATCGCGTCTACGTTCTGCGCTCAGGCCGCGTTGTCGAGGAAGGCGCCTGCGAAGAGATCTTCGCCGCTCCGAAGCATGAATATACCCGCGCCCTGCTGGACGCCATTCCCCTCCCCCGCATCGACCCGGACTGGCTTCGACGGACCACGGCCGCGGAGGTCGCGGCCTGAGCATGCGCTTCGCGACGGCGCGTTTGTATCCTGCGCCATCCGCGCCGCCCTTCTGGCCAGGCATGGAGGCGCAGGAGCGGATCTGTTGCAATCGTCGCCGAACTAAGCCCGCCGCGCTCTTCCATCTTCGCTCTGGCCGCGCCGGCCCCACAGGGCCAGCGCAGCCGAAACCAGCAGCAGCGCTCCGGCCACGGCCAGCGACAGGCGCGCGCCGAAAACGAACGCGCCCTTATTCGCGACGAAAGAGCCGAACAGGGCGACGCCGATCACGCTGCCGGTCTGGCGCGCGGCGTTGAGCACGCCGGAGGCGACGCCGGAATGAGCCTTGTCGACGCCGCCGAGCAGCATGGCGGTCATCGGCGGCACCAGCAGGCCAAGGCCGCCGCCAAGCGCGACGAGCTGGCCGCAGAGCGCGCCATAGCTCGTACCCCGCGCAAGAACCAGCGCGCCGAACGCGCCGGCCGCCGCGAGGCAAGCGCCGATCGCGATGACCAGCGGCTGGCCCAGACGCTCGGCGAGGCGCGGCGCGGCGATATTCGCCGGCAGCACGATCGCCATCATCGGCAGAAAGGCGAGCCCGGTCTGAAAGGCCGGCCAACCGTTCAATTGCTGGAAGTACAAGCTGAAGACGAAGATGAGGCCGTAGAAGGCCGTGTTGGCCAGCACGCCGATCGCCGTCGCCAGCGAGAACAGGCGCCGGTTGAAGAGGCCGAGCGGCAACATCGGCTGATCCACGCGCCGTTCCTGCCGAATGAAGACTGCGCCGCTCGCCGCCGCCAGAACGAGACCGCCGATGACGAACGGACTGAGCCAGCCGAGCTTGCCGCCCATGATGATCGACGCGGCCAATAGACCGAGGCAGGCGATCGCCGCAGCTTGGCCCGGCAGATCGATCTGGCGGGCCGCGCTGCGCGGCGTCTCGCTGGCATAGGCCCAGGTCAGAGCCAGACCGGCGAGGCCGATCGGCAGGTTGACGAGAAAGATGGCGCGCCAACTGCTTAGCGCGATCAGCCCGCCGCCGGCGAACGGCCCGGCGGTCAGCGCAAGGCTGGCGCCCGCGGCCCAGAACCCGACGGCTCGCCCGCGTTCTTCCGAGTTGGGATAAGCATGATTGAGCAGCGCCAAGGAGTTCGGCACCAGGAGCGCGGCGCCGGCCCCCTGGATCGCGCGGGCCAAGATCAGCGCAACGAGATTGGGCGCGAAGGCGCAGGCGAGCGAAGCGAGGGTGAAGACGGCGAATCCGGCCATGAAGGCTCGCTTGCCGCCGATCCGGTCGCCAGCCGAGCCCGCCGTCAAGATCAAGGCCGCGAAAGCAATCGTGTAAGCGTTAACGACCCATTGCAGCGCGGAGACGTCGCCGCCGAAACCTTGTCCGATGCTGTTCAAAGCGGTGTTGACGATGGTGACGTCGAGTTGCACCACGCCGAAGCCGAGGCTCATCGCCGCCAGCGTCAAGGATTTCGCGCTTCGGCCGGCCTCGCGGCCCTTCGACCGCTTGGCGCCGCCGCCAGACGCCATTTTCGCAACGGTTTTCGGCCGTATCTGTTTTATCGCCATTTGGCTTCGCCTCGTCGATCCAGGACGCCCAGTTTGCGAAGGCGCGCGGCGCGACGATTCCACCGCGGTCGAAATATCTCGATCGCGCTCGCGGCGCCGATGAGGCTGGTATTATGAGGCTGAGCCGCGCGCTGGCCCGCCAGGGCGCGGCAGAATCGCTGGAACGCGCTTCTTATCGATTTTTGGACGCGTGCTCCGGCTTGCCTTTGCGCTTGGTATGGGCAAATTCCTCGAGCTGCTTTTCGCTCATCGACAGCATCGATTTCGACGCTCCCCTGAGCTTGCTCTTCGGGGTCTTGCCGCGCTTGGCGGCGAGCGCCGCGCCGGCGGCTTTTTGCTGAGCGGCGGACTTGGCGGGCATGGCGAAGCTCCTATCTGACAGACCATGAACGCGCCAAGCCGCCGCCGGGTTCGCCCCGCTTCGCCTGAGCCCGACCTGTTCGGGGCGCCGATCGGCCTGCCGGAAGGCTTTCGCTATCGCGCCGATCTTCTGACCGAAGCCGAGGAAGAGGCGTTGGCGCGCGAGCTTTCCGCCCTGCCCTTCCAGCCGTTCGATTTTCATGGCTATCAGGCCAATCGGCAGGTGGTCAGTTTCGGCTGGCGCTACGATTACGTCCGCCGCGACGTGACCGAGGCGCCGCCGCTGCCGGGCTTTCTCGAACGTTTGCGCGCCAAAGCCGCGGCGGCGTTCGACCGCCGGGCGGACGATTTTCAGCAAGTCCTGATCAACGATTATCCGCCCGGCGCCGGCATAGGCTGGCATCGCGACAAGGCCCAATTCGGCGAGGTGATCGGCGTGTCGCTGTTCGCGCCCGGCCTCTTCCGCTTCCGCCGTCCCGCAGGCGAGCGATGGGAGCGCGCCGCGCTCACCGTCGCGCCGCGTTCGGCTTATTTGTTGTCGGGCCCGTCGCGCGATCTTTGGCAGCACAGCATCCCGCCGGTCGAGCGCCATCGTGCGTCGATCACGTTCCGAACGTTCGTCGCGAGCGCGAAAGGATAGCCGAGCGCCGCCGGCCTGTTGCGTCAAGCGTCATTTCTCTTCGACCAATCCGCGCCTCATCGCTCGGTGCTGATCTTCGAATATCGCCATCGCCGTCAGCATGCGCCGGAAGCCGAGCTTTCTATAAAAGTCCTCCGTCCCGGGGTTTGCGTACAAGATGATTTTCTTATGCCCCGACGAGAGTTCGACGAGCTTGGCGATGATGGCCTTGCCGAGGCCTTTTCCCTGAAAGTCGGGATGGACCGCGACATCGCAGAGATACGCGCAGTCGACGCCGTCGGCCAAGGCTCGTCCCGCGCCGATCAAACCGCCGCGCTCGAAGACGAAGCACTTGTACATGCTGTTCGAGAACGCCCGCTTCAAATCGTCCGGCCGCTTGTCGCCCAAGGGGGCGATTTTGTAGAGTCCCGACAATTCGATCCAATCCACCGAATCCTGTTCGAACAGCCATTGCATGCGCTCGCCTCCTTGGGACGACAGTCGCCCGTGATGTTCGCTCGCGAGCCGCGCTCAGGCGGACCTGATCGTCTCGATCCGCTTCATATTGGCGAGCGTGTCGGCGAGCGCTGCGTCGATCAGCAGCGCCATCTCGGTCAGCGTGCCCTCGGCGTTTTGCGAGGCGACTTTCTCGAAGACGCGGGCGTGGTCGGCGACCGGGTCGTGCGCCAAGCTCAAGCTCGGCAGCATCATCTGCAATTTGACCGACCAGCGCAGCGTCGTCTGCACCGCCGGCCAGAGCGAGTTCAGCGCCTCGTTGCCGCCGGCGCTGAGCAGGTCGTGATGGAACGCGACGATGGCGTTGAGCCAGGCGCCGCTGCGCGGATTGGTGCGCGCCATGCGCGACAGCGCGTCGGCGAGCTTGGACAATTCCTGCTCGTTGCGCCGCATGGCGGCGAGCGCGGCGGCGCTCGGCTCGACGATCTTGCGCAATTCGAACAGGTTGCGGATGAAGGTCTCGTTCGGCGCGATTTCGAAACGCCAGGCGAGAATATCGGGATCGAGAATATGCCAGGCCGAGCGCGGCGCGACCTTGGTGCCGACTTTCGGCAGCGCGGAGACCATCCCCTTGGCGGCGAGCGTGCGGATCGCCTCGCGATAGGCGCTGCGCGAGACGCCGAACGCGTCGCCGGCGCTTTCCTCGCGCGGCAGCAGCGAGCCGGGCGCGAGGTCGCCCTTGATGATGTCGGCGGCGATGCGGTGGGCGAGCGAACCATGCAGCCGCGAGCGGCTGGTCGTGAACAGGGGCTCGACATCGACCAGCGCCGCCGGCGCTTCGGACGCCGGACCGGCGCTCGGCTCGGGCGCCGACGGCGAGGAGGCGCGCTCCGCCCCGCGCGCCCGCGCCAGCGGATCTCTGCCGCGGGCGACGACGAATTGAACGATGGCGCTCGCGGCCTCGGTCACGCTGGCGACTGCGCCGACGAAATGCATGCAGCCATGCGGCAGGCTCGACCACAGCGACAGCGACACGTCGACGCCGGCTTTGGTGAGTTCGCCGTAGAAGGCGAGCGTATCGTCGAGCAGAAGGTCGCATTCCGCGCCGATGCATAGCGTCGGCGGAAAGTCCGACAGATCCGCGGTCAGCGGGCTGAGCTTCTTGGCGCGCTCGTCCGGCGGCAAATGCGGCGCATAGAGGTTCCAGAACCAGCGCATCTGCGCTTCGGAGAGCCCAAACCGCCCGTCGCCATAGAGGCGATGCGACGAAAGGTTCATTTCCGGCGCATAAGCGCCATAGATCGAGACGAAGCCCGCGAGCTGGCGGCGCTCGTCCCTCGATAGACTGAGGATCGCGGTCGCCGCGATATTGGCGCCGGCCGAATCCCCCGCCGCCAGAACCGGCGCGCCGCGGGCCTGGTCGAGGACCGTCGAGAGCACGGCCGCCACCTGGCTCATCGCCGCCGGGTACGGCCGCTCGGGCGCGAGCGCATATTCGATCTGGACGACGCGGCAGCCGATCTCGGCGGCGAGCCAACGGGCGATATGGTCATGGCTCCTGATCCCGCCGATCGCCCACCCGCCGCCATGGACGAAGACCAAGATCGGCCCGGCCTCCCCGGGATTGTAGAGACGGACCGCGACCGGCCCGAGCGGCGTCTTGACGGTCTGGTCTTCGGCCGCGACCGCCGGCCGCTCGGCGTCGCGCGCGGCGAGGTCGGAATATTCGTCGATCCACAGCCGGGCGTGAGCCAGGTCGTAAGAGCCGTCGTCCTCGGCGTAGCGCTGCTCGGCGCGGACCGCATTCATCTTGTCCGACAAATCGGCCGCGATAATGCCGTCGGCGCGGCCAAGCGCCTTTCTTTCGATCAAAAGCGCCATTTCAATCCCGGGCGTAACGGCCTTACAGCGCCGCTGTGGAGCAAAAACGCCGACATGGACTGTTTACTCCGTTGACGATGTCGGACAAATTCATTACCCAAATGAAGTCCGCCCGACAACCGCGCCAAGGGCGAGACCGCCAAAAACAGAGGTCCAAGCCGCCCCGCGGCTCGGGATCCGCCCATTCGAATGTGGAGGAACGCCATGAAATTGAGGGCTGCTCGCAATTTCCTACTGGGCCTCGGAGCGGCAGGCGCGGCTTGCGCCGCCGCGGCGGCTTGGCCGGCGCAGGCGGAGGATAAGCAAATCCTGATCGCCTTCGTTTCCGGCCCGCTCAACGATTCGTTCTTCCCGCCGCTCTACCAGGGCGCGCAGGACGCCGCCAAGGCGCTCGGCGTCAAGCTCAACTACATTCCGATCGACGAAGCCGATATCGAGGCGACGTCGGCCCGCACGATGCAGACCGCGATCGCCCAGAAGCCGGACGCGATCGTCGTCGGCGACTTCGTCACCAGCGTCGTCGATCCCTATATCAAGCAGGCGGTCGCAGCCGGCATCCCGGTCTATGTCGATCAATCCGGCCAGGACCAGTGGCAGGCGGACGGCGCCTTCGGCTTTGTCGGCCAGCAAGGCCCCGAAGTCGGCAAGGTCGCGGCGGAGCGCCTGACCAAGGCGGGCTCGAAGAACATCCTCTGCGTCATCAACGTGCCGGGCAATCCGTACCTGCAGGCGATCTGCAAAGGCCTGGCCGAGAAGGCGAAGGAGCTCGGCGCGACATCGAGCAACCTCGAACTGCCGACGGCGGACTCGACCGATCAGGGCAAGGTCAGCCGCGACATTGGCGCCTATCTCCAATCCCATCACGACATCGACGGCATTTTCACCGAAAACGCCGCGGTCGGCACCGCCGCCACGGCCGCGCTCGACGCCGCGCAAATGACCGGCAAGGTCCATGTCGGCACGATGGAGATTTCGCGCGTCGCCCTGCAGCAGATCCAGAACGGCAAGCTCGATTTTCTCGTCAACGAGCAGCCTTATCTCGACGGCTATTTCGGCGTTGTTTTCGCGACGCTCTACGCCAAATACGGCCTCGCGCCGGTCGGCCCGGTGGCGACCGGCCCGAGCATCGTCGACAAGAAGAACATCGACAAGATTCTCAAAGTGTTCGACACCTATCCGAACGTGATCGGCTCGAAATAGGCTGACGCGCGGCGATCCGGCATTCGGAACGCCGCGCTCCTTCGCTGAAGCGACGCTTATGCTCGCACAACCCGACGAGACGAACGCCGCAATCGCGTCGGACGCCGAAACGTTCGACGATTTAGCCTCGGTCGAGCGCCTGCCGCGCCGCGGCCGGCTGATGAGCTTTCTGCTGCGGCCCGAGGCGGGCGGCGTCGTCTCGGCGCTGCTTGTCTTCGCTTTCTTCGCGATCACGGCCGGGCGGAACGGCTTCCTCACCCCGCTCGGCACCGCGAACTGGCTCGACACCGCCTCCGATCTTGGCATCATCGCCCTGCCCGTCGGCATGCTGATGATTGGCGGCGAGTTCGATCTCTCCGTCGGCGCAGTGGTCGGCGGCTGTTCGATGATCGTCGCCATCTGCGCCGGCTATTATTCGCTCGATCCGTGGATCGGCGTCGCCATCGCGTTTTTGTTCGCGGCCGCGATCGGCGCCGCCAATGGGCTCATCGTCGTGCGCACCAAGCTCCCTTCCTTCATCGTCACGCTGGCGATGATGCTGATGGTGATGGGCGCGATGCTCGGCGTCGCGATCGCGCTGACCGGCTCGTCGAGTCTTTCGGCGGAATCGTCCGGCTCGGCGCATGCGGTCTTCGCCTCGAACATCGCCCAGTTCCACATCTCGATCGTCCATTGGCTGATCCTGACCGCGATCGCCGCCTATGTGATGCAGCGGACCGCCTTCGGCAATTGGGTCTATGCGACGGGCGGCAATGCCATGACGGCGCGTCTGGCCGGCGTGCCGGTGGATCGCGTCAAGATCATCCTGTTCGTCTGCACGTCGCTCGCCGCGGCGCTCTCGGCCGTCAACGAGACGCTGACGTTTCAGAACGGCAACATCACGCTCGGCTCTCAATACGTCTTCACCGGCATCGCCGCGGCGGTGATCGGCGGCGTCCTGCTGACCGGCGGCTACGGCTCGCCGATCGGCACCGTGTTCGGCTCACTGACCTACGGGGTCGTCTCGCTCGGCGTGTTCTTCCTCGGCTGGAACGCCGACCTCGCCAATTTCTTCATCGGCCTCCTCCTGCTGCTCGCCGTGCTCGCCAATCACAGATTGCGGCAATTGGCGATGGGGAGAGCGTGACCATGGCCGCGCCGATCGTCGAGCTTCGCAATGTCACGAAGCGCTTCGTCGGCGTGACCGCGATCGCCGATCTTTCGCTGCAGCTTTTTCCCGGCGAAGTCTTCTGCTTGCTCGGCGAGAACGGCGCCGGCAAGTCGACGGTGATCAAGATCCTGACCGGCGTCGAGACGCCGACCAAGGGCGAGGTGCTGGTCGACGGCGAGATCGTCCATTTCGCGAGCCCGCGCGAGGCGCGCGAAAAGGGCCTCGCCACGGTCTATCAAGAGGTCGGCACGCTTCCGCTGATGAGCGTCGCCCGCAATTTCGTCCTCGCCGCCGAGCCGCAAAAGGGACGCGGCCTGTTCCGCCGGCTCGATCTCGAAGAGGCTTCGCGCCTGGCGCTGAAGAGCCTCAGGGACCTTGGCATCAGCCGCGTCGCCGACGGCGATCAACTGGTCGGCACGCTATCCGGCGGCGAGCGGCAGGCGCTCGCCATCGGCCGGGCGATTCATTTTGGCGCCCGCGTTCTGGTGCTCGACGAGCCGACCGCCGCGCTCGGCGTGCGCGAATCGGCGACCGTGCTCAAGCTGATCGAACGCGTGCGGGCGCGCGGCGTCGCCGTCCTGTTCATCACCCATAACGCGTACCACGCCTATGCCGCCGGCGATCGCTTCATGGTGCTGCGCCGCGGCCGGGCGCTGGCGGAATTCGAAAAGAACGAACGCACGATCGGCGAAGTCATCGAGCTTATGGCGGGCGGCGCCGAGCTGAAATCGCTGCTGACGAAGAGCGAAGCGGCGATCGGACGGCCCTAGGAGGAAGCGCCTCAGCGCGACCTGACAGAGTTAAAAAAACGGTCATTGCGAGGAGCGAAGCGACGAAGCAATCCATTCCTAGAGCGCGGCGTCCCGTGAATGGATTGCTTCGCTTCGCTCGCAATGACGGCTCGGATTTTGCGGCGCGAGTCGCCTCGTACGAACGAAAGGAGGAAAAGTCGGGCATTCCAATTCTTTTTAGATGCTGCGGTTCCCGCCAACAGATCGAAGCGGAGGAAAAAAGATGAGGATCCACCAATCTGGACGCGCTCTCTTGTCTGCTTGCATCGTCGCCGCCGTCGGCGCGTTTGGTACGACGGTCATGGCGCAGGACTCGGAGGATTGGATCGGCACATGGACGGCCAGCGCCCAACCGGTCTGGGCGCCGGACTTCCTGGCGCCGCCGAAGGTCCCGCGCAATTTCTGGAACCAGACGGTACGCGAACTGGCGCATGTCTCGATCGGCGGATCGAAGGTCCGCCTGCTGCTGACCAACGAATATACCTCCCATCCGGTCACGATCGGCGCGGTTCACGTCGCGATCTCGAACAAGGGCGCGTCTATCCTGCTCGGCTCGGATCGCGCGGTCACGTTCGACGGCAAGGCATCGATCACCATCCCGCCTGGCGCCCCCGCGCTGAGCGACCCGGTCGATCTGACCGTCGCGCCGTTGTCGGACCTCGCCGTCAGCTTCTATTTGCCGAATGTGACGCCGGTCGAGACGATGCATTGGGAGGGACGGCAGACGGCCTATATCGCGGCCGGCGACAAGACCGCCGCGCCGGACTTCAAGCCCGATTCGACGATGACGGCGAAAGTCTTCTTGAGCGAAATCCTGGTCGACGCGCCGGCCGATCCGCGCGCCGTCGTGACATTCGGCGATTCGATCACCGACGGCGACGGATCGACGGTCGACGCCAATCATCGCTGGCCGGACGATCTGGCGCAGCGCCTGTCGGAGCGCAAGATCGCCGTGCTGAACCAAGGCATTTCCGGCGAGAAGGTTCTGTCCGACCGGATGGGCGTCAACGCGCTCGCCCGTTTCGATCGCGACGTCCTCGACCAGCCGCATGCCGCGGTCGTGACGATGATGATGGGCATCAACGACATCGGCTGGCCTGAAAGCGTCCTCGCGCCGAACGACAAAGTCCCGACCGCCGAGCAGGTGATCGCCGGCCATCAACAGATCATCGCCCGCGCGCATCTGCATCATTTGCGCATCGTCGGCGCGACGCTGACGCCGTTCGAAGATACGTTCCACGGCACGCCGCTTTTCGGCTATTACAGCGAAGAAAAGGAGAAGGTGCGCGAAGCCGTGAACAAATGGATTCGCGAGAGCGGCGCCTATGACGCAGTGGCGGATTTCGACGCAGTCGTGCGCGATCCCGCCAATCCGAAGCACCTCAAGGCGGAATACGATTCCGGCGATCACCTGCATCCGAACGACGCCGGCTATGCCGCGATGGCTAATTCGATCGACATCGACGCGCTGCTGGGGAATAAGAAATAGCGCCGATCACGGCCGGAGCGCCTCCCATGAAGCGCCGTGTCGTTGCCGCGCGAGCGGGAGCGACACGGAACCGGAAGCGCCGCGACGCGCGGCGATTGCCTTTGCGCCGCGCATCGGACAGGCTGCCGCCTTGCCGCAGCGATCCGCTCTCCGATGACCGAACGCCCTGCTTCTGAACATTCGCGCTTCCGCGCCACCCGGATCGTCGAGGGCAAGAACGTCTTCACGACCAATGCCTACGAGCGTCCGCCTTCGGCGCGGCCGCGCGGCGGGAGCGGCGAAGCGATCGGCCAGTGGCTGATCGGTCCGGCCCGCCGCATCGCCACCCCGATCGAAGCCTTCGACGAATACGCCTGGCGGCTCGTCGCCGCCGGCCTGCCGCTCATACGAACGACGCTGCATTGCGGCACGTTGCATCCGCAATTCCTAGGCTCCGCTTACGTCTGGCGACGCGCGAGCGCTCGGACCGAGGAGATCAGAATCCTGCACGAGGTCGCCGACCAGGTTCCGTACGCGGAAAGCCCCGTCGCCCACGTGCGGTTCGTTAACACGCGCGGGCACAGTCTCATAAAAGTTTTGGCGGCGCCAGGATAGATAGATCTTCGAATCGAGTCGGCTGAAGCTGCCTGTAGGCCGTTTGCAAGACCTTCAGATAGGCCCAGGGCTTGCCGGCAAGTCGCGTCGTGTTCTCGCACCATAATTGCGCCGCCCGATCCTTGTTGGCGACATTCGTGTCCTCTAGGCCCTTCGTTTCGACGAGGTAGTGAACGCCGTCGCCCGTCACCACGACGAAGTCCGGCTCGTAATATCGCAAGTTACCGGCATTGTCGGTATATTCGATCGCGAAGTTGAATTGTTCCGGCAATTTCGCGAAGCGCTGAACGTCGGGCGCCTTCTCCAGAAACTTCGCGAACTCCTTCTCAAATTCATTGTCGCATGGAACGAGATTGAAAACGCATTTCTGCGCCGCGAGCGTCGCGCGCGACCAAGGGAACGCCGGCGTTTCGGACAGCGCCCGCCCGGCGTGCAAAAGCTGCGGCTCCAATTCCGTGATGACAATTTTCCGCAGCGCCTCGGCGAACGTTTTTACCGTCACATATTGAGCGACGTTGCTGCTGATCGCCTTGATCATTGCCGGCTCGTTCAATGTAACCGGCCCGCCGAAGGCCTTGCTTTCGAGAAACTCCCTCACTTTTGGCGCCAAGGCGGAGAATTGTGATGGCAGCTTCACCTCTTGCGCGATACGGCGGGCGTAGTAACCAATGACCTCCTCAGCCGTCTGCGGCTCCGGAATGGTGTAATTGCGCTCAACGATCTTCTGCAGCGTGATGATGTCGTAGCCTTCGTATCGGAACGTCTTGGCCGCAACGTCGTCCTGCTTTCGCGGCAGGACCGGACACGCGAAGGCGCTCACATCGAGTTCGGCGATTTCCTCCGCCAAGGACTTCTTGCGCGTGAGAATCGGGCTGAGCACCGGGACCGAAATATCCATGTTCGATTTATTGGGATCGGGCGTGATGGTGATGATCGTCACCTTCTCGCCGAGTTTGAACGTCTCCAGTTGGATGTCTTCCTCGCGCTCCAACTGCTCGACGAATTCGATGAATGTCTTATTTCCGATCACGTCAACCCGCTCGACGTAACCTGTCGACCCCCGAAACATAAGCCGAAGCCCGCGTCCAACGGTCTGCTCGGGCAGAATATTTGCTTTCGAGGTATAGGGCCTGAGGCCGACGATGACCGTGACGCCTTGCACGTCCCAGCCCTCGCGCAGCATCATGACGCTGACGATGCAGCTGATCGGGCTCTTCTCGTCATCGACTTCGCGCGAGGCCTTTCGAGCCGCGTCCAGATCTTTCTTCGAAACGTCGCCGGATCGGTCGGTGTGAATGATCAGCAGCTTCTCGCCGCCGAACTCGGAGGGGTATTTCTTGCGCAGCCAATCGCCGACGTCGTCCGCCTCCTCGGTATCGTTCATCATCACGAACAGGACGGGCTTCTTGCCGAGCGGCGCCAATTGCTGGCGATATTCCTTCCAGCGCTCAACGCCGGCCGCGAGAAAGGCCTGATAGCGTGTGCTGGCGATGTCCGAGCGCTGCTCTGTGATGTTCTGCGCAATCCCCTTGAGCGGGCGCTTCACGACATTGTCGATGATCGCCTGCTTGAGCGGGTAGTCGTAGACCGTCCAGGAGAAGAGCTGGCCCTTGCTGTGGCGAGGCGTCGCCGTGAAATCGAGCTGCGCGGCCAATCCGCCGGAAACCCGCGCATGCAAGCTGCGGATGATCTTGTTCCACTCGCTCTCCTCGTCATGGGTATGGTGAGCTTCGTCGTTCAGCACGACGACAGGGCCGCCGCGAGCGACGATCCGCTTATCGAAATCCTCGATTCCAGAGGTCTGCGCCGGAGGTTTCGGCCCGAGCACCGCGGTCAACTCCTCCGGCTCGTCACCCGTCCCGTTCTGTCGCTCGTAGAACTGCTGCACGTTGGTGAGATAGAGCGCGCCGAGCGAGCTTGCTCGCTCGCCTTCGCCTCGCATGTAGAACTGGAAATCGCGCCAGAAGATTTCCATCTCTGGCGGGACGACCGGATCGGTGCGGAAGATGCGACCGCCCTCGAAATCGGTCCGCAGGCGCTCGAACACGATGACGTTCGGCGCAATGAGGAGAAAGGTCCGGGCGAAGTCGTCGCGCGCTTCCACGACGGCGTTGAAGAATTGCCAGGCGATCGCCAGCGACATCGCCTTGGTCTTGCCGCTGCCCGTCGCCATCTTCACGCAATAGCGGGCGAAATCGTCATATTGCAGCAGCCGAAGATCGCTGCGTGTGGCGAACGTCTCAATGAGGCCTTTATGGCGGCGAACGCCGGCGACTTCGTAAAGGTAAACCAGCGTCTCGACCGCTTCGCGCTGGAAATAATGGTAGGCGAACTTGCGTCCGTTCGGGAGTCGATGATCGGTATAGAACCAATGGTTCAACAGAATGCGCGTGGTCTCGCTGATCCCCTTATAACCGCCTTCTCGCCACGCTTTGACCTTTTCACGGACGCCGGGCACGAGCGGCGCGGTCGATACGCGCGCTTCGAGCAGGCCGAGTTGATCGGGATCGCTCTTCTTCCGTCGTCCGGCCATGCGAAGGCTCAGGCCGCGCGCACGGGCGGGAGCGCGATCGTCTCGATTTTCGAGAGATCGAGCTTTTCGGAAGCGTGGTCGATGTCGAGGCCGACGACGTTGCCTTTGGCGTCGAGGTCTACGACGAGGCCCTGTACGACTTCGCGCGTCTCTGCGCCCGGAGCCTCGACGAGTTCGATATAGAGGCTGTCGGTTTCTTGATAATAACGGAGCTTCATTGGGTTTCCTTGCGGAAATTGCTCCTTGTCATTCCCGCGCAAGCGCATAGGCGTTAAAAAGTCCGGGCGAAGCGTTGATAGGCGCGTCGCCGCGGCGGTTCGTGGAGATGGCGGGCGAGCGCGGCTTTGCGA
>JAJPHH010000085.1 GCA_021325385.1 Alphaproteobacteria bacterium
TCGCAAAGCCGCGCTCGCCCGCCATCTCCACGAACCGCCGCGGCGACGCGCCTATCAACGCTTCGCCCGGACTTTTTAACGCCTATGCGCTTGCGCGGGAATGACAAAGCGCCGTCGTACGAAGGCGTATCTCGCAATGAGGAGCGCGGCTGGCCTGGATAAGCCGGCTCGGGCGCGCGCCTCTCTGGATTATTGCGTGAGGTGCGAACTCTGCAGCGCCATCTGGAACAGGGTGACGAGGGCGGCGGAGATGTTCTGCCCGACGCTCACCTGGTAGAATAGGCCGGGCGAGGCGCAATTGTTCATCAGAGCCGGGCCGATCTGATCGGTTCCGTTTCGCTGGAACTGATAGATGAACCGATCGTACCAGCTGCCGGTTGAGCCGTTGTCGAGCGGATAGTAGGTCGTATAGAGGATCGCGATCTTGATACCGCGCGCCTTGATCGCGGCGCAGGTGGCGGTGGATGGGACGTTCGAATTGAAAGCGATAGGGGCTTGCTGGCGATTGCCGCTAGGCGTGCCCGCGGTCACGCTGGCGACCGTTTCGTCCTCGACGCCGTCGGTGACGATCATCAGCACCTCGGCGGGTTGGCTCCCCGAAGCGCCGGTGCCTGGATTGGGGATGTAGTAGGGGCTCGAACTGTTGTTCAAGGAATTAAGGGCGTCGTCGATATCGGTATCGGTGTCGCTGTTGCCCTGCCAGGCGGTGCATGTCGTCGTCGTCACGCCGTGGCTCGTCGTCGTTTGCGTCGCCGTGCAGATGTTGTTGTTCGAATAGACCTCCATCACTTGGATGGGGCTGGGACTGGCGTTCAGGCTCGACTGCAAACTGTTGAGGTTGCTGGTCAGGGGAAACAATTGACGGATCGAGGTCCGGGTCGAGGGATTGTAGGCGTCAAACGAGTCGATCGCGATACGATAGCTCGGCGTCCAGCCGTAGTTCGTGGTATTTTGGTTCATCGTCGAAATCGCCGACCCGACCATGGCCGCCGTCGCCTGGCCGACCATGTCGATGCGCAGGGTGAGGCCGAGATTCCGCGCCAGCGCATAATTGTCTTCGCCGTTGGGATTGCCGAGATTGTCGGCGGCCGGATTATATTCGTGGCAGGCGAAGGCGCAGCCGGTCGTGCTGCCGTCCTGCTGGCTCCTTGTATTCTGAACCATCGTGTTGATGCCGTTTTGATCGGCCGGAATCGCCATCGACGGCGAAGTATCGAGCAGCAGGTAGAAGTCGACATTCGGCGGCGTCGCGCCGTTCGCCTGGGCGTGGCCGCTCACGGGCATCGTCTGTTGGCCGAGGATGCCGCCGAAAATGTTGTAGATCTGAGCCGTGTAGTACACGTCGACCTTACGAATGAGGCCGTTGTCCTGGATTTGCGGATTGACCGACAGAGAGCCGGGCACGATGTTCGAAATCGCGTTGGCTTGCCCGGTAAATATGTCGGTCGCCGCGGTCTGGGCGGTGGCGTCCGACGCCGCCATCATGGCGGGGGTGACGGCGGCCAGAGCGGCGGCGTCGGCGGCGGCGTTGAGCTGCGACCACTTGCGCGCATTGTTGCCGTAGTCGACGGCCATGCCCATCGCGAAGATCAAAGGAATGGCGGCGAGACCGAAATACATCGCCACATTGCCGCGGCGGTCTTCGGCGAAACGGCGCAACACATCGAAACGCATGGCGTCCTCGGACGACTCCGCCGTCGGGCGCGCGCCAGCGCGGCCCTTCCGGCCCGTTCGCGGAACTATGGCCGCAGCGGCGCTAAAGAAGCGTTACGCGAATGTGCGAATCTGGGGCGAATTGCCCAGTTTTCTCTCGAGATTGGAAATGAGACGGGAGGCAACGCCGCGAGCCGCGCAATACGTTGTGGGTCACGCCGCAATCAACCGACCGGCGGCTTTCGGCGCATGGCGTCGATCTGCGGCTTTGGCCCTTGGCGGGCAGTCGCCTTGACAGGCCCGACCAATCATTGTCTCTGCGCGCCCGACGTTAAGGCTAAATCAAGGCGATGACGGGCACGGCGTTTCTCTTCCCTGGGCAGGGCTCCCAGGCGGTCGGCATGGGCAAGGCGCTCGCCGAGCGCTTCGCGACGGCGCGGGAGATTTTCGCCCGCATCGACGCTGCTTTGGGCCAGAACCTGTCCCGGCTCATGTTCGAGGGGCCGGAAGCCGAGCTCACCCTGACCGCGAACGCTCAGCCGGCTCTGATGGCGGTGAGCCTCGCGGTGGCGCGCGTCTTGACCGAGGAGGCCGGGCTCGATTTCGGCGCCGACGCACAGTTTCTCGCCGGCCATTCGCTCGGCGAATATTCGGCGCTGGCGGCGGCCGGGGCCCTGAGCCTCGAAGACGCCGCGCGGCTCTTGCGCATCCGCGGCGAGGCCATGCAGAGCGCGGTTCCCGTCGGCGAGGGCGCGATGGCCGCGCTGCTCGGCCTCGACTTTGCGCAAAGCGCCGCAATCGCCGCCGAGGCGCTGAGCGAGCTCGCGGCGGCGGGCGCGGTCTGCCAGGCCGCGAACGACAATGGCGGCGGCCAGGTCGTCATTTCGGGCACCCGGCAAGCCGTCGAGCGGGCGATGGATATCGCCAAGCGCAAGGGCGCCCGGCGCGCGGTGCTCTTGCCGGTCTCGGCGCCGTTCCATTGCGCGCTGATGCAGCCCGCGGCCGAGACCATGGCGGCGGCGCTGGAGAAGGTCGAGATCAAGCGCCCCAAAGCGCCGATCGTCGCCAATGTGACGGCGCGGCCGATGCAGGAGCCGGCCGAAATCCGCAAAAATCTCGTGGCGCAAGTCGTCGGCGCCGTGCGCTGGCGCGAAAGCGTCCTCTTCATGGCCGAGCGCGGCGTCGGGCGCTTCGTCGAACTGGGCGCCGGCAAGGTCTTGAGCGGCTTGGTCAAGCGCATTGTCGAGGGCGCGACGGCGACCCCGATCGGCGGGCCGGCGGAGGTCGACGCGTTCCGCCTGGCGGCGGTCACCTGACGCTTCAGATAGGGACGGAAATTGTTCGATCTCCACGGCAGAGGCGCGCTGGTCACCGGCGCTTCGGGCGGGCTCGGCGGCGCGATCGCCAAGGCGCTGCATCGGCAAGGCGCGCGCGTGGCTCTGTCCGGCACGAGACGCGAAGCGCTCGAAAAGCTCGCGGCCGAGCTCGGCGACGGCGCCTTCGTCTTGCCGGCCGATCTTTCCGATCCCCAGGCGGTCGAAGCCTTGCCGCCGGCGGCCGAGGCGGCTTTGGGCGCGGTCGACATTCTCGTCAACAATGCCGGCGTGACGCGCGACAATCTGTTCATGCGCATGAAGGACCAGGAATGGGACGAGGTTCTCGCCGTCGACCTGACCGCGGCCTTCCGCCTGACGCGCGGCTGTCTGAAAGGCATGATGCGCCGCCGCTATGGGCGGATCATCGGCGTCAGCTCGGTGGTCGGGGTCACCGGCAATGCCGGCCAGGGCAATTACGCGGCGGCCAAAGCCGGCCTGATCGGCATGTCCAAGGCGCTGGCCTACGAGGTCGCGAGCCGCAACATCACCGTCAATTGCGTGGCGCCGGGCTTCATTCAGAGTCCGATGACGGACGCCTTGAACGAGAAGCAGCGGGAGGGGCTGCTCGCCCATGTGCCGCTGGGGCGATTGGGCGTCGGCGACGAAGTCGCCGCCGCAATCGTCTTTCTCGCCAGCCAGGAAGCCGCCTACGTGACCGGCCATACCCTCCATGTGAATGGAGGAATGGCCATGATTTGAATGACTTGCTCCAAGGGGCCGAGCGCCGCGCGGGGCCGGCGCTCAAGCTCTCGCCTTGCTTATCGAGATATGCTATCGGAGCGCGGGCCGCCCGAAGCGGCCAAAGGCGGGCGGAAATTTGACCTGATCATAGCTTTAAGCGACGGGCGGCGCGTTCAGATCTTGAAAGACGCGCTGGCGCCGGACAGGGGCGATGCGCCGTTTACGGACGGCGCGCCAGGCGCGATCAGGTTAGGGGATCCAACAAAGCGGGCGTTTCAAAAACGCCGCGAGTCTTTAAGGACAGGAAAAATGAGCGATGTCGCTGAGCGCGTGAAGAAAATCGTCGTCGAGCATCTTGGCGTCGACGCCGACAAGGTGGTGGAGAACGCCAATTTCATCGACGACCTTGGCGCCGATTCGCTCGACACGGTTGAGTTGGTCATGGCCTTTGAAGAAGAGTTCGGCGTCGAGATTCCCGACGATCAAGCCGAGACGATCGTCACGGTCGGCGACGCGATCAAATTCCTCGAAAAGGCCGCGGCGGCCAAATAGGTTAACCCGTCGCCGATCAGCCTTGGCGGCGGCAAGGCCGCGTTTGTCCATCCGAGGGCCGGCTCCGACCGGCCCTTGTCGCATCAGGGAGGGCGCGCTCGGGGCGCGCCATTTTGAGGGTCGTCATGAGGCGCGTGGTGGTCACGGGGCTTGGCATGGTCACGCCGCTCGCTTGCGGCGTCGAGGCCACGTGGCGCCGGCTGCTCGCCAGCGAGAGCGGCGTCAACCGCGTCGAGAATGTCGACGTCTCCGACATTCCCTGTCAGATCGCCGGGCAGATCCCGCGCGGACCCTTGAGCGAAGATCGCTTCAATCCGGACGATTGGATGGAGCCGAAGGAGCACCGCCGCGTCGACGATTTCATCGTCTATTCGATGGCGGCCGCGACCCAGGCGCTGCAAGACGCCCGTTGGGCGCCCTCGACTTATGAACAGGAAATCGAGACCGGCGTCCTGATCGGCTCGGGCATTGGCGGCATCGGCGGCATTTACGACGCTTCGATTCTGCTGAAGGAGCGCGGCCCGCGCCGTCTCTCGCCGTTCTTCATCACCGGTCGGCTCATCAATCTGACCAGCGGCTATGTTTCGATCGCCCATAAGCTCAAAGGGCCCAATCACTCGGTCGTCACCGCCTGCTCGACCGGCGCGCATGCGATCGGCGACGCTGGCCGCTTGATCGCGCTCGGCGACGCCAATGTCATGGTCGCGGGCGGCGCCGAATCGGCGATCAACCGGCTCGGTCTCGCCGGCTTCGCCGCCTGCCGGGCGCTCGCCACCGGCTTCAACGATCGCCCGACCCAGGCCTCCCGCCCCTATGATCGCGACCGCGAAGGCTTCGTCATGGGCGAAGGCGCGGGCTGCGTCGTTCTCGAAGAGCTGGAGCACGCCCAGGCCCGCGGCGCGCCGATCTACGCCGAGTTGATCGGCTATGGCCTTTCCGGCGACGCCTATCACATCACCGCCCCGGCCGAAGACGGCGACGGCGGCTATCGGGCGATGGTCGCGGCGTTGAAGCGGGCCAATCTGACGCCGGCCGACATCGACTACGTCAACGCCCATGGCACGTCGACGCCGGTCGGCGACGAGATCGAGCTGCGCGCCGTCGAGCGGCTGATGGGCGCCGCCGCAAGCTCGTTGACCATGTCCTCGACCAAATCGTCGATCGGTCACCTGCTCGGCGCGGCTGGCGCGGTCGAGGCGATCTTCTCGATCCTCGCCATGCGCGATCAGATCGCGCCGCCGACGCTCAATCTCGACAATCCTTCGGTCGAAACCGCGATCGATCTTGCTCCGCACAAAGCCAAGCCGCGCAAGATCGACGTGGTCCTGTCGAATTCCTTCGGCTTCGGCGGCACCAACGCCTCGCTGATTTTCAGGAAATTTGCGGGTTAAGACCGAATCCCGATTTCGCCATATTGGCGCTTAAGGGTTAGGATCAAGTTTCGGCGCCCTCTCCCGGGGCGTCACGACGGGCGCTAAATGAGCGACGGATCGAAGAAGGACGGCCCTGAAGGCCAGAGCCCGCGCGTCAGTCTCTTCGGCCGGCGCGCCACGCCGCGCTCGCCGACCGAGGCCTTGCAACCTCAGGCCGCGCCGCCGCCGCCAGAGCCGCCGCGAAAAAAGGAGCGGCGCGAGGGCCTGTCGCGCTTGAGCGGACTTCTTTCGTTTCTCCTCATCGCCTCGCTCATCGGGATCGGCGCTTTCGCCTGGGCGCTGCAAAAGGCGCGCGAGCCGGGCCCGCTCGCCGCGGACAAGATCGTGATCCTGGCGCGCGAAGACGAAGCGGAAGGGGCGACAATCGCCGACCAGCTCGAAAAGGCCGGGGTGATCGACAGCACGCTTTGGTTCAACCTGGTCGTGCTGGCCGACGGCAATCGCGGCAAGCTGAAGCGCGGCGAATATCTGTTCAAGGCGCGCGCCAGCCTGCGCGACGTCGAGGACACGCTGGTCAACGGCAAGCCGGTCCAGCACAAGATGACCATTCCGGAGGGACTGACCAGCCAGCAGGTCGTCCAGAAGCTGCGTGCGGACGATGCGCTGGTCGGCGAGATCAGAGAGATTCCGCGCGAAGGCTCGATCCTGCCCGACACCTATTTCTTCCAACGCGGCGAGACCCGCGAGGCGCTGCTCGCGCGAATGGAGAAGGCGCAGACCAAGACGGTCGATCAAATCTGGCAGAGCCGCGCGCCTAATCTGCCGATCAAATCGCCCGGCGAGCTCGTCACCCTCGCCTCGTTGGTCGAGAAGGAGACGGGCAAGGCCGATGAGCGGCCGCATGTCGCGGCTGTGTTCGTCAATCGGCTCAGCAAGCGGATGAAGCTGCAATCCGATCCGACGATCGTCTATGGCTTGGTCGGCGGCAAAGGCACGCTCGATCACCCGATCACCAAGAGCGAGCTCGAGCAGCCGACGCCGTACAATACGTACGTGATCGAAGGATTGCCGCCCGGGCCGATCGCCAATCCCGGCAAGGCCGCTTTGGAGGCGGCGGCCAATCCTTCGCACACAAAGGACCTCTATTTCGTCGCGGACGGGACGGGCGGCCACGCTTTCGCGGAGACGCTCGACCAGCATTTGAAAAATGTCGAGCATTGGCGGCAGATCGAAAAGGACGCCAAGGAGGCGAAGGATCGCGTCGCTCCCGACCTTCTGCCGACAATGCCCGCCGCCGGGCAGCCCGGCGCGCTGGCGGGTCAGAAGAAAAGCGAAATCGAGACCGACCCGAAGGCGTTCGGCGCGCTCGTCCCGCGGGCCAAGCCCAGCGCGGCGCCCGCGGCCTTCGTCTCGCGTCTCGCCAGGCTTGGCGCGTCGCGACAATCGCGCTTCGCCTTGCTGGGGCCCAATGGACCGCTTTCTCCCGCCGCGGCCGGCAAGAATCTGGCGGATAGCGGCATCATCGTCGAAGGGGTCAATGACGAAGCGCCGAGTTTCGGCGCGGCCGCCGACGACGCGGCGACGCCCGGTCCGGCGCAGAGCTATCCGATGCCCGCGCAGATGGTCGCCGATCAGATGAAGCGCGAGGCCCGTTACGGCGTCGCGGCCGCAACGCAGGGCAAGATGACGAGTTCGGAGAGCGACTCGGCGAACCTGTCGAAATTCGCGCCGAACGGCCGGCCGCGGATCTACGACGCCTCCGAAGGCACGCCGCTCGACCCGCTGCTGAACACGACCTACGACCTCAATTACCCGAAAGCCGTGCCGCAGATGCGGCTGCAATAGCCCGCAAGGACGCTATAGCGCTTTCCGACCAGACGGAGGCGCAGGAGCGCCAAACGCGCCCTATCCTGCATGCCATCGCCGTGCTCGGCGTCAATCCCAAGCCGCTTCGCGGTCGCCTCGCCAAAATAAAGCTCGGAGCACATTCATTTACCCCCGCGCTGTGGCGAGGCGAGGATTGACGCCTCCGCGCGGCGATAGCGTTTTTGCAATCAAGACGTTTTGCTGACGAAACCGGCCAGACAGCCGGTTTCGTCAGCAAAACATCTTGATTGCCAACATGCCACGCCGGACGATCGTCGTCACCCGCAAGGGCCGAAACGAAGTGAAGGACCCGCCATAGCGGCGCGCAGACGGACGTACTTTCGCGCGAACGTTCGTGGCGCTATGGCGGGTTGACGGCGATCGGCCGGCGTGGCGCCGCAGTCCTGGTCGGAAACCGCTCTAACCCTCTTCGCCGAGCTTGGCCCGCACGATGGTCAGCGCCACGGCGCAGGCGTTCGAGACATTGAGGCTCTTGATCGGCCCGGGCATATCGAGCCTGGCGAGCGCATCGCAATTTTCGCGCGTCAGGCGGCGCAAGCCCTTGTCCTCGGCGCCGAAAACCAGCGCGAGCGGCCGCGACAGGTCCATGCGCGTCAAGGATTGCGGCCCTTCCGAATCGAGCCCGACGCGCCAATAGCCGCGATCGCCGATCTCCTGCAGCGCGCGGGCGAGATTGACGACGCTGCAGACCGGCACGAATTCGAGGCCGCCCGAGGCGGATTTGGCCAGCGCGCCGGAAAATTCCGGCGAATGGCGCTCGGTCGTGACCAGCGCGTCGACGGCGAAAGCGGCGCAGCTGCGCAAGATCGCGCCGACATTGTGCGGATCGGTGACCTGGTCGAGCACGACGACGAGGCCGCGTTCGGGGAGTTCGGATATGTCGATCGGCGCCAGCGGCCGCGCTTCGAGCAAAACGCCCTGATGGACGGCCTGGCGCGGCGCGCGCAGCGCGATCTCCTCGGCGCTCATCACCACGGTTTCGACGCCGCGCGCCGAAGCTTCGCCGGCGAGGCGCGCTGCGGCGGCCGGCGTCGCATAGAGCCGGATCAGCTTGCGGCGCGGCGCTTTGAGCGCGGCTTCGACGCTGTGAAAGCCATAGATTTGCGCGACCTCGCTCGCCGAGCGGCCGTCGCGACGCAGCGGATGAGCGGGTCGGCGCTCATGCGCCGCCGGCTGCCGGTGGTCGCGGCCGTCCTCCGGCGCAAACCGCGACGGCCGGCGCTCGCCGCCCTGCCCGGCCCGGCCTCTTTTCTTGGGCAAAACGCTCTCCTGACGCCGCTGACGCGCGGTGTCCTGCCACGCGGTTCGGCCTGGCGCAATCGCGCCTCCGCCGGCGTCGCCGCCCACGTTTTTGGGTTGACAGGAGAGGCCGCGGCGCAACATAAGCGCCGGGCTGGGGCCCCGGTTCGCCGGGGCCTTTATCGTCGGCATCCTCGAGGCCGGCCAAGGGGGAGTGTCCCGAGCGGCAAAGGGGGCGGACTGTAAATCCGCTGGCTATGCCTTCGTAGGTTCGAGTCCTACCTCCCCCACCAGCCAGATATTTGATTTCGAAACCGTTTGAGACCCGCTCCAATCCCAAATCCCGTGCTATGCATCTCGAGCGAGCTAGGCGGGTGGAGACGGCATGAAGTTTGCGGCTTTCGGGGCGCTGTCGGTCGCCATAGGGTTGTCCGGCTCGGCTTACGCGGACGGGCTCCAAAAGGCGTATTCGGCCGTGGGAAGCTACCTCCAGAGTCGCGGCGGCGGCCTCGCCCCGTTCTATGCTTCGTGTCCGAAGGTCGATAACGACGAGTGGCAATCGGTCGCGTCAGCGCTGGTCGTACCTTTGAGCCAGACGGACAGCGCCGTGCTGGTCAACACCAGCATGTGCAACGGAGGCAACGGATCGGGGCAATATCTCGCGATCACGCAGCGCGGCGCAACGCGACTCGTCCTCGATGCCGGATTGGGCGATATGAGTTTCCTCGCCAGCAACGCCTATTTCTACGGCGACACTCTGACGCTCTACGGAAGCCGGTGGCTGCCAAACGACCCTCACTGCTGCCCCTCGAAGAAGGCTAACCTGGAGTTCAATCTCAAGACGGGCGGCCGGAAGCTCACCATTCTGAACGACAGCAACTGATCGCCAACCACGCGGCTCTTTTCGATCGCTTGAAAGATGATGTGGCGAGAGCCCGGTGGCCGCAAGGTCAGGGCGACCCCACCTCGAAGACCGCGCCCTCGCAGCCGGGAGAAACTGCGAAGCCCGGCTTTACCTTCCGAATTTCATCCGACAGCAGGCGATCAAGCTTTTCATCGTCATGATCCGGATCATGGTGAAATGGAACCAACTCCTTTGCGCCGACATAGGCTGCGAATTCAAAAGCGTGTCGGTACGAGCTATGCCCCCATCCTACGCATCGTTCGTACTCCGCGTCCGTGTATTGGGCGTCGTGAATAAGAAGGTCGGCGTCGACTGCGAGATCGAAACCGGACACCCACTCGCGTCCAGGCCATTGGCCGCGGCGCAAACAAAGAGCAGGTTCGTGATCGCTCATATAGGCAATGACGCCGCCATCCCCCTCGATTCGGTACCCCACCGTCGGCCCAGGATGGGAAACGAGCGACGTCAGAATGCAAAACGGCCCCACATCGAACTTCGACCGCGGCACGTGATGACAGGTGACCCTCGGCAGATCGCGAAGATGTACGGGAAACAGCGGCGGAGAGAGATAGCGTGAGAGGCGGGCCTCCAGCGGGAGCGCGCTGCTTGCGGGTCCCCAAATGTGAACGTCGATAGCCGGATCATAAATTGGCGGAAAAAATCCCAGCCCTTGAATATGATCCATGTGGAGATGGGTCAGAAGGATGTCGACGCGAGTCGTCGCTGCCGATAGTTGAGCCCCTAGTCGACGGATCCCGGTCCCGGCGTCCAAGACCAGGAGAGCGCCGTTTTTTGCACACACCAGGACTGCAGGCGTGTTTCCCCCGTAGCGCGTCGTTTCGGGCCCGGGCGCCGGGATTGAGCCGCGAGTTCCGTAAAGCTTGGCGCGCATCAGTCGCTCAACTCCCAGAATAGCGCGACTGCGCCGAGAAATTCGCCCTGAACGCCATGAATCGGGATTGCCGACACTTCGAGGTGACGCTTGACGTCGTTGAGAGCGCGAATGAAGAAGCGCTGGCAGGCCGGACGCTGCTTGTGAAGGGCGATCATCAGCGGAAGTTCCTCGGGCTGTATAGGCCGGCCCTCGGCGTCGATCGGAGCAAAAACCGTCGACCATTCTTCAGCGGGCATGACGCCGGTCTCGTCGAACCGCCTCCCCAGTAGAATCTCGGCCGGCTCGTTGTAGAAGAGCAGTTTCCCGTTTGGATCAACAAGAAAGGTCGGAACGCTCAGGTATCCGGCAAGTTGCCTTGTCAAAATGATCTGGATCGGGTGCGCCATCGCGACTCTCCTGGAACGCTGTCATTTTCTTGCCTGGCGCTGGGAGCGGCTATTAAAACTGACCGAAAAAGCCGCCCCAAACAACCCCTCCGAATCGGCGGTCGCCCTCAGCCTCGACTCTGAGGGTCGCCATCAAGTCGGCGTACGTTCGTAAATGGGTCCGGGACGGCTTCCATTTTGCTCCAAATCACGGATTGTTGCGGCCGGTTCGAACCCCGGAGCGGTGGCCTCTCCGAGCGCCGTCGCCTCGCGCTCGACCGGCCTGTTTGAATCCGGCCCGCACGGACATGATAACAAGGACTTTCGAGAGCGCCGCCGCGCGAGCCCGCAATGGAGTTCCCATGAAGAGAATCGCCTTGCTGCTGATGCTTTTGATTTCCGCTGGCGCCGGCGCCGCGGCCGCCGAGACGCAAACCAAGGCGCCCTATGCGCTGCTGATCGATTCGAGCTCCGGCAAGGTCCTGCTGCAAAAGAATGCCGACACGCCGATGGCGCCCGCCTCGACCACCAAAATCCTCACCGCCGAAATCGTCTTCAGCGAGCTCGCCTCGGGGCGCCTGAAACTGGACGACACGTTCGTCGTCTCCGCTCATGCCGCGACCGAAGGCGATGCGGAATCGGGCGGGTCGAGCATGTTCGCTGAGGCGGGCAGCCGCGCGCGGGTTGAAGATCTCTTGCGCGGCCTGCTCGTCGCCTCGGGCAACGACGCTGCGATCGCCTTGGCCGAGGGGATCGCCGGCACGGAGGCGGCGTTCGCCAGGCTCATGAACGCGCATGCGCGCGCTATCGGCATGACGCATTCGCGCTTCGCCAATCCATGGGGCGGCCCGGGCAACCGCGCCACCCCGCGCGACATGGCGCGTCTCGCCGCTTACGTGATGACGACCTACCCGCAATATTATCACTATTTCGGCGAGAGCGAGTTCACGTGGAACGGCGTGCGACAGCAGAACCGCAATCCGCTGCTCCAGTTCGGCGCAGACGGCCTCAAGACCGGACATCTGGCGGCGAGCGGCTACGGGCTCGTCGCGTCGGGGGCGCGCGCCGGCCGCAGGCTGATCCTGGTGCTGAACGGCCTGAAGTCGGAAAAAGAGCGGGCGAGCGAAGGTCGGCGATTGCTCGAATGGGGGTTTCAGGAAGCGCGCTGACGGCCCGCGAGTCAACGAAGGCCGAACCAGGCGAACGGCAAGGCGGCGGCGCAGAGGGCCGCCATCGGAAAGAACGCCGCGCCTCCGTACCTGGCGTAGAGAAATCCTGATGACAGGGTGACGGCCGCGGTGACGAGCCCTGCTGCAAAGCCATAAACGGATTGGGCGGTTGCGGCGACGTTGCTCGGTATCGAGGCGCTCATCATTCGCATGCAGGCGAGGTGGAGCAGCGCGAAGGTCAGTCCATGGAGCGGCTGCAGGATCGAGAGCGTCCAGACGGAGTTCGTGACGGCTTCGACGCTCCACCTCGTTATTCCCGCTGCCGTCGCCAGCGCAACCGCTCTACGCTCGCCGAGCCGGTCGAGCAATATCGGACCGATCAGAAGGAAAACGACGACTTCGGCGACGACCGATTCCGACCATAGCAGGCTTATCGCCGGAGCGCCGATTCCGGCGCCGCTCCACCGGATCACCGCAAATGTGTCATTCATCGCATGACTGCCGAAGACCAGCGCCGCGACCAGGATCAAATTCCGAAATCGCGCGATGCGCACCAGGCGAGCCAATTCAATCGCGCCGGGCGCCGATCCGGCGCTGCGCGGCGCTGTTCGGGGGTCGGCGCTCGGCAGCAAGGCGGCGGCGCCGACCGCTGCGATCAGCATGGCCGCGTTGATCCAGATGGCCGGCGAGAGATCGCGGGGGCTTATGAGCTGTCCCGCGACCACCGTACCCGACGCGAAAGCCGCCGAACCCGCGCCTCGAATCCAGCCGTATTCAAGCGGCGCGCCGTCTATCTGAGGTTTTGCTATATTGACCGACAACGCGTCGGCGATCGAGGTCGTCGGAGCAAGCGCCGCAGCCTGTACCAGGAACAAGATCAGGAGCAGCCAGAACGTATGAGCGCCTAACAAGGATAGGGCCGCCGCGGCCGCAAGAGCCGCACAGGATGCGAGCACAAGCCGCGGCGCGGCGATGAAATCGGCCAGAGCGCCGACCAGGGGGCCGGCGGCAAGCCGTATCAATATCGCTGCGCCGAGGATGAGCGAAATTTGCGGAGATGTTAGAGTTCTGGTCTCCAAGAACTTTGGCCAGAACGGCGACGCCACGCCGAAGGCGCCGTACAAGGCGGTATAGAGAGCGATATAGGCGATGGACCGGTTAACGCTCGACAAGACGCCCGCCGCGACCCTGCAGGGTCGGCTTCTCGGCCTCGAGAGCGTCGCGCCCGGATTTTGCGATCCCCGCCTTGCTTTCGCCGATCGGGTCGGGCGAACGCGCCGCGCCGCGCCGCTCCATCATCCGCGCCACGAGAAAGCACAGCAGAATGGCGACGGCGAGGATGGGCGCAATGAGGTAGGCGCGCGAGAGGCCGACGCGATCGGCAAGCGCGCCAAGCGCAATGGGCGCGGTCAGCACCGCGGCGCCGGCGGCGAGGCCGCTTCGCGCGCTCGCAGCGCCGCCCGCGCTTCCGGCCGCGCCAATCGCGAAACTCAACGCCAGCGGATAAAGCAGCGCGATGGCGAGGCCGGCGAGAAACAAGCCGAACACTGTCACGACAGCCGGCGCTCCGCCCCAGAACGCGAGAAAGCCGGGCGCGATGAGGCACAGCATCGCCGGACATAGAATCGCGGGCGCGATGCGCCGGACAAGCACGCTGCCAGCCGAGCGGCCGAGCAGCATCGCCGCCGGGAACGCCGCCGCGCTCGCCACCGCCGCCGGACGCGGCAGGCCTGCGACTTGCTCCAGATAGGCGGGGCTCCAGAGCAGCATGGTCATCTCCAGGGCCACGCCGAGCCCAAGCATGACGAGAAACGCCCAGCTCGCCGGCGGCACCCGCTGGCCCGCGGCCAGCGCATGGGAGGGCCTTTCCGGCATCCGGTCCCGGAAAAACACCGCCGCGAGCAGCAGGCCGGAGGCGACGCCGAAGGCCAGCGCCGCGCGCCACCCTAAAGCGAGCGCGACAGCAATGCCGGTGGCGAAATTCGCGGCGATCGCGCAGGCGTAGGTCACTGCGCCGCACTCGGCGAACGCCTGATCCCGCGCGCCGCGATGCAAGTCGGCCAACAAATCTCCGACCACGCCAGGCAGCATGCCGCCGGTAAGGCCGATCAGCGCGCAGCCGGCGACGCTTGACGCGGCGTCGCCGGCCGTCGAGATCGCCAGCAGCCCTCCGATGCAGCCGGCCAAGCCGACCAGACAGGTCCAACGCCGGCCGAGAGCGGTGAGCGCCCGCTCGGTGAACAAGCCGGTCGCCATCATTCCCCCGGCCATTGCGCTTGGATGGAGGCTGACGGCCGTGTAGCTCAGCCGCAATTCGTCGCGCAGGAAGGGGATGATGTTGCCTTGAAGGCTGATGATGAACGTGAAGAAGCCGCTCAGCAGGTAGGCGTACCAGGTCAGGCGCGTGCGGATCAGGGGCATGGGCGTTGTTTAGCGCCCTTTCGCGATCGACGCGCGCTTTTCTACGCTCGCCTTCGCTGCGGAGAGCGGCTAGCCAGGGCCGCCATGGTCTGGAACGGTCGCTGGAACGCGCCGGCGGCGCATCGGCCTCGGTTCCGAACAATGGCGGCTTTGCGCCTCCATCGCCGCCCCGCTGGACACGCATTCGCTTGAAGGCCCGACGCGCGAGAGAGCCCCTACTTTGCCGCGCTACAGCTCGGATTCGATCGCGCGAAGCAGCCGGAAGCGGACCTCGCCGTCATCGGTCGCGAGCGAGATCACGAAGCGGACCCGCCCATGGCTCGACGTGTCGGCATAGCCGGCGAGCGTGCTGACCCCTTCCATGGTCCCGGTCTTGTCCATGCCGCCGTCATGGCCGTGGAGCAGGCCGGCATAGGGCGAAAAGAGCGCAAGGACCTCGGCGAGGCCGCGGGCGGTGAAGCGGTTGTCGCGGCTGATGCCGGAGCCCTCCTCGAGATGGATGGCCGAAGCAAGGCCATGCGCGGCGAGCATCTGGTTCGCGACTTGGAGCGATTTCTCGAGGCTGACCGGCGCGCCGAGCCGGCGCGCGCCGATCTCCAAGAAGACCTGGTTGGCGATGTAATTGTTCGAGGCGCGCAGCAGTTCAACGAGGATCTGCGACAGCGTCCGCGATTGACGGTGAATATAGACGGGCGCCAGTCCGGCGGGCGCGGTCCCGGTCGTGATCTTGCCGCTCACGCTGCCGCCGGCTCGCTCGATGAAAGCTGCGATCAGTTCGCCCGCGTATTGAAGGCTCGCCGCCGGGTCCTGGCTCAGGCTGATGCGGCCGCCGCCGTTCGGGGCCCGCGCCCGGAATTCGGCGATCGCGAGCGGAGTGAGCGGGGTCTGCTTCTCGCCGGAACGAACCTTGTCGCCGCTGCGCACCGCGGCGACCGTGTTGAAATTCACCGCGAGCGCGGAATTCGGCGCGTCATAGGCCTCGCTGTCGTTCTCGATTCCCGGAATGCGGAGGTTTGAAGGATAGTAGCTCGCGTCGAGCACGATGCCGGCGATCGGCGCCTTGCCGATCGCGGCGACCAATTCGGTCGCGAGCCGCGCCAGCTCCTCGGAGATCAGGAACGGATCGCCGCCGCCGCGGATATAGAGCGTCCGCTTGTCGTCGAGATAGAAGCTGGTCTGGAAACGGTAATCGCCGCCCAGGACCTCCATCGCCAGCCAAGCCGTCACGATTTTGGCGACGGAGGCCGGGACGAAGGGCTCGTCGGCGTTCTGGGCGACCAATTCGTCGCCCTGCCCGTCCACGACCAGCACGATCCCCTGCGGAGCGAGCGCGGCGACCTTCTCCTTGAGGCCAGCCATAGCCGGGATGGGCGCCAGCAGCAAAGCGAGGGCGAACAGGCGCGGCCACATCGCGAGGTTCCGGAGCGGGCGCAGCGTCCGTCACTCCGCCAGACGGTCGGCGAATTCGGCGAGCGTCTTGGCGTAGACCTCGGCGGCGTTCCATTCGAGCAGCACGGCGAAGTTCGGATCGCCCGGATCCCATTTCGCTCCCCTCTTCCAGCCATGCTGTTGCAGGAAATTGGCGGTCGAGGCGAGCGCGTCCGCCGCGTTGCTCATCAGATCGCCGCCGCGCGCCCCGTTCGAGGTGACCGCGAATTTGAGATAAGCCGACGGCATGAACTGCGTCTGGCCGAGTTCGCCGGCCCAGGCCCCGCGCATTTCCTGCGGCGTGAGAAGGCCGCGCTGGACGATCGTCAGAGCGTCGATGAGCTCGGCCCGATAGAGGTCGGCGCGGCGGCAATCGTAAGCGAGCGTCGCCAGCGCGCTGAAGGTCGGGTATTTGCCGAGATCGGCCCCGTAACTTGTCTCGAGGCCCCAGATCGCGACCAGGACCGGACCTGGCACGCCGTAACGCTGTTCGATCCGCTCGAGCGGCTCGGCATAGGCGAGCAGCATGGTCTTGCCCCGCTTGATCCGGGCGGGCGTGATGTGCTGGGCGGCGAAGGCTTCGAAATTGCCCTGCCAGCCGGCTTGCCCGCGATCATGCGACAGGATGGAGCGATCGAACGTCGCCGTCGCCAGGGCGCTGTCGGCGACTTCCGGCGATATGCCGTCCTTCACCGCGACCTCTTTGAAATTCTCGAGCCAGGCCTTGAAACCCTCCGGACTGTCGCCGCAATCCGCCGCCCGCGCCGGCGCGACGAAAGCCAAGGCGAGGGCGAAGGCGAAACTGGCCACGAGTTTCCGATCTCTCCCGTGCATGACCGCTCCACGTTTATCGAAAAGGATTTGGAGAAACGCCTAGCGGCCAATCGGGGCCGAACCTTGGCCGAGCCGGCGAGGCTGGCCCCAGGCGGGCGAGGCGCAGACGGCGTTTTCCGCCGTCGCCGAGCGGCGCTCCAGCTCTCTGGAGCGGCGGCAGGAGCCATTGTCGAGCGAGCGCGACAGCGCCGCCGGCGGAGCGGCGCGTCCTTTCGGCTATTGCAAGCCGGCCTGGATCAAGCCGCTGACGGTCACGTCGAAGCCGTTGTCGCCATAGGTGTAGATCGCGCCGCCATTGCTGACGGAGGTCGCTGCGCTATTGCCGACCACGACGGACCGGCTGAGCCGCAAAGCCGCGTTTGGTCCAATTGCGCCGAGCCCCGCGCCATTGTTGATCGAGGCGGAATCGCGGACCGTCAAAACCGTCGCCGCCTGGTTTGCACTGGTGTCGGTGAAGAAGCCGCCGCCGCTATTGGCCGCGATGCTGTTGACGACCGAAACGCCGAGGGCCGAGGTCGAGGTCGAAAAGGAGCCGCTGAGGTCGACGGCTTCGGCGCCCGCATTTTCGATCGACACGTTCGAGACAAGCCCGTCAATTCCGGCTGATCCGCTCGGGATGACATAAATCCCGTAGAAGCCGATATGGGAAATGACGGTGTCGGATATGGCGAAGGAGCTCGTGCTGCTCGGAGAAATAAAGACGCCCTTGCCGGTGAAATCCCGGATCGTACATTTCTCGATCACCAGCGAGGCGCCGGAGGAGAACTGGACGCCGATCGCGCCGATTCCGGTCCCCTCGATCGTCAGGCCGCGCAGGAGCACGGCGTCGTTCGCGCCGGCCGCGACGGTGATCGCCGTTCCGCCGGAGCCGATTTGCACGCCGGCCGTGCCGACGCCGTCATTGATGATGCTGATCGCCTTGCCGATCGTCACCGCGCCATAGCCGGCCGGGTCGAGCACGTCGACCTCGCCGCCGGCATTGGTCTGTGTGATGGCGTAGGCGAAGGTGCGGCAGGGCGTCGCGAGCCCGCAGGCGCCGCTATCGGCGCCCTTGCCGGAGACCCAGGTTCGGTTCGATAGCGCCTCGGCCGGCTGGACTGCGACGCCGAGCGCGAGGCTCGCGCCAAAAGCGGCGCTCAAAAAGGCGGTCCGATTCACGACGAATCTCCTTTCGCCAGGCTTTTTATTGCAACGGAGCGGAGGTCATGCCGGCCGCCGGCCCGTCCATGACGTTGTTCCCGTAGGTGATGATCTGAGCGCCATTTTGCGTCAGCACCCTAGACGAGCTGTTCGTCACGATCGCCTGGTACAGCCGCACGACCGCGCCTGCGCCAGTCGCGGCAATGCCGACGGTGTCGCCGCTCGCGGACGAGTTGTCGATGATGAGGTTCATTTGCGCGGCTCCGCCGTTGGAGCCGATGGCGCTGAAGCCGGCGGAGTCATAAATCTGTCGAGAATAGACGACCGTAGCCATCGAAGGCGTCGAGGACGTCGCCTGAGACCCGTCTAACCGAATGCCGAAAGAGCCAGAGATGCCTTCGCCCACGATCCTGACGGTTTCTATGTTTGCGTTGACGGACCCGCCCGCTTGCGGCGCCATATTGATGCCGCGGACGCTAAAAGCAAACGAAGAGTGACGGACAGAGAGGGAGCTTGTCGTCGTCGGCAAGAAGTCGATTCCGCCGACGGTGATAAAATGGCAATCCTCGACCTCCAGGGACGCGCCGGAATTGAAGCGTATTCCTGTGGCGCTGACGCTGAACGTCAAACCTTTCAGATACACCGCATCGCCTTCGCCGGCGCTGATCGTCATCCCGACGGCGCCTGACGACGACTGGACGCCTGCTTCGCCGACGTCGTTGTTGACGATGCTGATCCCCTTGGTGATGATCACCGCCCCGTACCCCGCGGGATCAAGCACGTCGATCTCGCCGCCCGGCGCGATGATGTTGTCGTGCACGTATTGAAAAGTGCGGCAGGGCGCGCCCGGCGCGCCGCAACCCGCGGCGTCCGTACCATGGCCGGACACCCAGGCGCGACTTAGAAGCGCGTGGGCTGGCGATACGGCGAAGATGAGCGCGGCGATCGTCGCCGCGCCGAGAAAGCGTGACCTGATCATGAATGCCCCCAAGAGCCGGCGAGCGCGCGGCCCGCTGCGGCAAGCCTATGGCATTTCAGCGGGCGACGCCACGTCGAGACTTGCAAAGGGTTCCGATTTCATCGACGCGACGCCAAAGGCGACGAGGCGGCGGCCTCAGCCAATTCGAGAAGCCAGCCTGACGATGTTTTTGAGGGCCGATCGGAACTGAAACCCTCGGCTGCGCCGCTCCTGGTTCGAGCCGTTAAGGGCCCATCCTGACAGGACGGCCTCGCTTCAAGCGCCGGAGGCGCCGTCCTCTGTCACTGCGCCGAGAGTTCCGAGCGAACGATCTTCGCGCCTTCGACCATCGCCTTCATCTTGGCGAAGGCGGCTTCGCGCGGCAGATATTTGAGACCGCAATCAGGCGCGACGATGATGTCCTCGGCTTTGCGGAACCGAAGAGCGCGTCGGATTCGCGCGGCGACGGTCTCGGGCGACTCGACTTCGCTCGTCGAAAGATCGAGCGTCCCGACCATGATCTTCTTGTCCGGCAACTCCGCCAGGATCGAACAATCGAGATTCGATTGCGCCGTCTCGATCGAAATCTGGTTGCAGCGGCAGTTCTTGAGCTGAGGCAGGAACGAATAGGCGCTCGGACGCTGATGGATGATCGCCGCATAGCCGAAGCAAATATGCACCGCGGTGACGCCGGTCACGCCGTCGAGCGCGCGATTGAGCGCGGCGAGGCCGTACTCTTCGGCTGGTTTCGGCCGGGCCTGCATATAGGGCTCGTCGATCTGCACGATGTCGGCGCCCGCGGCGAAGAGGTCCTTGATCTCGGCGTTGACCGCGTCGGCATAGTCCATGGCGGCGTCGGCGAGATTTGCGTAATGCTCGTTCTGCGCTTGTTGGCTCATGGTGAAGGGGCCGGGAACGGTCATCTTGATCGGCTTCGCCGTGTGCTTGCGCAGGAACTTCACATCGTCGACTTCGACCGGCCGGTTGCGCCGGATTTTGCCGACAATACGCGGCACGGGATTGGGATGGCCCGACCGGTCCAAAGCTGTGCCGGGATTGTCGATATCGACGCCGTCGAGCGCGGTCGCGAAGCGGTTCGAGTAACTCTCGCGGCGAATTTCGCCGTCGGTGATGATGTCGAGGCCCGCCTCCTCCTGCGCCTTGATCGCCATGATCGTCGCATCGTCTTGCGCCTCCGCCAGGAACGGTTCTGGGATGCGCCAAAGTTCTCGCGCGCGCACCCGAGGCGGGAATCGCCCGGCGAGCTTCTTGCGGTCGATGAGCCATTCCGGCTGGGCGTAAGATCCGACAAGCGTCGTCGGCAACAGCATCGCGCTCCCTCCCGGCTGGAACCGCGCCTCAGAGGGACAATAGGTCGCATCGAGCGCCCTGACCAGAGCCGCCGCCGGTCAGGGCGAGCGCCCCTGCTCCATCGCGCGCTCCGCCGCAAGGCTCGCCTCGCTGCGGAAGATGGTCGCGACCGCGAGCGTGCGGCCGCCCTTCCGGAATCGCAGCGCCACGTTGTAAGCGCCTGGATCGCCGTCCTGCTCGATCGCGTCCCAGGAAGCGGCGTGGCCGACATAGTCGATCGAGGCGTCGTATTGCTGCGTCCAGAAGAAAGGCGGCGCGGCGTAGCGTTCGCGGCGCCCGAGCATGTTGCGCGCGGCGATCTGCCCCTGCCGCTCCGCGACGACCCAATGCTCGATGCGCAGTCGCTCGCCGCTGTAAGGATCGGGCCAACGGGCGATGTCGCCGGCGGCGAAGATATCGGGGGCGCTGGTCTCGAGATACTCATTGACCAGAACGCCGCCGTCCACGGCCAAGCCGGCCTTCTCGGCGAGGCTGAGGCGCGGCCGCACGCCAATGCCGACCAGAACGAAATCGGCGTCGATCGAGGCGCCGTCGTCGAGCCGCACGCGCCGCGCGTCGATTTCAGCGACGGTCCGGCCGAGATGAAACGCCACGCCCTGCCCTTCATGCAGCGTGCGGATGAAATCGCCCATCGCCGGGCCGAGAACGCGCTCCATCGGCCGCGCCTCGGGCGCGACCACATGGACCGCGACATCGCGGCGCCGCAAAGCCGCGGCCGCTTCGAGACCGATGAAGCTCGCGCCGATGACGACGGCGCGCGCGCCCGGCTTGGCCAAGGCGATGATGGCCCGGCAATCGGCGAGCGAGCGCAGGGTTCTAACATGCGGCAGGTCCGCGCCGGGCGTTTTCAGCCTGACCGGCTCGGCGCCGGTCGCGAGCAGCAGCTTGGCGTAGGAAAGGGTCTCGGCGCCGACCGTCAGCCGATGCGCCGCGGGGTCGATCGCCGTGACCGTCGCGCCAAGCCGCAATTCGATTCCCTGTTCGGCGTAAAACTCGCTCGGGCGCAGCGGGATCCAGTCTTCGGGCGCCGAGCCGGCGAGATAGTCCTTGGAGAGATTGGGACGGTCGTAAGGCGGCGCGTCGTCGGCGCTGATGAGAGTGAGCTTGCCGAGATGGCCTTCCCGCCGCAGCATCTCGGCCGCGGCGAATCCGGCCGCGCCGCCGCCGACAACGACCATATGCGCCGACGCGTCCGCGACGGGCTGCGTCACAACTCGTTTTTTGGCCGGCTCTATCTTCTCCTTGACGAAGATCCGGCCGTCGCGGCGCTCGACGCGCCAGCACGAAGTCGGCGTGAGCGCCGGCGCCGCCAGCGCTTCGCCGGTGCGCAGGCTGAAACAGGCATGGTGCCAGGGACACCTGACCGTGTCCTCGACCAGCAGCCCCTCGCCGAGCGGCCCGCCATAATGCGTGCAGGTTGCGCCGATGGCGAAGACCTCTTCGCCGCGGCGCGCCAGCAGGACAGCCTCTTGCCCGACATGGCCGACGAGCGCGGCGCCGTCCGACAATTCAGCTTCCGGGACGCCGCTTTCGAAATCCGGACCGCTCGCCTGAGACGCTTCGCTCATGATTGTCCTCCGCGTATCGCGACCATTCCCCTTAAGATAAAGGAGCGGCTAAAGTTCGGCCGGCTCTCGCGCTGGCGACAAGCGGGGCGCTACGCTTTCCTCATCCGCCAGCTGCGTACCGCGAACGGCGTCACGTCGAAATTTTCCCCTTGCCCGTCAGGCTCTTCGAGCAAATTGACCGGTCCTGAGATCGCCCAACCTCGCGGCGGCGCGACGGCGATCCGGCCCCGGCGGCCAGCGGGTTCGTAGACGCGCAGGACCAAGCCGTCGCCGTCCTCCGCCGGCTTGAGCGCGGCCAAAGCGACGTCGACGCCAGTAACCGAGAGCGGCGCGAAATGGCCCGGCGCAAGCCCACTTTTAATCGCGGTCAGCAGCGGCTGGTTCAAATCCTCCGCCTCCTCGCGCACGCCGCCTTCACGCCAGTCGCCGGCATGAGGCATGAGCGCGTAGGTGAAACGATGGCGGCCTTCGTCCGCCAGCGGATCGGGATAGACCGGCGAGCGCAGCAAGCTGAGGCCGAGCACCTCGCCGCGAACGCTGTGGCCATATTTGCCGTCGTTCAAGATCGCCAGGCCAAAGCCGGGCTCCGACAAATCGACGAAGCGATGCGCGGCCGCCTCGAACATCGCCATGTCCCAGGGCGTGTTGGCGTGGGTCGGCCGGTTGACCACGCCGAACGCGCATTCGAACGTCGCCGTCATGGACCGTACCGCCGCGGGCGTCAGCGCGCGCAGGAGAATGCGGCGATCGCGCCAATCGATCTCCGTCTCGATGTCGAGCCGCCGGCTGTTGGCGTAAAGCACGAAAGTCTGAACGATGGTCGATGCGCGATAACGGCGCGTGATCCGTATCCGGCCGCAATGGGGACCGTTCTCCACCAGCTCCATCTTGTCGAGCGAGATCACTTCCTCGCCGCGCTCGGCATAGTCCTCCTCGATTTCCCAGGCGTCGAACTGGCGCGGCTTGTCCATCGGATAGGCCCAGAGCTGGTTCCCCCGCCCGGCGAGCGCCTGGCGCCCGCTCGGCTTATGGACGAGGCTTTCGATCGCGCCGTCGGCGCCGAACTCGACGGCCAGGACGTCGTTTTCGAGGCGGGTCGCGCTCGCCGCGAGGCCGCCTCGCGGCCGAAGCGCGGCGAGATCGAAGACGGAGACGCCCAGCGGCGCCGCCTCGCCTTCCGGCGCGATCCTGCGCCCTTCTGGCAATTCCGCCCGGAGCGCGCGCGGCGCGAGTGACGGGTTGACGACGACCAAAGCTTCGCTCAGCGCGCCCTGCGGCAGGCGCGCCGCGATCGCATCGAGCGCGGCGCGCTGCGCGGCGAGGCCGGCCTCATGCGCGCCCCCAAGCTCCGCCTCGGCGTCTTCGCAGACCTCGCGAATGCTCGACCCGGCCAGAATGTCGTGGAACTCGTTCTTCAGGACGATCCGCCACTGGCTTTCCAGATTCTGCGGCGGCGGCCCGCCGATCAGATGCGCCAGGGCGGCGACGGTCTCGGCCGTGATCAGCGCGCGCTCGGCGGCGCGATGCAGGCGCTTGATCGCCGCCTGCGTCGTCAATGTCCCGCGATGCAGTTCGAGGTACATCTCGCCGACCCAGATAGGGATGTTCCTGGTTTCTGCGCTCCGCCGCGCCTCGCTGAAAAAATCCTTCACTCTTATCCAGCGCGTCCGCGGCAAGGCGGGAAAATCGGCAAGCTGGCGCGCGCGCTCGATCATTTCCGGCGTCGCGCCGCCGCCGCCGTCGCCATGGCCGACGGCGAGCAACGAGGCGGGATGAAAGAGCTTGCCGCGGAAGTTTCGCCAGGTCAGAGCCAAAGTCCGCGGCCCAACGACGCCGTTATAGCCGTCGCCGGGATTATCGAACGTGTGGGCGAGGACGCGGCTGCCGTCGAGCCCTTCCCACCAGAAGAAATCCGAGGGGATGCGGTTGGCCTCGGACCAATTGACCTTGATCGTGAAGAAACTATCGATTCCTGCTTGGCTGAGGAGCTGCGGCAACGCCGCCGAAAAGCCGAACGTGTCGGGCAGCCAGCACACTCTGTGTCGTTCGCCAAAGGTCTTCTCGAAATATCTTTGCCCGTAGAGGAGCTGGCGAACCAAGCTCTCGCCTGTCGGCATGATCGTGTCCGGCTCGACCCACATGCCGCCGATCGTCTCCCACGCGCCCGATCTGGCGGCGGCGACGATCTTGGCGAACAGCGCCGGATCGTCTTCTTCGATTTGCGCATAATATTGAGCGGTCGACTGGTTGAATCGGAACTCTTCGTACCTTTCGATCAAGGACAGCGCTGTGTAGAAGGTTCGCCGGATCTTGCGGCGGGTCTCTGCATAGGGCCAGAGCCAGGCCAGGTCGATATGAGCGTGCCCGGTCAGGGCCAGCTCGCCTTGCGGCGGAAACTTCGTTTGCAGCGAACGCAAAGCCTGCGCCAATGTCGCGGCGGCGGCGACGACGCTGTCGCGCTGGCCGCTGTCGAGCCCGGCCGGATGATCGGCGGTTTCGGGCGATCGCCAGAGGCTTTGCTGCGCCGGCGAGGCGGCGACGCGGGCGATGTAGTCGGGCGTGTAAGAGGGCCAGTCGACGGCGCGGAGCGCCTGCTCGGCGGCGTCGAGCAGATGCGGCGCGACGTCGTGATCGATCAGGCTTTCGATCGTCTCGCCGATCTGCGCCAGCAGCAAGCGAAGGCGATCGACCGGCTCATCGAGCCGGATCAGGCAGGCGCGGTTGAGCTGCGGGCGGCGCACGGGTTCGCCGAACGGCAGGCGCGCGACGCTCTCGGCCGCGATCGAGAAACGCGGGCGCTTCAGCGGGAATTCCTGATGATTGGGATCGACGCCGAACCGCTCCGTTTCGCCGTCCTCATAGGTCAGGGACAGGAGGCTTTCGCCGCCGAGGTCGATCGCCAGCCGCGCTTCCGAAATGGGCCAATGGGACGGCGCGACGGCGCTCGCCGAAAAGCGTATGACGCCGTCGCGGCGCGGCCACGCATCGCCAACCGCGATCGCCGCGCCGTCCGCCGACCAATTCGCAATGTCGAGTTTCTCGCGCGCCCGCCAATGCGAAAGTTCGGCGGTTCTGACCTTCAGGCGGGAGAGACGCTGCTGGATGGAAAGGTAGGACAAGCGGCACCTTTTGTTGGCGCGCCGCGAGTGTCCGCGAGCTTGGGCTTCGCGTTCGCGGCCGAGACGGCGCCGATCGGCGCGATGAACCTTATGCGCCGGCTTACTTACGCAATCTTCCGGCAATGCACGACGAAATTGTCACGTCTTGCTGAATCAAATGACCGACGGCCGAACGGTTGCGCTCGATCGCGGCGCTCGTCGGAGACGATCGCGGTCCCCCAGCAAAGTAGATCGCGGTTCTGAGCGGATTTCGCCCAAATTAAGGCGCCTGCGAGCAAGAACCCGCGCCGAGATCGCTTGAGGCGCGGGCGCGAATCCGGCAAAACGCTCCCCCAGGGCGGCGGAGAATGAGGAATCAATTGCCCGGACCTAGCCGCAAGTCCAAAAGAGGCTCCGAAACAGCGCGACGGACGGTCGGCGAGAGGAGCGACGGCCGACGCGCCGCTCGCGCGACCTTGCTGGCCCTGCTGCCGCGGCCGGGGACTCTCGGCTTGATTTTAGCGGCGGCGGCGATGGTCGCCGGCGGCGTTTACGCTCTGAACGGCTTCGGCGGAAAATCGGAGAGGCGCAGCAGCGTCGCCTCGCTCCCGCAGCCGCCCGCCCCGCCCGCTCAAACTCGCGCCTTGGCGAGTCCGCCGGCCGCGACCGCGTCGGATGAAGCCGCCAAGTCGCGCAAGCCGACGCGGCGCGAAGCGTCCGCTCTCGCTCAAGACGACCCGGCCATGGACCGCTGGTTCATGGAGGCCTATTTGCGTTGCTGGTCGCCGCCGACGAAAACGCCGGCTGACGGCGATTACGCCGCCAAGATTCGCGTGCAGCACAATGCCGACGGCTCGCTCGCCGGCGCGCCCGTCCTGGTCAATCCGCCGAGCGATCCCGATTGGCGCGCCTATGCGGAGAGCGCAGTCCGTGCGGTGAAGAAATGCAATCCGCTATCGGTGCCGACGGAATATGCGCCGCGCTACGATCGCTGGCGGAGACTGACGCTCTATTTCAGCCCGGACAGCGCCCACGAGTAGCGCCAAGCCGCGGTACGGCTGATCGTCATTGCGAGGAGCGAAGCGACGAAGCAATCCATTCATAGGGCGTCGCCCTACGAATGGATTGCTTCGCTTCGCTCGCAATGACGGCATCGCGCGCAAGGCAGTATCTCTGCCACGATGGTCGGCGTCTTTTATCCTGCCGGCGTCAGCACATCCTCGAGCTTGATCGGAAACCGCCGAACGCGCATGCCGGTCGCGTGCCAAACCGCGTTGGCGACGGCGCCGGCCGCGCCGGTGACGCCGATCTCGCCGACCCCTTTGACGCCGAGCGCGTTCACGTAAGGGTCGTCCTCGTGAACGAGCAGCGCTTCGATGGAGACGATGTCGGCGTTGACCGGGACATGGTACTCGGCGAGATCGGCGTTCATCACGCGGCCGGACCTTCGGTCGATGATCGCCTGCTCGTTCAGCGCGAACGAGACGCCCCAGATCATGCCGCCATGATATTGGCTGCGGACCAGGCGCGGATTGATGACGCGGCCCGCCGCGAACGCGCCGACGAGGCGCGTCGCCCGGATCTGGCCGAGATCGGGATCGACCTTCACTTCCGCGAAGACTGCGCCATGCGCATGCATGGCGTAGGTCGATTGCGCGGCCGGATCGGCGGCGCTGGCGCCGCGGCCTTCGATTTCGCCAAGGCCCGCTCGCGCCAAAATCTCGGCGTAGCTCTCGCTGCGGCTTTCGTCGTCGCGCCGGCGCAGGCGGCCGTTGCGGGCGACGAGGCCGGCATTGCCGGCGCCATAGAGCGGCGAGCGCTCATCGCGCGTCGCCAATTCCGCCAGCTTGGCGATCGCGTCGGCGCCGGCGCTGTGGATGGCCATGCCGGCGGTCGCGGTATGAGCCGAGCCGCCGGCTATGCCGGCGTCGGGCAGGTCCGAACTGCCGGCTCTGAACTCGATCTGATCGAGATCGAGCGCCAGCCCGTCGGCGGCGATCTGGGCGAGCGCCGTCCACGCGCCCTGCCCCATGTCATGCGCGCCGCTCTCGACGAGGCCTGTACCGTCGCGGCGGATGATGGCGCGCGCCTCGGCATGGAACATCAGCGCCGGGAAGGTCGCGGTGCCGACGCCCCAGCCGACCAGAAAGCCGTCCTTGTCGCGCATTTGCCGCGGCGCCAGCGGCCGCCGCGCCCAGCCGAAGCGCTCGGCGCCCTGCGCATAGCATTCGCGCAGCGCCTTCGAGGAAAACGGCTTGCCCGAGATCGGCTCGACTTCGGCGTAATTCCTCACCCGAAACGCCAGCGGGTCGAGGCCGCACGCCGCGGCCGCTTCGTCGATCGCGCTTTCGAGCGCGATCGATCCGGTCGCCTCGCCCGGCGCGCGCATGAAGAGCGGCGTTCCGATATCGATCCGCACCGCCTCATGCGAGGTCGCGATCGCCGGGCTGGCGTAGAGCGTATGCGAAATATCGGCGGCGGCTTCGAAGAAATCGTCGAACGTGCTCGAGGCGGTCTTGGCGCGATGATCGAGCGCCGTCAGCCGGCCTTCGCCGTCGACGCCGATCCGCAGCCTTTGCCGGGTCGGCGGACGATGGCCCACCGGTCCGTACATCTGGTCGCGGCGCAGCACGAGCTTGACAGGACGCCCGACCAGTTTCGCCGCGAGAACGCCGAGGATCTGCGGGCCGGAGATCAGGCCTTTCGAGCCGAAGCCGCCGCCGAGGAAGGGGCTGCGGATATGGATGTTCTCGGGCGAGAGGCCGAACAGTCCGGCTATGCGGCCCCGCGCCATGGCGAGACCTTGGCTCGGCGTGTCGATCGACAGCCGATCACCGTCCCATGCGGCGACGATCGCGTGCGGCTCCATCGCGTTATGGTACTGCGATGGCGTCTCATAGGTCGCGTCTATGCGCTTCGTCGCAGCGTCAAGGCCGGCTTCGACGTCGCCCTTGCGGATTTCCGCCGGCCCGCCGACGCCGACGCCAGGCGGTACGAAACTTTCGGCGCCATCGAGGCCGACTCGCGCCGGCTCGGCCTCGTATTGCGGAGCGAGCAAGGCTGCGCCCTCCGTCGCCGCCTCCAAACTTTCGGCGATGACCACGGCGATCGGCTGATTGGCGTAGCGAACCCGATCGTTCTGCAGAAGATCGAGCCGGAACATGAACGGGTTCGACTTTTCGTCCGGATCTTGCGCCAGCTTCGGCCGGTTGACGGAGGTCATCACGTCGACCACGCCCTTGTGGCTCTTGGCGGCCTCGACGTTCAGCGATTTGACGCGGCCGCGCGCGATGCTGCTGACGGCGAGAACAGCGTAGAGCATGCCGGGCGGATGATTGTCGGCGGCGTAGCGCGCCCGGCCCGTGACTTTGAGGACGCCGTCGCGGCGGGTCAGCGGCTGGCCGATATTCGAACCGTGCCGGATATGCGGCGAAGCCTGGGGCAGGATTTCAAGCGTCATGAAGCGCTCCGGGAGCGGACGAGAACGGCGAGCCGGGCAGCGCCGGCAGGCGAGCCGGGGTTCCCGCCGCGGCGAGGGCGAGCGCGCGCACGACGATCCGGCGCGCCAGCTCGATCTTGAAGGCGTTGTCGCCGGAAGGCTTGGCGTCGGCGAGCGCCGCTTCGGCTGCGCGGCGGAAAATCGCTTCGCCCGGCCTCTCGCCGGCGAGACTCTCCTCGGCCGCGCGGGCGCGCCACGGCTTGGCCGCGACGCCGCCGAGCGCCAGCCGCGCCTGCCGGATTGCGCCGTCTTCCATCTCCAGCGCCGCCGCCGCGGAGACGACCGCGAAGGCGTAGGACGTACGCTCGCGCAGTTTGAGATAGCGCGCATGCCCGGCGAATACGGCGGCTCGAGCGGGAAGACGCAGCGCCACGATCAGATCGCCGGGTTCGAGCGCGGTCTCCCGCTCCGGCGTGTCGCCCGGCAAAAGGTGCAGCGCGTCCAGCGAAATCTCGCGCCGCCCGTTTCGGCCTTCGATCTCGACGAAAGCGTCGAGCGCGATCAGCGGCACGCAGAAATCGGAGGGATGGACGGCGATGCAGGACGGGCTCCAGCCGAGCACGGCGTGCAACCGGTTCTCGCCATGGAGCGCGTCGCAGCCCGAGCCGGGCGCGCGCTTGTTGCAGGCGCTGAACGGATCGTAGAAATAGGCGCAGCGCGGGCGCTGCAGCAGATTGCCGCCGATTGTGGCGGCGTTGCGGAGTTGCGCCGAGGCGCCCGAGAGCAGCGCTTCGGCGACCGCCGGATAGGATCGGGCGAAGTCCGGATCATGAGCGAGATCGGCGTTGCGAACCAGCGCGCCGATGCGCAAGCCCCCGTCGGGCAGACGCTCGATCCGGTCGAGCCCGGCAATATGGGTAATGTCGACGAGACGATCCGGCCGCGCGACGCCGACTTTCATCAAGTCGAGGAGATTGGTGCCCGAAGCGAGATAGGCCGAACCGGGCGCGGCGGCGGCCGCGACGGCGTCGGGAACCGTGCTCGGCCGCACATAATCGAAAGTGTTCACGCCGCGTCCCTCCGTCCCGCTTCGGCTATGGCCTTCTGCGCGTCCTGCACCGCTTCGACGATGCCGATATAGGCGGCGCAGCGGCAGAGATTGCCGCTCATCGCCTCGCGGATGCGCTCGGGATCATCGCCGGCGTGACCTTCGTTGATGAGACCGATGGCGCTCATGATCTGGCCGGGCGTGCAGAAGCCGCATTGGAAGCCGTCATGCGCGATGAAGGCCGCCTGAACCGGGTGGAGCGCCTCGCCCTGCGCGACCCCTTCGATCGTCAGGACCTCGGCGCCGTCGTGGCTCAACGCCAAAGCGAGGCACGAATTGATCCTTCTGCCGTTCACCAGGACCGTACAGGCGCCGCATTGGCCGCGATCGCAGCCCTTTTTGGCGCCGGTCAGATCGAGGCGCTCGCGCAGCAAATCGAGCAGCGTGACGCGCGGATCGTCGAATTCGATGTTCCGCTTCACGCCGTTCACCGTTAAGCTGATGCAGAAAGGCATTCAGGAGCTCCGATCAGTGCTCTTGCCGAAGAGGTCGCGGCTGAGGGCGATCGAAAGAAGGCCGATCGCCGAGCGTGGCGGAGGCGGTTCAAAGCGCCGATCCGACGCGCTAGACTATACGGAGGCATCCTCCGTTTTTCAAGATGGAGCATTGATCTAAATCGATGGCCGCTCGCTCCGCCACAGCCGCAGCTCCGCGCAAGCCGCGCTCCGATTCGATCCGCAATCGCGAGCTGCTGCTGAAAGCCGCCGCGAAAGTCTTCAGCGCCGGCGGCCCGGAGGCGAGCTTGGAGGCGGTCGCCAAGCGCGCCGGCGTCGGCATCGGCACGCTCTATCGTCACTTCCCGACGCGCGAGGCTCTGTTCGAAGCCGTGTATCGCCGCGAAGTGGACGAGCTCGGCGATCTCGCGCAACGCTTGGCGCAAGCCTCAGCGCCGGTCGACGCCCTGCGGCAATGGCTGCGCGCCAATATCCAACTGGTCGCGACCAAGAAAGGGATGCTGGCCGCGCTGGCGCTCGCCGCGCACCGGCCGCCGGACCTCTACGCCTATTCTTTCGAGCGCCTGACCAAAGCCGTCGGCCTGCTGCTGGAGCGCGCCGTCGCCGCCAGGGACATCCGCGCCGACGTCAAGCCAGAGGACCTTCTGCGCGCCCTGGTCGGCCTGTCCTATTCCTACGATCGGCCCGACTGGCAAGCGACCGTGACGCGCCTTATGGACGTCTTCGTCGACGGGCTCGTCGTGAAGCGATGACGCCGGCATTGTAGACGCCGCTGGCCGCGTCAGCCGCGCTCATCGAGCGCCGCCGACGTCATGGCCGGGCTTGTCCCGGCCACCCACGCGGCTCCGCCGAGCGAACCTTTCAAAGCCGGCGCGGGCGACTCGGGCGTGGATGGCCGGGACAAAGCCCGGCCATGACGACTGAAGGTTGTACTCCCGTTCACGATGTCCTGGCGTCGCGAAAAAGTTTCTTTCCCAGACAGCCCTGCGGAACGTGGCGCTCTGCTTCTTTTCGGCGAAGCTCGGCGGCCCGGACCGAACGGCGGAAATCCGCCTCTTCCTTTTCCTTCCTTTGCTTTCCTTTTTCGCCTGTCGAGCTTCCTTTCGGAAGCAAAACGGACCTACTTCTGCTCACGTCGAGCGTTTGAAACTGCGCGTAACGATGATCATGGGAATTTCCGCCGGTCGAAGCTGTTCAACGACTTGCGGGCTATTTTCTTTCCCTGACGCGGGCGCCGCGGCCAATTCCTGAGCGGCGGGCGTTTCCGCCGCCGCAGATTCCAGCGCCGCCATGGGCTCTTCCGGCGTCGCGGCGGGCGCCTGCGGCGGAGAGGCGGGCTCGGGCGCTTGGACTGACTCGGCCGTCGCCGCGTTGGCCAAGCGGGCGGCGACTGCGGCGCGACTGGCGCCGAGCCGCTCCAGCCGGCCGAGCACGGCCTCGTCGCGGTCGACCAAGTCGATATCGACCGGCCGCAACTGGCTGCGGTGATATTTGTCGAGCTGACCGAGCACTCTGACGAGCTTATCGACGGCGCCGGAATCGCCGGCGGCGATTTTCCGTTCGATCAGCCGCAAGGCGGATTCGAGCCGGGCGATCTGCACGCCGACATAATCCTGCACCGGATCGGCGTCCCAACGTTCGAGCGATTCCTTGATGATCTGGCGGATGCGGCGCGGCGTGACCTTCTCTTCGTCGGCGATGGACGCGGCGGACTGGCCGTCGAGCAGGCGGGCGAAAATGCGATCGCGCCGCATGGCGCGCTCGTAGGCGTTGAGGCGGGGGGTGGAAGGGAAGGCGGACATGGGAGAATCCTAGGCAAAGGGAAACCCGAAGAGGATAGCACAAATTCTGAATTTCAGAAAGAAAATTTTTGCGGTGGGAGCCAAGAAGAGGGGGCAGTTTGATGACCCCACTATTGGGGACGCCCAAGCGCCTCTTCTGGCGATCGGATTTCTGGCAATGGGCGCAACGCGCCTCAACCTGCATGCCATCGCCGTGCTCGGCGTCAAGCCCGAGCCGCTTCGCGGTCGCCTCGCCATGTCAGGCTTGGAGTACATCTCTCGGATGCGAGGCGCGGCTCACCCCTCCGCGCGGCGATGGCTTTTTTGCTTCTGAGAGTTTTGCTGACGAAAGCGGCCCAACGGCCGTCTTTCGTCAGCAAAACTCTCAGGAGCCAACATGACACGCCGGACGATTGCAGTCACCCGCAAGGGCCGGAGCGAAGCGGAGGACCCGCCATAGCGCCTCTCAGGCGGATGTACTTTGGTACGAGCGTTCGAAGGCGCTATGGCGGGTTGACGGCGGTCGGCCGGCGTGGCTCCGCGGCGCTTCCGATTATCGAGAGATGGCTTTGTGTCGAACCGTGAGCCGTCATTGCGAGGAGCGAAGCAATCCAGGAAACGCCAAGGTTCCTGGATTGCTTCGCTTCGCTCGCAATGACGGAACGGTTCATATCACAGGCCACCCGGTCTCCGAACCAATTGGCCAGTACGAGCGGCGCAGCAGTCAACATGATTGCGCCAGCGGCTAGCGTCATCTCCCAGACGATCCATAGGGCCGGCGGTCAGATCGAGGGCGGCGAAGGCGTCTCCGACGCCAGCCTCGCCGCCGCGCATTGGCTGCGAGGCGTTGACGAGCAGAAGCGGGCAAAGCGCCGCGGCCAAAGCGAGAAGAAGAAGCAGGCCGGGCGGCGCGGCTTTTCGATCCGGTCGAGCGGGCGCGGACAGGAGCGATCTCGCATAGAACAGCGTCGGCCGGCAAAATGGCGCAGTTTGAACGCGTTGTCTCGCTTGAGGCGAACCAGCCGGATCGCTCGTTTTAGTCTCCTTGCCCCTCCCCGCCGCTCATGCAACTCTCCCCGCCTCGGCGACGACGCCGGCCAAAGGGCGCGTCGCCGCGGGAGGAAATCGCCATGCTGAAAAGCTTGAAGCTCATCGTCTATGGCGCGGCGCTCGCGCTTGCGCTGCCTTTGGCCGCGGAGGCCAAGACCTTCTTCTGGATTTCGCACGGCTCGCCGGCCGATCCGGTCTGGACCTATTTTCTCGCCGGCGCGAACCAGTGGGCGAAGGACACCGGCAACACGGTCAAGACCTCCTTCCACAATGGCAATGTCGCCGCGCAGCAGGAGGCGGTCCGCTCGGCGATCGCCGCCAAGGCCGACGGCATCGTCACGACCAGCCCCGATCCCGGCAGCATGGTCGACGTCGCCAAGGAAGCGCTCGACGCGCATATCCCGATCGTCAATTTCAACACGCCCGACCCGAAGGCGCATTTCACCGCCTATGTCGGCGGCGACAACACCGTCTTCGGGCATAATTGGGCGCAATATCTCGTCGACCACAAGCTGGTTAAAAGCGGCGATTTCGTCTGGACGCCGGTCGAAGTGCCCGGCGCCACCTATGGCGTTCAGGAGACCGAAGGGATCATGAGCGTGTTCAAGCCGCTCGGGATCACGACGGAGACGACCGAGGTCACGCTCGACCAGGGCGAAGTGATCACCCGGATGGTCGATTACCTCACCGCCAACCGCAAGAAGATCAAGGCGATCATCGCGCTCGGCGATCTCGCCGACGGCTCGATCAAGCGGGTCTTCGATCAGGTCGGTGTCAAGCCCGGCGAAATTCCGGTCGTCGGCTGGGGCAACTCGCTCGACACGACCCAGGAAGTCCTGAACGGCTACGTGAACGCGGCGCAGTGGCAGGACCCGCAGGCGACGAGCTATGTCGCGCTGTCGCTCGCGGCGATGGCGGCGAGCGGCATCCCGCCGGGATTCAACGTCATCACCGGCGCGCTCTACGAGAAGGACAAGGCGGCGCTCTACGACAAGATTTTGTCCGGCAAATAACGCAACATCCTGCAAAACAGCTTCGATCGCACGCCTTCGCGACCTTCGTGCTCTCCTTCGTGGCCTTTGTGGTGATTTAAAAACACTAAGGTCACGAAGGCGGCGCGAAGGACACGATTTTTGACCTTTGTACTCGGCGGGCTGACTTGGAACAGCGCAAAATCCTTCGCCGCGCGCTGGCGCGGCCGGAATTCGGACCTTTCGTCCTCCTTCTTGTCGAGCTTTTCGGCTTCTGGGCGATCAATCCCGACTTCCTCTCTCTCCAGAACATCAGCAATACGCTCGCCTTCACCGTCGAGCTCGGCCTCATCGCCCTGACCATGACGCTGTTGATGACGGCCGGGGAGTTCGACCTTTCCGTCGGCTCGCTGTTCGGCTTTTCGCCGGTTCTGATGTGGACCCTGTTCAATGGCGGCGTGATGCCGCTCGAAGCGGCCTTCGCGGTTTGCCTGATCGTCGCGGCGCTGATCGGCCTCGCCAATGGCTGGTTCGTGACGCGGCTGAAGATACCCTCCTTCCTGGTGACGCTTGGCATGCTGCTGGTGGTGCGCGGCGCGGCCTTGCTCATCACCGACGGCTTTCCGCAACGCACCTGGAGCGCCGGCCGCCATTGGCTGGCTAAAGTCCTGGTCGGCGATTTCTATATCGGCGACTTTCGCGTCTACATGTCCCTGTTCTGGTTCATCGCCGCTGCTTTCATCCTCAATTACGCGCTCACTCAGACCAAATACGGCAACTGGATCCTGGCGACCGGCGGCAATCCCGGCGCGGCGCGAGCGCGCGGCGTCAATGTCGATCGCACCAAGACGATCCTGTTCGCGCTCTCGGCCGTCATGTCCTCGCTTTCCGGCGTGATTTCGTCGATCCGCACTTCCGCCGCCAATCCGAACAGCGGAACCGGCTACGAACTGGAAGTGATCGCGATGGTGGTGATCGGCGGCACCGCGCTGTCGGGCGGGCGCGGCACGATCGTCGGCACGGTGCTCGGGATTTTCATCCTGCGCGTCATGCGCAACGGCATCGTGCTGATCGGCGTGCCGGGCCTCGCCTACAACATCTTCATCGGCGCGATCATATTAGGGATGATGGCGCTGCATTCGTGGCTGGACCGCCGCGAGCAGGCCGGAGCCTGACGCCGATGGCCGAAGAACTCGTCCGCATGGAGCATATCACCAAATATTATGGCCGCGTTCGCGCGTTGGAGGATGTGAGCCTCGTGGTCGGCAAGAGCGAGATCGTCGGATTGCTCGGCGACAACGGCGCCGGCAAGTCGACCCTGATCAAAGTCCTGTCCGGCGCTGCGCCGGCGACGAGCGGCGATATTTATGTGCGCGGCGTGAAGGTCGATATTCGCAGCACGACCGACGCGATCGCGCAGGGGATCGAAACGATCTACCAGGATTCAGCGCTGGTGACGCAATTGTCGATCGCGCGCAATCTGTTCCTCGGCCGCGAGCCGATCCGGGGGCCGCGCTTCCTCAATCGCATGGATCATCCGCTGATGGAGAAGGTCGCCGGAGATCTGCTCAAGAAAGTCGGCATCGGCAAGACCATTCCCGCCTCGACGCCGATCGGCTCGCTCTCGGGCGGCGAGCGCCAGGCGGTGGCGATCGCCAGGGCGCTGCATTTCGACAGCGACCTCATCATTCTCGACGAGCCGACCAACAATCTCGGCGTCGCCGAGACCCAGGGCGTGCTGCGCTTCGTCCGCAATGCGCGCGATTCCGGGCATTCCTGCATCTTCATCGCGCATAATATTCACCACGTTTTCCAGGTGGTCGATCGCATCGTCGTCATGCGTCGCGGCCGGATCGTCGCCGACGATATCGATCCGAAGCGCACGACCGTCGCCGAGGTGGAAGGGGTGATCACGGGGGAATGAGGACGGGGGCTCGATGGCGGCGAAGGGCGAGCGGATTTACGGGCCCTTTCTTCGTGCCTTCTTCGTGTCCTTAGTGTTAAAAATAAACACTAAGGACACAAAGGGTTCACGAAGGGCACGCGTTTCAATCGATCAGCTTGTACGCGGGACTCTCCTTCAAACGTTTTCTGTCCTTGTGTGCAGGGACGTCCGAGTAAGCCAGGTTGAACCGGATGACGTCGAAGACGGGCCAGGTTTACGAGCCCCTGCCGCGAGCGACTGAGGAGAGCGCCAGGAGCGTGATTGATTCTGCGATGGCTATTCATCGCGCGCTCGGACCCGGGCTATTGGAATCCGCGTACGAGGTTTGCCTTGTCTATGAACTGGAGCGGCGCGGCCGAACTGTCGTTCGCCAGACGGCGCTCCCTGTCGTCTATGAGACGATCAAGCTCGAGGCCGGGTACAGGATCGATTTGCTCGTCGATAACGCGGTGATCGTTGAAGTCAAATCCATCGAAGCGCTTGCGCCGATCCATGAAGCGCAGCTATTGACCTATCTGAGGCTGTCCGGTCGGCGGTTGGGATTTCTGATCAATTTCAACGTCGTGCTGCTCAAGCAAGGCGTCAAAAGAATGATTTTGTGAACTTCGTGCGTCCTTCGTGTCCTTGGTGTTAAAATTTAACACCAAGGACACGAAGGGTTCACGAAGGACACGCGCTTCAATCGATCAGTTTGTACGCGGGCAGGGTCAGGAATTCCTCGAAGTCCTGCGCCAGGGACATGTCCGAGAACAGCTTGATCGCCTCGGCGAACCGGCCCGATTCGAATACGGCCGGCGTGAAGGCGTTGCGCAGCTTGTTCATCTCGTCGGCGAGCGTCGCCTTGAACAGATCGGGCGTGACCTGGCGGCCGTCGTCGAGCGTCGCGCCGAGCTTCAGCCATTGCCAGACTTGCGCGCGCGAAATCTCCGCCGTCGCAGCGTCCTCCATCAGATGATAGAGCGGCACGGCGCCGCGGCCGCGCAGCCACGCCTCGATATATTGCACGCCGACGCGAATGTTCTCGCGCAAGCCCGCCTCGGTGCGCTGACCGTCATGGACGCGCAGCATGTCCCCGCGCGAAACGGTCACGTCCTCGCGCAGGCGGTCGAGCTGGTTGGGCTGCGGCATAACGCGATCGAAGACCTCCATCGCGACCGGCACGAGATCCGGGTGAGCGACCCAGGTGCCGTCATGTCCATTGGTCGCCTCGCGCTCCTTGTCGGCCCGCACCTTGGCGAAGGCGGTCTCGTTGGCGGCAGCGTCGCCCTTGACTGGAATCTGCGCCGCCATGCCGCCCATCGCGAAGCAGCCGCGGCGATGACAGGTCTTGATGAGAAGCAGCGAATAGGCGGAAAGGAACGCTTCGCCCATGACCATGCGCGACCGGTCAGGCGTCAGGAAGCGCGGATTTTTGCCGAGCCGCTTGATGAAGGAGAAAATATAGTCCCAGCGGCCGCAATTGAGCCCGGCCATGTGGTCGCGCAATTCGTAGATGATCTCGTCCATCTCGAAGGCCGCGGGCAAGGTCTCGATCAGGACGGTCGCCTTGAACGTGCCTCTGGCGACGGCGAGCCGCTCCTCGGCGAAATTGAAGACGTCGTTCCACAGGCGCGCCTCGAGATGGCTCTCGATCTTCGGCAGATAGAAGGCGGGCGTCGCGCCCTGCGCCATCTTCTTCTTGGCGTTGTGGAAGACGTAAAGGCCGAAATCGAACAGCGCGCCCGACATGGCCTCGCCGTCGACCGTCAGATGGCGCTCCGGCAAATGCCAGCCGCGCGGCCTGACCATCAGCACGGCCGGCTTGGCGGCCAGCTTGTACTCCTTGCCGGTGGAGGGCTCGACGAAGTCGATCTTGCCGTCCCAGCGGTCTTTCAGATTGATCTGGCCCTCGATCAGGTTGGCGAAGGAGGGCGAGCAGGCGTCCTCGAAATCGGCCATGAAGACTTTCGCGCCGGAATTCAGCGCGTTGACGATCATCTTGCGGTCGACCGGGCCGGTGATCTCGACGCGACGGTCGAGAAGGTCGGCCGGGATCGGCGCGACCCGCCAATCGCTTTCGCGGACGGCGCGGGTCTCGGGGAGGAAATCCGGCGTCTCGCCGGCGTCGAAGAGCTTCTGGCGCTCGGCTCTGCGGGCGAGCAGTTCGCGTCTGGTCTTGTCGAACCGGCGGTGGAGGTCGACGAGGAAAGCAAGCGCGCCGGGGGTGAGGATTTCCTCATAGCGAGGGCCCTTCTGGGCGTGAACGCCGACGCCCGAAACAGTCTCCAGAGATACGGAATCGCTCACTTTCCACGCCTTCCTTCGGGTTTTTCTTCGCTCTGCCGTCAATTAAGGCAAGAAAGCCGGGATTTGAAGGCCGCAGCGAGCGATTTCGTCAGGCCGGTTAGGCTTAACGCGCGCGATTTGATGCAAGTTGCTGCGGTCGCCCGTATGAAACCGGCTCAGGCGGCGGACGGTTATCAGAGAAATTGCGTCGACGCGACGAAGCGGCAGGGCTTGACCGGCCGTCCGCTTCGAAGAGAGGCCACGCCGCGTCGAGCGACGGAGTTGGCGCGATGGCGCAGGACGCGAGCGAAACCGGCCAAGGCGAGGACGACGGCCTCGACAGCGAGCCGCTGCACTTTGTCATCGGCCAAGACGGTTCCGGCTATTGGGTCGTCGCCGAAGCGCATGGCCGCTATGGCGGGATTTTCTGCAGCAAGGACGCCGCCTTGCGCTTCGCCAAATTCGAAAGCGGCGACCGGCTGGGCGAATGCGCGGTCGTCGACGGGCGACTCGAATTCGACGTGCGCCGATCGCGGCGCTGATTGGGGTCGGGTGACGCACAGGGAGCCCGCGTCGGTGTCCTTCGTGCTTCCTTCGTGAACTTAGTGTTTTAATCTTTCAACACAAAGGTCGCCAAGGAAGCACAAAGGTCACAAAGGGCGCATGATCACCCGAAGGACCTCCGCAAAATGGCTCTTAAACGCACGCGTCGGTGTCCTTCGTGCTTCCTTCGTGAACTTAGTGTTTTAAATCTTTCAACACAGAGGTCGCCAAGGAAGCACAAAGGTCACAAGGGCGCATGATAAGAGCTATTTTGCAGAGGTCTCCAAACGGAGAGGGAAAGTCGCTCTACCTATTCTTAAAATTCGGCGGCCGCTTCTCGATGAAGGCCGCCATCCCTTCCTTTTGGTCGTCGGTGGCGAACAAGGAATGGAAGACCCGGCGCTCGAAGCGCACGCCTTCGGCGAGCGTCGTCTCGTAAGCCCGATTGACGCTTTCCTTGGCGATCATCACCGCGGGCAGCGAATAGCCGGCGATCGTCGCCGCCGCTTTCAGCGCCTCCTCGATCAGCTTGTCGGCCGGGACGATCCGCGCGACCAGGCCGCAGCGCTCGGCCTCGGCCGCGTCCATCATCCGGCCGGTCAGAATGAGGTCCATGGCTTTCGCCTTGCCGACGAAACGGGCGAGGCGCTGCGTGCCGCCGGCGCCGGGAATGACGCCGAGCTTGATCTCGGGCTGTCCGAATTTGGCGGTGTCGGCGGCGATGATGAAGTCGCACATCATGGCGAGCTCGCAGCCGCCGCCCAGCGCGAAGCCGGCGACCGCCGCGATGACCGGTTTGCGCGCTTCGGCGACTTTATGCCAGTCGGCGACGAAATCGCCGAGAAACGCCTCCATATAGGTTTTGCCGCTCATCTCCTTGATGTCGGCGCCCGCCGCGAACGCCTTGTCCGAGCCGGCGATGACGATCGCGCCGATCGCCGGGTCTGCTTCGAAATCCGCCAATGCGCCGCCGAGCTCCTTGATCAGGCGGGCATTGAGGGCGTTCAGCGCTTGCGGCCGATTGAGCCGCACGAGGCCGACTTTGTCATGCCTCTCGACGAGGATTGTCTCATAGGTCATGCGAGCGCCTCCTTGGTCCGCTAGCGCTAGCCGACGGCGGCGCAGATGAAAAGACGCGCCTTCGCATTCCCGATCGTCGCCGCCTGCGCCGGCCGGTTTTGACGACGCCGCGCGGACCGTAAGTCAGCGGCGCGTCGCTGAGCGGGCATAGGATCTTTGAAATGGCTTCGCGATCAGCATGGCTTTGCGTTCGGCGACGCCACATTGAAAGGGCGGCGAGCGGGGAATAGCATTGCCCTGCTTGGCGCGAGATGGGCTTGACGAGATGCGAGCGGATCGGGTCGAAGCGCATGGGCGGCGGGGCGGACTGGCGGGCGTCCTTTCGCTCCTTTGCGCGGTCGCGGCGTTCTTGATTTTCTCGACGGCGTCGGCTGCCGCGGCGGCCGAGCATCGCATCGCGCTGGTAATCGGCAACGGCGCCTACAAGATCGCGCCGCGCCTCGACAATCCGGTGGACGACGCAAAGGCGGTCGCCGCCGCCTTCAAGCGGCTCGGCTTTCAGGTCTTCGAAGGCTATGATCTGACCGGCGACCAGATGCGCTCGGCTCTGTCGCAATTTTCCGCCGCGCTGGACGGATCGGACGCGGCTTTGGTCTATTATTCAGGCCACGGCGTTGCGCTGGACGGCGAGAACTACTTGCTGCCGACCGACATCGACCCGAAGACGCCGAGCGATCTCGATCTCAACGCGATCAGCGCCTCGCAGGTTCTGCGGCAAATGCGCCGCGAGGAACGAGCGATCGTGCTCATTCTCGACGCCTGCCGCGAAGACCCGTTCGCGCAGGAGCTGGCGCGGACGAAAAGCCGGGCGATCATCGGCGCGCGCGGCCTCAATCCGATCGAGGGCGACCTTGCTCGCGGCGCCCTGATCGCCTTCGCCACCGATCCGAACAGCGTCGCCTTCGACGGCCCGCCGGGCGGACACAGCCCCTTCACCAAGGCGCTGCTCAATCATCTCGCAGATCCCGGCGTGCCGATCGAGACGGTGATGTCGCGCGTAAGGTCGGAAGTCTGGGAAGCGACCAAGAACAAGCAGCTCCCCTGGGTCAACACCTCGATCATCGGCGAATTCGAACTCAATCCGAAGCCCGCGCCCGTGGTCGCGGCGGCCAGCCCGCCCCCGGCGCCGGAAAATCAGTCGACGGAAAATCTGCTGTGGGAATCGGCGGAGCATTCCAATCTCGCCGCCGATTACCAAGCCTATCTCGACGCTTTTCCAAAGGGCGTGTTCGCGCAGATGGCGCGAAATCGCATCGCCGCCTTGACGGCGCCGGACGCGGCGGCCTCGACGCCGAGCCCGTCGCGAACGATGAAATCCGACAATGACGCCGCTTTGGCCGAGCAGGGGCTCGATCTCGGGCTCGCCGACCGCAGGGAGCTGCAACTGCGCTTGGCGGCGCTGAAATTCGACGCCGGTCCGGCGGACGGCGAATTCGGCGACAAGGCGCGCGCCGCCATTCGCGCCTGGCAGGCGCGCCACGGCCTGGCGCCGACCGGCTATTTCGACGCGCCGCAAGTGGCGATGCTGAAGCAGGAAAGCGAGGAGGCTTACCAGCGCCTGATCGCCGCGCCGCCGCCCCGCGTCCAAAAAGCGCCGGCGATCGTCAAGGCGCCCGCAACAGTCGCGCCCGCGCCCCTCATCGAACAGCCGCGCCGTCGGGCGCAGCGGAAGCGGCCGGATTGCTGGGACGATCCGACCTGCGGCGCAGCCCATCGGCAAGCGCATGCGCCGGCGATCGAAGCGCCGGCGCGCGAAGCCGCAAAGCCGGCGCAGCATCCGGCGACGGATCAGTTCCTCGGCGGATGCCAAGAGGGCTTCCACAATGTCCCGGCGCCGACGCCTTCCGGCTATCGCTGCGTCCAGAACGGGTACTGATGTCAACTCCTTTCCCTTCGCAAAATACCCCTTGAGCGCACGCCCCGGCGCCCTTCGTGCTTCCTTCGAGACCTTAGTGTTTAAAATCTTTCAACACAAAGATCACAAAGGAGGCACAAAGATCACAAGGGCGCATGATCAGGGCTATTTTTGCAGGAGGTCTCCTTCGGAAGAGAGGCGAGAGCCCGCTTATCGACATCAAGGAGAGCGACATGGAGCAACGACAGCTCGGAGCGCGCGGACCCAGCGTCTCCGCCATCGGCCTCGGCTGCATGGGCATGTCGGGCATGTACGGGCCCGCCGATCGCGCCGAGAGCATCGCGACGATCCACGCCGCAATCGACGCCGGAATCAGTCTGATCGACACCGGCGATTTCTACGGCATGGGCCATAATGAAATGCTGATCGGCGAGGCGCTGAAAGGCGGAAAACGCGATTCCGTCCTGCTGAGCGTGAAATTCGGCGCGATGCGCGACCCGGCCGGCGGCTGGCAGGGCTATGACGCCCGGCCGCAGGCGGTGAAGAGCTTCCTCGCCTATTCGCTGCAGCGGCTCGGCGTCGACCACATCGATATTTACCGGCCGGCGCGGCTCGACCCGAACGTGCCGATCGAAGACACGATCGGCGCGATCGCCGACATGATCAAAGCCGGCTATGTGCGCCATATCGGCCTTTCCGAGGTCGGCGCCGAGACGATCCGCCGCGCGGCGGCCGTGCATCCGATCGCAGATCTGCAGATCGAATATTCGCTGATCACGCGCGGGATCGAGGACAAGATCCTGCCCGCCTGCCGCGAACTGGGCGTGGCGATCACCGCTTATGGCGTGCTGTCGCGCGGTCTGATCAGCGGCCATTGGCGCAAGGACGCGCCGGTCGGCCGCGGCGACTTCCGCGCCCATAGCCCGCGCTTTCAGGCGGGCAATGTCGAGCAAAATCTGGCCTTGGTCGAAAACTTGCGCCAAGTCGCCGAGGCCAAGGGCGCGAGCGTCGCCCAGATCGCCATCGCCTGGGTCCTGGCCCAGGGCGAGGATATCGTCCCGGTGATCGGCGCGCGCCGCCGCGACCGCCTCGAAGAAGCGCTCGGCGCGCTCGACCTGCGCCTCGGCGCCGCCGACCTCGCCACCATCGAAGCCGCCGCCCCGAAAGGCGCAGCGGCCGGCGAGCGCTACCCCCCGGCCGGCATGGCCTCGCTCGACAGCGAGCGCGGCTGAGCAGCCCGGCCGATCGCGCATTGACAGCCCGGCGGCGCGGCCTTTATGAAGCCGCCCGGGCCCAGGTGGCGGAATTGGTAGACGCACTGGTTTCAGGTACCAGCGGCGCAAGCCGTGGAGGTTCGAGTCCTCTCCTGGGCACCAGGGCTAGACATTCCCCTGACATCCCAAATAGATGAGCGATTGCCGAGCGTTGCGCCGTCCAAGGTGGTCAACATCGGTGGTCAATTACTGTCAGCGCTGCATACTGTTCACTTTTGGAAGGTCTCAGCGTCAAGCGATGGCAATTAGGCTCGATCGATGGACCGACGATGCGGAATATTCCTTTCTGACGGACCCTCGAACTATTTCAGGCTGGGCGGCAGGGGATGCGATCCCATTCAATTGTCGTGTAAGCAAACCCGAAGCTGAAAGGTCGATGGCTCAGACCGGCACGCCGGCACCAGCATCCGTCGCTCGGCAATCGAACCTTTCCACCTGCGTCCTCTGCAAAGGAGCCAGACTTATTTCGCGGGATTGGAGATCAAATCAAGGCTCAGCAGCAGCAGAACGGCGCGAGGCAGGGGCAGGCATGCTCTTGGTGTTCCCACGCGCTGAATGCATTTCAAATGACCCTCAGAGGAGCCTCAAGTCGTCGAGCATGACCGTTAAACGCTTCAGAGATACAGGGGGTCGATAAATCGCGATGGTATCTTCATTCCTGCACAAGAGTATCGTCGTTGACGTGGACGAGAGGACATGGCCGGAGAAATCGGTCCCAACCCAATTAAAAGGCGCTTCAGGTATCCATACAATTGACGTTGGCGGCGCGCTTCACATGCTCGGGACGCTGACTATGCCGAATATTCTCTCACCGGCATCCCCAGCGCTCTTTTGGGCTTGGCTGAGATATTTTCTCGCTCCTGCGCCGTCTTCCGAGCTACGAATCACGATGGACTTTTCCGACCTTGATCCCCATCAGAAAGGAGTTCTGAGCGATGACTTTGGTGTCGCCATAGCAACCAAATGGATGCTTGATCGATTCGGAGCATTTACCCATATCGTCGATGGGCGTCGTTTTGCCAACCAGTTCACTCATCTCCTTCGTAAGAAGCGCAAATCAAAAGCCAAAGTGGGCATGAGCAAGGCTCCCGATTTCGTCATGCGAGATGCGACCGGCAAATGGCATGTGCTTGAATGCAAGGGGACGCAAACCAGCCGCGATTACCAGCGGAGAGTATTGGCGACCGCAATGGTTCAGAAGCGTGCACTCCAACTTGTAGGGTCTATCCGAGGGGAACAACTTGCTTCTTCGCTATACATAGCGAACGAACAGGACAAGACCTCGTCGCATCTTAAAGTAGTTGATCCGGACAATGAAGAACCACTGATCCGTTTGACAGGGCAGCATGCCGGCGAGATGGAGGAAAAAGCTAACAGACTTGCAATAGCTCAGGCTCTCGGCTCAATTGGACTTAACGAAATTGCCGTGGAGATGACCTTACCCCCCAACATCGACGAGCCAAATGAATTGTTGCTGCCGAGTGAGCTTTATCGACTTCGTTCCCCGCGAGAGGGTCGTGTTGCTAGCGCTAAGGAGCAAGTTCGGGCTCGTAATCTAAACCAATTTATGCACCGTCATCACCGGTACGAAGGCAGAGACGTCGAATTTGATCTCCCTCCGAGGGGTATCCACTTTCGGTTTAGAAAGGCACGTCTCCGCCAAGGCGTTTCTGCCGATTTGCTCACCGAGCTTGCCGCAACGGATGGGCTCCAAGAGGATAACGTGGATAGCCAGATAAAACCCTATACTGCCGAGGCAGGAATCGTGCTGCAGACCAGAGACCGACAGACATCCCTCGCTTTTGGTGACGTCTTCTACTCGGAGTTGACCTGGTCATAATCGAGCCAGCTTTGGATTAACGGTGATCGAAAATGAGCACGAACTTTGGCAGGTTTGAAAAAAGCGAGACGATAGTAGTGTACATCCTTTGGGCGCTATTCGCAAGTAGACGACAAAATATCAAAGGATTGGCGCTTCGCGATCGCGATCCTCTCCTGAGCACCATCGCAAAAATCAACAATTGAATTACCTTGGGCGCGCTATTTCACCGGTTAGGACACCAGCCTGAAACCGGCGACGGCAAAGTGGTGATCGAAGCTATAGGCGCGGTGAATGCGCGCCCGCTTCATAATTACAAAGCTGGTTGCGTCCACGGCTGAGAGTTTGTGCAGGTCCGAACGCCGAAAGTACTCCCACGATTGCTCGAGGTCGCGCAGCTCACATGACAGAACTTTTATCACGCCAGGCCTGTAGACGGCTTCTTTCCATGCCAGCGCCACGTCACGAGCGGCATTGCGGTCGAGAAATGTGAATGTCTCGATTACGACCGGAATTGAGGTATGAAGGCTCGCCCCTGCCTCCTGCAGGAGCCCCCACTGCTCACGCGCCTGCGCATGCAATGGATCGCGCGATAGAGCCAGCGCAATCCACGCTCCGCTATCGACGAAAACCGCCTCCCCCCGCCGCATCAGGGTTCGTCGTGGACGCTGTCATGCTCGATCGAGGTCTGTTTTGGCTCACCGTCCCAAAGCGCCGCCGGACCGGTCGACTGGGGCCGGAGCACGACCTTGCGGATCGCCTCGCGTATCAAATCCGCAACGCTACGGCCGGACCGCGCCGCGGCCTGGCGCAAGCCTTCGAGCTCTTCCTTGGGAAGATAAACCTTGGTCTTCTCCATGTATGTCAATTTAAGGCGATGGATGACATACGTCTATCGCGACCGCTCAGACCGCAACTGATTGGGGCGCCGAAACAGCTGGCCGGCGCTGGCTAGCTCTGAGCCGGCTGCGGCCACCGTCGCCGCAGGTTAAAAACGGCATCATCGATCAACGCCCCCGATTTGCCCGCGGCGCTCATACAGATCCCCCTCCTCCGGCGTGATCGCCGCGACCCTGTCTGCGGGAATGTCGCCGGGCAGATTGGGCGGGCCGTAGGGGACGTCATCGACGCCGAACACTCTGCCCGGCCGGCCTTTCTTCTTCAGCACGGACCAATGGACTCTTTCATTGATATGCTCGAAAGCGTCGTCGGTCCGGTTCAAGAAAAGCCCGTGCATGACGGCGGCCGGCGACAGAACCCGGCGAAGATGGGGCCAAGCGTGATCGATCGGCCAGCCGAGCGTCGAATCGTAGACTTCGCCGTCGACGCTTGCTCGCGCCGCCACGGCGCGCGCCGCCTCGGTATCGAACTCCAAGCCGGTCAGGGCCTGCAACCGCGCCATCATCCAGACAAGCGCGACGTCCGAAAGCCGCGCGTCGGCCTCGCCGCCGCCGATATTGCCATGGTCGCCGGCGAACCAAGTCTGCTCGACGCGCCCTTTCGGCGATTGGCCCCTTCTGATCGTCCAAAAGGTCGGAACAAAGGGGCGCCGCCGCTCGTCGATCGCGACGGCGTGCAAACCGAACTCGACATGGTCGCCGAAGCTCGTGTCGTGAAAGCCCAGACTGAGCAAGGCGATATAGCGCGCGAGGGGCGCCAGTCCGAAGCCGGCCGGCACGCCGTACGAACCGACCGTGTCCCAAACGCCGACGCACTTGACCCTATTGTCGGCATGCGTCTCGCCGGCGTCGCGCATCAGCCGCAAATCTTGCATCGCCTCTTTATCGGCGCCGCTGGCTTTTTCGGGCGCGGCGCGCTTCGCCGGCGCCACCCGGTAATTGGCCCAAGCGACCTCCAATTTCGCCGGATCGGGCCGGCGGACGATTCCCGACGCGCCGATCAAGCCGACCAAAGCGCGGGCGGCGTATGCGCCTCTCGAGAAGCCGAGCGCGAAGACATCGTCGCCCTGCTCGTAAAGATCGACCAGCGACGAATAGGCGTCGAGCACGATCTGTTTGAGGCCGAGGCCGATCGAGCCGCCGAGCCAATGTTTGATCACGTCCGGCTCCGCCCCGACGCCTTTGTGATAGACGACGCGCTGTTCCATCGCGGCGTTGGTGGTCTTCAGGAGCGGCGCGCCGGCGCCGACATTGGCCGGATCCAATTTGGCGACATTGGTCGGCTCGCCGACCCCTTCCTGGTCCCACGTGCCGTCGATGAGGATGACGATGCGCTTCATTCGTCCCTCGAAGCTCGGACGACGAGTTTCGCCGCGCCAGCGGCGGCAGGCTAACGCGACCTTTTGCGCCTGTCCGCGCTTTGCCTGGGCGCGCCGCTACTTCCGTCGCCCCCGCCCCAGCCCCATCTTTTTGGCCAGCGTCGATCGCGTCACCGCATAGGCCGGCGCGACCATCGGATAGTCGGTCGGCAGGCTCCATTTGGACCGATAGCGTTCAGGCGAAAGGTCGTGCTGAGCGCGCAAATGCCGTTTCAGCGACTTGAATTTCTGGCCGCATTCGAGGCAGACGATGTTGTCCTTGAACACCGACTTCTTTGCCGGCACGGCCGGAATCGGGACTTCCGGCTCGGCGATTGCGGCCTCGCTGGAAAGCCGCGCGAACGCGGCGTACACCTCGCCGATCAAGGCGGACAGCTCGTTTTTCGGCAAGGAATTATTGGCCACAAACGCCGAAACGATCTTTGCGGCGAGTTCGACCCGGTAGCGTTCGTCCGGCATGATGCGACCTGCTGTTAAGCCTCCCCTTGCGCCGCATCTTTCGACAATCCGCCGATTTCGCCGCAAAGCCTGACCGAAGGCCGACGCCTGGGCAATTAAAAACGCCCGAGCGGGCGCATTATTCAGAAAATATTGTGGATGCGCGCTCGAAGCGTCGGCGCCGCCTCGGCTAATCGTCAAGCCGGCTCGCCCCCAAATCGACGTTCAGGAACCGCGCCAGGGCGTCGGCGACAAGCGTATGATCCTCGCGTTGCGGCAGACCCGAGACAGTCACGGCCCCGACGCAGCCCAGGCCTTGCAGCGCGAGCGGGAAGGCGCCGCCATGGACGGCGTAATCGGCGAGCGGCAAGGCGTAGGCGATCTCCTGGCTGTTTCCCGCCAATTCGAGCGAGCGGCCGACCGCGTAGGACGAGCGCCACAGCCTGAGCACGGCATTGCGCTTGCGCCTGATCCATTCGGAATTGTCGGTCGTGCTGCCGGGCAGAGCGCAATGAAAGAGGGTACGGTCGCGGAGCGAAATGTCGATCGCGACCGGCGCATGGCGCGCCACCGCCATTTCGCGCAGAAGCGAACCGAGCGTCCAGGCGTCTTCCGGTCCGAATCGGACGAATAGAAGCAAGCGTTCTTGTTCGGCGAGACGACGGATGTCTTCTTCGAGAGAGGCTTTGTCCATATGGGTTCCCCCCATAAACCCGCGCGGCCCATTATGCCTGCCATTTATCTTAACTCAAGGACGTACGGGCTCGGGCGGCGGCTCGCCGCCGGGTACGAATTCTCGCGCTGGAGCCGCTCGGGGCGTTTTCGCGAGCGACTTTGTCGTCCCGGCGGCGATCATCGCCCGCCCTCCGCGAAGATTTCCCGTAGCTCGCCCATCGCCGTGGCGCTACAAATCAGGGGCGACTGGGCATCTCGTCTCGCTCATTTGAACAGCCCCTCCGGCCCGCTCCTCTCAAGCCCGGCTATAATCGCGCCATGAACGACGCAGCCATCGCCGAACTCGCCGCCTGGGCCGCCGAAGGCGGCCTGGTCGGCCGCACCGACATCGCCTTGGTCGACGGCTTTTGCGAGCGCGCCCTCGCGCTCGGCCTGCCGCTCGCCCGCGCGCTTTTGCTGATCGACACGCTTCATCCGGTTTACGAGGGCCGGGCGTTTCGCTGGGAGCGGCGCGAAGGCAAGGCGACGCCAGTCGATTACGGATCGAGCTCCGAGGGAGAAGGCGCCGCGCGCTGGCGCTCGAGCCCGTTCTATCGGCTGGTGAATAGCGGCGAGACGATGCTACGGCGACGCCTCAACGACGAGAGCGTGGCGGAGTTTCCCCCTCTCGCCGAGGCCTACGCCGCCGGGATCACGGACTATGTGGCGATCGTCAACCCGTTCGCCGCCGACGGCGCGATCGGCGAAATGGACTGCTTCTATTCGTCGTGGATGACCGATCGTCCGAGCGGCTTCGCCGATGACGAAATCGCCGCCCTGGAGCGGCTCATGCCGTTTCTTGGCTTGGCGATCAAATCCGCCTCGCTCGGCCGGATCGCGCGGACATTGGTCGAAACTTATCTCGGCCGCGACGCGGGCCAGCGCGTCCTCAGCGGCCGGATCGCGCGTGGCGTCGCCGACCGGATCGAGACGGTGCTGTGGTTTTCCGACCTGCGCAATTATACCCGCATCTCCGACGCGTCGCCGCCGGAACTGGTCATCCCGCTGCTCAACGACTATGCCGACGCGATCATTTCGGCCATTCACGACAATCGCGGCGACGTGCTGAAACTGATCGGCGATGGCGTGCTGGCGATCTTCCCCGCGGCCGAGCCTCGCCACGCCTGCGCAGCCGCGCTCGAGGCGGCGCGGCTCGCGCAAAAGTCGGTGCGCGCCCTCAATGCGAGCCGAAGCAGCCAGGGCCTGCCGGCGACGGACATGTACCTCGGATTGCATATCGGCGAAGTCTATTACGGCAATATCGGCAGCCGCGAGCGGCTCGACTTCACGGTGATCGGGCCTGCGGTCAACGAGGTCAACCGGATCGCCGCGATGTGCCGATCGGTCGATCAGCCGGTCCTGGTCTCCGCGGCGTTCGCCGCCTCGGCCGCAGTCGAGCCGAGCCCTTTCGTGTCGGTTGGCCGTTACGCGCTGCGCGGCGTCGCGCGGCCGCAGGAGCTGTTCACGCTAGACGAACTGTGGTAGCTCGCCTCGCTGTCTGATCGGCGAACGAACGCCTCGCGTGCGCGCGCCGCGCGTCTCGCTTCCCGCCGAACCATCGACGCGAAGCGGCGGGCGCTGTCGAACGCCTCACATCTTCTTCGGCTGCTGTTGCTCCTCTTGCTCTTGCGGCATTGCGGCCTGAATCTTGTCGAAATTTTTCGTCACCAGTTCGATATTGCCTGGAAATTGGACGGGCGTCGCGGATTTCAGCGCGGCGTTCAGTTCGTCCAAAGCGTCCTTCTTGTCCTTCGGCGGCATGCTCTTATCCGCCTTCACTTGCGCGATTTCCTGTTTGATCAGGGTCTCGGCGCCGACATATTTCTTGCTCTGCGGGTCCATGCCTTGCAAGACGAGGCTGATATTGTCCTCGACGGCGAGATAGTCGTCGTAACCGGAGAGGCCGCTTTTCTTGGCGATCCCGTCGAGTTGCGCCATCACTTTCGGATCCGGCGCTCCTTGCGCGCTCTCCGGCAATTTCTCGACGACTGCGTCGATATCCTTTTTCGCCGCCAGGTACGAGTCGATCTGTTTCTGGTTGAGGGCGATCTGTTTGACCGGCTGCTCCGCCTCCGGCTGCTGGGCCTGGGCGAAGGCGAGCGGAGCCGGCGCGGCGATGGGGGCTGCGAGACCCAGGCTCAGAGCGACAAGGAAGGGGATATTGGCGCGCATGCATTCTTCTCCGGAAGGAACGGGTCGTTTCTAAAAAGGCCCGGCAGTATAGGCCGCTTCGCCCGGTTGGTCACCGCGCGCGCCGGCTCCTCTGCGGGTCAAAAGCTCGTGTAGGGACGAGGCTCTCGCATCCCGAGAGAACCCTGTCGCGACGATCGCCACGAAACCGCGACAGGAGCTAACGGCTGCGCAGCTTGCTCAAACTGCTCGCCGCCACCGCGACGATGACGATCGAGCCGGTGAGCATGTCGCGAACATAAGAGTCGACGTTCATCTGGGTCAGGCCATTGCCAAGCACGCCGAGAATCAGCACGCCGGCGAGCGTGTTCAAGACTCGCGGCTCGCCCTGCTCGCTGATCGTCGTTCCAAGGAAAACCGCGGCGATCGAATCGAGCATCAGGCCGGCGCCCTGCGTCGGATTGGCCGAGGCGACGCGGCTCGCGTACATCAGGCCGGCCGTCGCCGCGCCGAGGCCGGAAAGACCGAACGCAGCCAGGCGCAAAGGCTTGACCGGAATGCCGACGAGCCGCGCCGCCTCGCTGTTGCCGCCGATCGCGTAAATTCTGCGACCATAGACCGTCTGCTCGAGCAGGAGCCAGATCACGACCAAGGCGCCGAGCGCGACGAGCGTCAGATCGGGCAGGACGAGGCCGGACCCGCCGAGCGCGACGCCGTCGCGCGCGAAGCCCGAAAAGCTGGCGGGAATGGCGCCGCCGAACAGGGTCTTGCCCCCGGACAGGCGAAAGGCGAGGCCGCTATAGACGGTCATCGTACCGAGCGTCGCCACGAACGGCAAGATTCCGACGTACGAGATCAGAAAACCGTTGACCAATCCGCCGATCAGCCCGGCGGCCAAGGCGGCGGCGACGCCGACAATGACGGGGCCGCCCGAAACGAAGACCAAGGCCGCGACAATGCCGGCGAGGCTCGCCGTCGAGCCGACGCTCAAGTCGAAATCGCCGACCGCCATCACCACCGTCATCGCGAAGGCGACGACCGCAAGCATGCTCATTTGCTGCGAAATGTTGAGGAGGTTGCGGCCGGTGAGGAACGTGCCCGGGAGATTGATCCAGAAATAAAAGAGGATCGCGGCGACGCCGATCAGCGTGCCGTACTTTCGAGCGATGGCGAGGGCGACGGGCATTACACGGGGACCGAGCGAAGCATGACGAAGGGGCCGCGGCGGTAGAGGGATAAATCTCAGACTCGGCGAGCCCTCTCCACCGCGCTGCGCGCGGTCCCCCTCCCCCGCTGCGCGGGGGAGGAAATGGCCGCTCAATCCTTCACATTGGCCGCGGTGATCAGCTTGGTCGGCACATAGATCACGCTCTGCTTGATCTTCTCGCCGGCCAGCGTGCGCTTGACCGCGTCGGCCGTGGTCCGGCCGATGCCTTTGAAATCCTGCGCCATCGACGCCTCGAAATTGCCGCCCTTCGCAATCGCCTCGCGGGCTTGCGGATTGGCGTCGATGCCGGTGATGACGATGCCCTCGCCGCCGCGTCCCGCGGCTTCGATCGCCTGCAAGGCGCCGAGCGCCGGTTGATCCCAGGCGGCCCAGACCGCGGCGATGTCGCCCTTGTTCGGGTGAGCGGCGAGCAGCGCCTCCATCTTGGCGCGCGAATCGGCGATGCCGCCGTCCTTCACGTCGGGCGTGATCCGGTCGAGCACCTTGATGTCGGGATTGTTCTTGAAAATCGCATCCGCGATCACGTCGCGCGCCTGAACCGGTGGAAACGGATCGTAGACGAACATCACGACATTGCCCTTGCCGTTGATGCGGTTGACGACATAGGCGGCGGTGTCGGCGGCCATGGCGTAGCCGTTGCTGGTGACGTTGGTGACGAGCAACGGGCTCGCGCCGGCGTCCATGCCGAAGACCGGCACGCCGGCCTTCTTCGCGGTTTCAAGACCGGCCGCGACTTGCGCGGGATCGACATTGATGACGATCGCGTCGACCTTCTGGTTGGTCGCGTCCTCGATCCGGCTGATCGCGGCGGCGACGTCGCCCTTGGTGTCGACGACATTGACCTCCCAGCCATTGGCTTTCGCCTCGCCCTGGAACGCTTCGACATAGAATTGCGTGCCGGGTTGCGCGAGATAGGGCGTGATCACCGCGATCTTGGCGCCGGCCATCGCCTGCGACGTCGCCAGCACGGCCGCGGCGCCGGCCAGCGCCGCAACGATCCGACGAGATTTCTTGTCCACCTGATCCCCCCTACTCTCTCTGGGCGCCGCAGGCTCAAACTAGCATCGGGACTGCAAAGCGCAAACAAGCCGCTATAGTCGGCCGGCGGCAGGGATTTCACAGCATGGACGACGCCTTTCTGATCGGCCTCGACGTCGGGACGACCTCGGTCAAGGGCGCGCTTTTCGATCTGTCGGGGCGAGTCCGGAGGACCTATGCCAGCGCCTATCCGACGACGCGGCCCGCGGCCGATCGCGCCGAGCAAGATCCTGGCGATTGGATGAGGCGCGTTCTTGCCGCGCTCGCGGATCTTGTCGCGGCCGCGCCTGACGGCGCGATCGTTGCGCTCGGCCTGTGCTCGCAGGTCAACACGCATGTCTTCGTCGACGAGAACGGCGAAGCGCTGCTGCCGGCGATCCTCTGGCAGGACGGCCGTTGCGCCGAGGAGGCGCGCAAGCTCGACGAGCGCGTCGCGACCGAGGATCGGCTGAAATGGTGGGGGGCTCCCTTGCCGATCGACGCCAGCCACGTCCTGAGCCGGGCGGCTTACGTCCAACGGGCCCATCCTGATATTTGGCGGAAGACGCGCTGGGTCATGGCGCCGAAGGATTATTGCCTTCTGCAATTGACCGGCGAAGCGGCGGCCGATCCGATGGCTTCGTTCGGCGTCGTCGACCGGAACCTCGCTTATATTCCCGAATTGATCGACCTCGCGCCGGGCGCGGCCGGGCGGCTGCCGCCGCTTCGCGGCGTCGCTGCGCCGGTCGGGCGCGTGCGCTCCGGCTTGCCCGGCGCCGGGCTCCTCGCGATCAACAGTACGATGGACGCCTGGGCCGGCATGCTCGGCGCCGGCGCGGCGACGGACGGCGACGCCGCCTATCTCAGCGGCACGAGCGAGGTCGGCGGCGTCGTCTCCCGTCGCCGCATTCCGACGCCGGGCGTCATCGCGTTCCCGGCTTGCGAAGGCGTCACGCTCCATGCCGGGCCGACGCAAGCCGGCGGCGCCTCCGTCGCCTGGCTGGCCGCCTTGCTCGGCCGCAGCGCCGACGAAATCTCGACGCTCGCGGCGGCCAGCGATCCGGCGCGGCCGGCGCCGATTTTCCTGCCGCATCTGCAAGGCGAGCGCGCGCCGCTTTGGGACATCGCCGCGCGGGCCTCGTTCTCAGGCCTGGACGCTTCCATGGGCGCGCCCGAAATGGCGCGCGCGGTGCTTGAAGGCGTCGCCTATTCGGTGAGGCTCTTGCTCGGCGCGCTCGAAGCCTCGTCAGGCGTGAAGGCGACGAGGCTGCGCCATGCCGGCGGCGGCGCGCGCTCCGATCTTTGGTGCCAAATCCGCGCCGATATTCTCAATTGCGAGATCGAACGCATGGCGACGCTCGATTCGGGCGTCGTCGGCGCGGCGATTCTCGCCGGGGCCGGCGCCGGGCTGTTCGATTCGCTCGGCGAAGGCGCGGAGCGCCTCGTCAAGCGGGACCGCATTTTCGCGCCGAACGCCGCGCGGCGCGCGCGTTATGACGACGGCTTGCGCGTTATCAGGATCTCTACAGGCGATTGAAAGGATTCGCCGCCGCTTGAGGCGCGATCATTTCGGCGACCAGCTTTTCCTTACCTCCACGCCGGCGGAAACATAGCCGCTCACTCTGAGGCAGACGCGGCTGCCGGCGACATAATAGCCCTCCATGCCGCCGACTCGACAACGCCGCGCGTGCCTCGGCGGTTCGGACCGCATGGTCGGCAATTCCGCGGCGGCGACGGTTGACGCGAGCGTCGCCCCCGCCAAAAGGCCCAACGCCAATCCCTTCGCTCGCACGCGCTGCTCCGTATTCGCTAACTATTCCGGCAAACCGCGCCTAGAATTGCCCGAGACTTGGTCTAGGCTCACATGCGTCGAACCTGAGCGCAAGGCGCCGAGCAGAGGCGCCGCGCCTCGCGTCGTGCTTTCGACATAGAAGGGAAGGAAGCGCAAATTTTGGACGACGAGGAGCGACGCATCCGGGAAATCGCGCATCTCCTCTGGGAGACTTCCGGCCGGCCGGCGGGCCAGGCCGAACGGCATTGGGAGCAGGCGCGACAAATTTTCGAGGCGCAGCGAGCGGCCTCCGTCAACCAACCGCCAACATCTTCTGTATCATTTTTTCAATCGTCCCTATCATCAACGCCGCAACGAAAGATGGAAGCCTCCATGCGAAATTTCGACGAGTTGGTGGCCGATGCGCAAAAGGCGCTCGCGCTTTCCCTGAGAGAAGCATTCGACGCCGGACGAGCGCACACGGCCTCCGAGCTGAAGCACAGAATGGCCGCGCTTTTCGAGGACCTGATCAGCGGCCCGGCCACGCATGGCCACCCAGCGCCCTCCGCCCCCGCGCCGGAAGGCCAAGGGCAACATTCCGAACACCCTCCCGGCTGATCGCGGCGCCGGCGGATCGTGCGCGCCCGTCAATAGCGGGCGCGCACGATCCGCCGGCGATGATGACGATAATAATGATGATGCGCGAAGGTGCGGCCGGCGGCGCATCCGTAATTGACGATTTCGCCGCCGCCCTGCGGCCCCTTCGGGCAGAGGCTGTCCTCGTAAGCGGTCGGCTCGAAATTCAGCGGGTGCACGACTGCGTCCAAGCAGCCGCCGAGCGGAAGGGAAAAAGCCGCTGCAAAGCCGATGCGCCGCAAGAGGAGCTTCATGCCAGCCTCGAAGTGAGAAGGACGGGCGAGTTCCCCACGTTTTTCCCAATAATGCAAGCTGCGTCGCGCGCCGTCCCCAGCCCGCGCGCACCGCAGGCGGCGCGCCGCGACGTCGAAAAAAAATTTCCGAACGCCCGGAACATCGTCCGCCGGTGGAGTGTTTAGGCGTTTGGTGCGGCGCGCCTCTTGCCCCCCAGCCCGCGCGCCGTTCAGTCGGCTCCGCCCTCAGGCGGAGCCGACTTTTTGTTCAGACCTTTACTCGTCGTTGCTGGCGTTGAGACTCTCGAGCGGGATCGTGGCCGCGCGGTCAGGCAGCGTCGCGCGCTCCAAAATGTCGCCGACCAGGCCGTGAGCCTCGGCGGCGGTCAATTGGTCGGCGAGCAGGCGATGATTGAAGAACAAGCGGAAAAGGCTACGCGAATCCCCGCGCGTCTCGGGCTCGATGGTGATCGCCTCGAGGGGCTCGATTTCGAATTCGCTCATCATTCGCCACAACTCTTTGAGGAAGTTTAAGGTTCCTATCCTTGGCGGCGGCGGCGTGGTCGAAGATTCATTGCGTCGCGTCTGCTCCCATCCCTCGGCGGTGACGCGTTGAGATTGACGCTTCGCGGCGACTTGCTTGAGGTCAGCGTCGCCCTCCAATGAGGGCCGCCAATCGCCGCCGCGGCGTGGAGAGATAATGCCGGCCGACAATTTGACCGAGCGCCATTTGCTCCTGTTTGGGACCATTATCCAATGGTTCGCGCGCTACGAGCGACTGATGGCCGAAATTACGGCGAGCCTCGCCAGGATCGATCCCACCGCCGTCGCGCTGATGACGCGCGGCCTCAGCTTCGAAGACAAGCGCCGGGCTTTCCTCAACATACTGCGCTATCGCAAGGTCGAGATCGGCCAATATGACCGCATCTGCGAATATTTGCGGGTCCCGCACGGCCTCAGCGCGCTGCGCGACAACATTGTCCACTCGACCTGGACCGCCAGCCGCGAGCCCAATCTGGTGCAGCCGGATTGGGTCCTCGATCTCCCGCCGAGCGTCCAGCCCTCGCTTGGCGGGACGGACGCCGAACTCATCGAGGGAGCGGAGGACAAAGTCGGCTATACGCTGGACGATTTGGCCGAGGCGGCGCGCACGCTCGGGGCGAATTACGCCGCGTTCGCCGATTACGCGAGGGAGCTCCGTCCGACCGCCCCGCATTGAGACCGGACGGGCCGCCAATCGATCGCGGTCGACGGCGCGGCCTGGCAAGCACGGCCCTTGCGAGCCCCTCTGCCGGGCCGCGCAGCCCGGCGCAAACCGTACGCGAATGGCCTCGGCAGCGGCGGCTCCGGCCGTCGCCTCGGCTGTTGACAGCGGCTCCGCTTGCCGGACATATAATTCGGCTCCAGTCCGAACTAACTCCCCGGCGCGATGCTGCAGCAAATCCCGCAACCCCGAGTGACCCGGCAGCTTTCCCAGCGCGCGGTGTTCGAGGGCCTGTTGCATAGAGGCCCGATCTCGCGGGCCGATCTCGCCAAGGCCACGGGCCTCTCCAAGCAGACGATTTCCGAAGTCGTCGACGCGTTCGAACAGCGCGGCTGGGCGCGGCCGGTCGGCCGCACCAGCGGCAATATCGGCCGGACCGCGGTGCTTTACGAACTCTGTCCCGAGGCCGGCTATGTCGTCGGCGTCGATCTCGGCGGGACCAAGGTGACGGCCGCAATCGCCGACATGACTTGCGCCACGCTGCTCGAAGTCACCGAGCCGACCGATCGGCGCGGCGGCAAGGCGGTTCTCGATCAGATCGCGCGGCTCGCCGCCAAGCTGGCGCGGGACGTCAAGGCCCATCCTTCGCGCGTGCTCTGCGCCGCGATCGGCACGCCGGGCGTCGTTAACAAAAGGACTGGCGCGATCGACCTCGCGCCGAACGTGCCCGGCTTCGACGAATTGGAGGTCGGCGGCCTGTTGAAAGACAAGCTCGGCGGCCATGTCCTGATCGAGAATGACGTGAATCTCGCGCTGCTCGGCGAAATCTGGCAAGGCCGGGCCCGCGACGCGGCGCATGTCGCCTTCCTCGCCTTCGGTACCGGCGTCGGCCTCGGCCTCGCCGCCAATGGCCGGTTGATCCGCGGCGAGAATGGCGCGGCCGGCGAGATCGGCTACCTGCCGATCGGCGGCGACGCCTTTTCGTCCGAGACGCGCAGCCACGGCGCGCTGGAATATGAAATCGGCGCCGGCGGCGTGTTGCGCCGCTATCGCGCCGCCGGCGGCGGCGCAGAGAGCGTGAAGGAGATTTTCGAGCGCCTGGCCGCGGGCGAACAGCTCGCCGCCAAGATCATCGACGAGACCGCGCGCATCGCCGCGCTCGCCGCCGCCGCCGTCGCGGCCCTGTTCGATCCGCAGCTCATCGTCGTCGGCGGCTCGATCGGCGGGCGACAAGAATTCCTGGATCGGCTCCAGGCTCACGCCGCGCGCTGCGCGCCGCGGCCGCTCGACATCTGCGCCAGCGCCCTGCAGAACCGAGCGGGCGTGGTCGGCGCCCTGGCGGTGGCCTTGAACTGGCTGCACGAAGAGCTGTTCGGCCTGCCGGATCTGCCCGGCGAATTGCCGCTGCCGGCGCCGAAAGTCCTGAGCGGAGCGTCGCGATGACCAAAGTCGACGAGCGGCTCATCGCGCGCCTCAGGGAAGCTTTCGAGCCGGAAGCTGCGCTCGCCTTGCTCCGGCGGGCGATCGGGACGCCGAGCGTCACCGGCGAGGAGGCGGCCTTCGCCGGTCTGCTTGCCGAGGAGCTGAAAGCGATCGGGGCGCAGGATGTCGAGCTAAGGGATTTTGCGCCAGGCAGACCGAACGTATCGGCGCTGCGCAAAGGTCGGCCTGGCGCCGATACGCTCCTTTTGATCGGCCACACCGACACGGTGCATGTGCGCGGCTGGCGCGAGCGCTGGGCCGGCACGGAGCGCGAGAGCCCCTATTCCGGCGCGCTGATCGACGGCGCGGTCTGGGGCCGCGGCGCGAGCGATCTGAAGGCGGGACTCTGCACGATCCTTTCTGCGGTACGTATTCTGGACCGCGCCGGTCTGCCGCTCGAGCCAACCGTGCTCTTCGCCTTTGTCGGCGATGAGGAAAGCGGCGAGCCCGGCAGCGGCGTCAGCGCCGGCGCGCGCGCCTTGGCCGATCGCATCGGCAAGGGCGAATTGCCGCGACCGGATTTCGCCATCTATGTCGAGCCGACCATGCTCGACCTCTATGTCGCGCATATGGGCTTCTTCATCTGCGATATTACGCTGACCGGCAAGTCCGCTTATTTCGGCGTGCCGGAACTCGGCGTCGACGCCTTGAAAGCGGCCAACCAGGCGCTGACCGCGCTGTGGCGCTATTCAGACGAATTGGCGAAAGGCGAAAGCCATCCGCTGGTCGGCGCCGGCTTCGTCCTGCCGACCGGGATCAAGGGCGGCGGCTCTATCGCCGTGCCCGGCGAATGTACCATCGATCTCATCGCCAAAATCCCGCCCCGCGTCGAGCTCGAGCCGGTTCGGCAGAGAATGGAGGCCGCAGTGCGCGCGGCGATCGCCGATCATCGCGTCAAAGTCGACTTCGCCTATCCAGCCGGCCGCGATCATCCGATCGGCGGGCGCCCGTTCGAGAGCCCGCCTGACCGCGGCAGGGTCGATCGGCTCGCCGCTTCCGTCCGCGCGCTCAGGCCGGATCGCGGCCGCGTGGAGGCCGCGCCCTATTGGTCAGAACTGCCGTTCTTCGCGGCTTTGGGCGTTCCCGGCGTCTATTTTGCGCCCGGCGACATAACCATCTGCCACACGCTCGGCGAAAACGTGAACCTTAAGGATTATTACGACGGAATCCTCGCCCTCGCCGCTTATCTTGCCGGCGCTGCAGGATAGGCCGGCTCTTGACAGAGGGTGAAGCCTCGCCTTTAATTCGTCAATTAGACGAACTAAAGGGGCAAAAACGACGGCGAGCGCATACGGCGTTGCGTTCGCGCCACGAGGAGGAGCTGTCCAACAGCGGAAAAGGGAGGAGCGAATCATGACCAGCAGAACACGTCTTTTGAGCCGAGCGCTCGCGGCCGCCCTGGCCGGCGCGTTCGTTGCGAGCGGCGCCGCCGCCTATGCGGGCGAGACGGTCGGCCCCGGCGGCGAAAAGGCGACGCCGTCCAGCGCCCTGACTTTGAGCGACAGCGAAGTCGCCAAGCTGAAGGCGGGCAAATATACCGCGGCCCTGCTCTGGCACACGTCCTCGGATTTCGTCACGGCGGTGACGGCCGGCGCCAAGGACGAATTCGATCGTCTCGGCATGAGCGTCATCGCCCAGACCGACGCCGGCTTCGACGCGGCCAAGCAGAAGAGCGACGTCGAGACCGTCCTCGCCAAGAAGCCCAGCGCCATCCTCGCCTTGCCGCTCGACCCTGTGACCTCGGCCGAGGCGTTCAAGCCGGCGGTCGCCTCGGGCGTCAAGATCGTACTTCTGTCGAACAAGCCGAAAGACTTCGTGCAGGGCAAGGATTACGTCGCGATCGTCACCGACGATCTGTTCCAGATGGGCAAGCACGCGGCCGACGCGCTCGCCGCCTCGCTCGGCAAAAAGGGCAAGATCGCCTGGATCTATCACGACGCGCAGTATTACGTGACCAATCAACGCGACAATTCCTTCAAGGCGACGATCGAATCCGACTATCCCGACATCAAGATCGTCGCCCAGCAGGGCATAACCGATCCCGCCCGGGCGCAGGACATCGCCCAGGCGCTGCTGCTGAAGAATCCGGATTTGGACGGCGTCTACGTGACCTGGGCCGAGCCGGCCGAAGGCGTGCTCGCGGCTTTGCGCGCGGCCGGCAACAAGCATACGAAGATCGTCACGCTCGATCTTTCCGAGCCCATCGGCCTCGACATGGTCAAGGGCGGCAATGTCGTCGCGATCGTCGCGGATAAAGCCTACGAGCTCGGCCGCGCCATGGCGACCGCCGCCGGCTACGGCCTGATCGACAAGCCCGCGCCGGCCTTCGTCGTCGCGCCGGTCCTGACCGTCACCAAGGACAATATCGCGCAGGGCTGGCAGGAATCGCTGCACCGCGAGCCGCCGAAATCCATCCTCGAGGCGCTGAAGTAATCTGGAGCGAGTAGGCGGCGCGGCGCTCAGCCGCGCCGCTGGTCGGAGCCGATGCGCGATAGTCGAACGAGCGCCGGTCTGCGCTCACAGGGACAGGAAACAATGCCGCCGGCGCGCTCCGCTCGCCTCGATCCGGCAAGCGCCATCTTGGCGGCGGTCAAGGCCATGCCGCCGAGCCGCTATGTCATCTATGTCGGCTTTCTGGCGATTTTCGCGGCGTTCAGCGTCATCCTCCGCGACGACGGCTTCGTCACCCCGACCAATCTCGTCAACATCGTGCAGCAGACGACGCCGGTCACGGTGATGGCGGTCGGGACGGTGTTCGCGCTGACCGCCGGCGAAATCGATCTCTCGCTCGGCTCCGTCGTCGCGGTCTCGGCGCTGCTCGCCGCGATCGTCCTGCGCGCCTGGCCGTGGCCGATCGGCGTCGCGGCCGGGCTCGCCGCAGGCGCGTCGATCGGCGCGCTCAACGGCGCGCTGGTCGCCTATGGCCGCCTGCCGTCCTTTCTCGTCACTCTGGCGACCATGGGCGTCTTCGCCGGCGTCGCGCGGCGGATGACCGACTTGAAATCCGTGCCGATCGAAAACGACGCGTTCAACGCTCTGTTCGGCTCAGGCGCGCTGTTCGGCGCGCCTTCCCTGATCCTTTGGACGATCGCCGCCGTCGCGATCGGCGCCTTCGCCTACCGCGAGACGCGGTTCGGGGCGCATGTCCATGCCGTCGGCGACAGCGCCGAGGCGGCGCGCGCCGCCGGCATCAAAGTGCTGCGCCTGCGTTTCGCCGTGATGCTGCTCAGCGGCGTCGTCGCCGCCCTGGCCGGCCTGCTCTATGCCGGCCGGCTCAACGGCGCTCGCTATACTTTGGGCGAGACGGACCTTTTGACCGTCATCGCCGCGGTGATCGTCGGCGGGACCAAGCTCAATGGCGGCGTCGGCTCGATCCTCGGCGCGCTGATCGGCTCTCTGCTCATGGGCATGCTTAATAACGGCCTGATCCTGATGGGCTTTCAACCCTCCGA
>JAJPHH010000182.1 GCA_021325385.1 Alphaproteobacteria bacterium
GTCATCGCCCGCAATTCGAGCTTCATCTACAAGGGCAAGGCGGTGGACATCCGCCAGGCCGGGCGCGAGCTCGGCGTGCGCTATGTGCTGGAAGGCAGCGTGCGCAAAGCGGGCAACCGCGTGCGCATCACCGCGCAACTGATCGAGGCGGAAACCGGCGCCCATCTCTGGGCCGACCGCTATGACGGCGCGATCGAGGACGTATTCGATCTCCAGGATCAGATCACCGACCGCATCGTCGGCGTGGTCGAGCCGAGCCTCCGGCAATCGGAAATCGAGCGCTCGCGCCGCAAGCGGCCGGACAGCCTCGGCGCCTACGATTTGTATTTGCGGGCCTTGGCCCATGTCGCCTTGCTTCATCCGAAAGAGGTCGAGGCGGCGCGGCCGCTCCTCGAACAAGCGCTGAAGCTCGATCCCGGTTACGCCGCCGCGCATGCGCTGATCGCGCGCTGCCACGAGATGCGCTATATGTCGGCCGGATTTCAGGAAGAAGAGAAAGCGGCGGCGCTTCGCCACGCGCACGCCGTCATCGCCTCCGGCGCCGACGATTCGACCGCGCTCGCTATCTCAGCTCAGATCATCGCGCAATTGGAGCGCGACTATCGAACCGCGCGGCGCGTCATCGAGCGCGCCTTGTCGCTCAATCCTTCCTCGGCGATGGCTCATTTTTACGCTGCGCGCGTTCTCGCGTTCAATGGCGATGCGGGCGCTGTTCTTCACGCCCAAAGGGCGCTTCGCCTCAGCCCCTTCGATCGGATGGCCTATGAAGCGTACGGCTCGCTCGGCGTCGTCGCCGTTCACGAAGGCCGGTATGATGACGCCGCCGCCTGCGCTGCTCAGGCGGCGCAAGTCGTCGGCTTCAGCTCGTTCTATATCTTCCAGGCGATTGCGCTGGCGCTGGCGGGGCGGATGGCCGAGGCGAAGCCCGTTCTCGCGCGAGGCTTGGCGCTCGAGCCGAATTTCCGGCTCAGGCTCTTTACCGAATTCGGCCTCGAAGAATCGATCGTCGACAGAATTCTGGCTGGCGGCCGCTTGCTCGGGCTACCGGAATAGGTTCGGACGTCTCGCAAACGCAGCGCGATGGGGATCAGATCATGGCGCGCATTCTGTTTCTGGTCTTTTCCGGCGGCGGCAATCTTCCACCGAGTCTCGGCATCGCCCGAGCGTTGACCGAACGCGGCCACGAGGCGGTTTTCGCCGGCGATCCGGAGATGATCCCGCGCATGAAGCCGACGCCGTTTTGCGCCATCGAATTCACTGACGCTTATGCGCAGCTCGATCTCTATAGACAATCTCCATTCGGGCGAGAGCTGTGTTTCCTTTCTTCGCCGGCCGTCGAATCGCAGGCTCGTACCTTCATCGACGATGAAAAGCCAGATTTCATTCTCGTCGATTACCTGTTTCTCGCCGCCCGACTGGCCGCTCGGCGCAGCAAGCGGCCAGCAGCCGTGATGGTGCACATGGCTTTGTCTCACGTCGCCGACGCGTTCCGGGGAATCATCGAGGACATGAGTTCGTTTCGAGAAAAGGGCGGCTTCGCGCCCTTGCCGCCTTTTGAGGAACATATGTCGTCCGAGGAACGCGTCATCGTCACCTCGCTCGGGGCCGTCCAGCAGGGCCGAGCGGCGTCCGAAGGCGCTGGCAATATTCGCTATGTCGGCCCGGCGCTGGAAATGGAGGCCGATGCGCGGCCGATCGCGCTGCCCTGGCGTAAAGACGATCAGCGGCCGCTCGCGCTGATCAGCTTTTCGACCGATCCGATCCAGGCCGCGCCCGATCTCATCCAGCGAACCCTCGACGCGCTCGCCCCGCTCGATTTGCGCGTCGTGGCGACGGTCGGGCGCGCCATCGACCCCGATCGCCTGACTGTTCCGGCCAATGCCGTCGTCGCGCCGGCGGCCGATCATGATGCGCTGATGGCGGCGGCGGCGCTGGTCGTCACCCATGGCGGCCATGGAACGGTGATGCGGGCGCTGAAACACGGCGCGCCCACGCTCGTCCTGCCGGGCTTCATTCCCGACCAGGCGCCCAACGCCGCAATCGTCGCGGAATTGGGCGCCGGCCGCGTCCTTGGCCAGGAATCTGATGCGGCCGCCATCCGGGCGGCCGCCGAGGACATCCTGAGAAATCCCGATTACCGCGCGAAAGCGCGCCGCGCCGCCGGATTGTTCGGCCCCCGCGACGGCGCGCTCGGCGCGGCCGACGAGGTCGAAAAGCTGCTCGCCCGAAAGGCCGCCGACGAGCCGGCGTGAACCGGAAAGCATCGCCCGGCTCTTTGCCGGCGCCGATTTCAACCCTATATGTGCTCGCCGCCGCTGCGCTCGCGGCGCGCTCAATGCTGGGGGTCTCTCCTTGCCAGTCATCCTCTCGCGCCTGCGCGCGCTCGCCATCCTTTTCGCCGTCGGGCTGACAGTCTCGGCCTGCGGCTACAATCGCATCCCGACCAAAGAGGAGGCCGCAAAGGCGGCGTGGGCGGAGGTGCAGAACCAGTATCAGCGGCGCTCGGACCTCATTCCGAACCTCGTCGCCACGGTCCAGGGCTACGCCAAGCAGGAAAAAGACGTGCTGACCGAGGTCACCGAGGCGCGGGCCAAGGCGACGTCGATCCATGTCGACGCTTCGCAGCTCACCGATCCGGAAAAGGTCAAGCAGTTGCAGGACGCGCAGAACGCGCTTTCCGGCGCGCTCGGTCGGCTGCTGGCGGTGAGCGAGAATTATCCGGAATTGAAATCGAACCAGAACTTCCTCGCCTTGCAGGCGCAGCTCGAAGGCACCGAGAACCGGATCGCTGTGGCTCGCCGAGATTATATCCAGGCGGCGCGCGACTATAATCTCGAATTGCGCACGTTCCCCGGCGTGCTGTGGGCTTCGACCTTCTTCCGCTCCAACCAGCCGATGGCGGAGTTCACCGCCGATAGCAGCGCGCAGGGCGCGCCAAAGGTGAAGTTCTAAGCGAAGTTCGCTTCGTTGATCGGCGCGCGCAGGCCCCCTCCCGTACCCTCCCCCGCGCTGCGCGCGGGAGAGGGGGCTTCGACGCCGCGGCTGACGCTGTCGCGCGGCCGAGCGATGACCGTTAAGGCGCGGCGCTGGCCGTTCCCTCTCCCGCGAAGCGGGGGAGGGTACGGGAGGGGGCCCGCCGCGGCGTTCTTGCTCGCCCTCGTCGCAACCGCCCTTTTGGCCTGCGCGGCGGCGGCGGCCGAGCTCAATTTCCCGCCGCTCAGCGGCCGCGTCGTCGATCAGGCCAATATCCTTTCGCCGGACACCCGCGCGGCGCTGACGGCGAAGCTCAAAGATCTCGAGGACAAGTCCGGCATTCAACTGGTCGTGGCGACGGTCGCCTCGCTTGAAGGCCAAGAGATCGAACCTTACGCCAATCAGCTTTTTCGGACCTGGCGGCTCGGCGAAGCCAAGAAGAACAACGGCGTCCTGTTCCTGATCGCGCCGAAGGAGCATCGGGTTCGCATCGAGGTCGGCTATGGGCTCGAAGGGACGCTCACCGACGCGACTTCGAAAATCATCATCGCCAACGCCGTCGCGCCGCGATTCAAGGCAGGCGACTTCAACGGCGGCGTGACGCGCGGCGTCGACGACGTCATCGCCGTGCTGACGACCGATTCCGCCGATTGGCAGAAGCGGCCGGCGCTGCGCGAGGAGGACGATTCGAGCTTTCTGGCCCTCCTGCCGCTGCTCTTGTTCGGCGTTATTTTTCTGCTCGTCTTCATCCAGATCGTCCATCGGCAAGGCGGGATCGGCCGCGCCCTGCTCTTTATGTTGTTGAGCGGCCGCAGTTCGGGCGGCGGATTTTCCGGCGGCTTTTCGAGCGGAGGCGGCTTTTCGAGCGGCGGCGGTTTTTCCGGCGGCGGCGGCTCGTCGGGAGGCGGCGGCGCCTCGGGGAGCTGGTGATGATCAATCACGACGAGGCCGCCCGCATCGAAGCCGCGCTGCGCGCGGCGCAATCGCGCACCAGCGGCGAGATCGTTTTTGTCCTTGCCCGGGCGTCGTCGAATTACGAAATCATGCCCTTCGTCTGGAGCGCCCTGCTCGCCCTGATCGCGCCGTGGCCGCTTTTGCAGCTCACCGAGATTTCGGCCGAAAGAATCTATCTCGTTCAGCTCACGGTCTTTCTCGTCGCCCTCGTAATCCTGACCCTGCCCGCTTTGCGGCTGGCGCTGACGCCGGCGCGGGTCCGCCGCGCCAACGCCCACCGCGCCGCGCTCGAACAATTCGCCTTGCGGGGCCTCGCCCGCGGCGGGGCGCGCAGCGGCGTGCTTCTCTATGTTTCGTCCGCCGAGCGTTTCGCCCGCATCATCGCCGACGAAGCGGCGGCGAAGGCGATTCCGCAGAAAGATTGGCAGGCGCTGATCGATCAATTGTTGATCGACATGAAAAGCGGCGCGACCGCAGAGGCTTTGATTGGCGCGGCGACGCGCTGCGGCGATCTCTTGGCGCAGCATTTTCCGCCTCGCGACGGCGCCGCGCGGCCTTTTCCGCACCGCTTTCACATGATCTAAAGCGAAGGCGGCTGCGGCCCCTTGGCCGCGGCGAGAATGGCCGAGGGCGCGCTTCGGTCGCCCTCCTGTACGATCACGGCGTATGAATCCGCGCCGTTGACATGCGCCTGATCGAGGCTTGCCTTCAGGACGGTGGGCGACCCATTCCACTCGCCGATCTTCGTAACGGCGCGCACGACATTGGAATAGGTCAGCGTCGCGCCGGCGTTCTCGCCGCGCTGAATGGCGACCGTGCGCCTGCTGGCCAAGGCGATCAGATACACGCCGGCTTTGTACGTTTTCCCCGCTGGCCCGGCGCCAAGCGAGATGACGACCGCGCCGCCTTGCTCGGAAACCGCGAGCGGCGCCGACAAGACGTCCGGCCGTTCGCGGGTCCGCGCCTCGGCCGCCTCGATCTGAGCGAGGTCGCTGCCGACCGCGTCGGCGACGCCGTTGACGATCGCTTGCGGCGTGTAGACGACGCCGCGGCCGCTCGATCTGGCGTAAGCTCGTTGGCGCTGAGTATAACTCGGCTCGGCGAGCGTATCCTTCCAGCCGATATAGTCCCAATAATCGACTGGATAGGAGATCGCGAGCGTTTCGGGGTCGCGAGCCAATTCGCCCAAAACCCGGTCGGCCGGCGGACAAGACGAACAACCTTGGCTGGTGAAGAGTTCGACGACCGCCTTGACTGGCGGGACCTCGGCCGCAAGGCTGGGCGCCGCCGCGCAAGCTACGCCGGCGAGGGCCAGCGCCGCCGTCGCGTGCTGGACAGAAACGAAACTCATCTTCCAGGACCCAATAACGACTGTTCTTGATAATAGCCGCCTATGGCACTAAGCCAATCAATTCTGGGTTACTCTTCGTGATGGATCGAATCCCTTCAAGGTTTTCGCCCGGGACCGCCCGCGAGGGATTGGCCATGGACGACCGCTAAGCTTTCGCTTAACTAGGGACGACTGTTCGACCCGCTCGGTTACGCCTTCAAAATCGCGTGGGAGCGCCGCTTGGAGAAAGAGACGGATTGATGCAGTTTGGCCGCCTGCGCCGTGTCGGGATGCTTGCAACGCTGCTCGCGCTGACTTTCGTCAGCCCCGCCCTCGCCACACCCGCTCTGGTGATCGACGCCGACAGCGGTCAAGTCCTCTACCAGCGCGAGGCCACAGACAATTGGTACCCCGCCTCGCTGACCAAGCTGATGACGACCTATGTCGCGCTCAGCGCCGTGCGCGACGGACGGGTGACGCTCGATACGCCTTTCGTCATGTCGGAGCGCGCGGCGAGCATGGCGCCGTCGAAAATGGGCTTCCGGCCAGGGACGGAGGTCACGCTCGACAACGCGCTCAAAATGCTCATGGTCAAATCGCCGAACGACATCGCCGTGATGATCGCCGAGGGCGTTTCGGGCTCGGTCGAGAATTTCGCCGACGAGATGAACGCGACCGCCGTCAAGCTCGGCTTGAAGGAATCGCATTTCGTCAATCCGAACGGCTTGCCGGACGATCGACAAGTCACCTCCGCCCGGGACATGGCGATGCTCGGTCGCGCGCTCTACAAGGATTTCCCCGAGGAGGCGGGGCTTTTCGGCATCGGCGCTCTGCAGCTCGGCAATCGGTACATACCCACGCATAACGGCTTGATCGGCCGCTATCCGGGCGCGGACGGGATGAAGACCGGCTTCACCTGCGCCGCCGGCTTCAATCTCGTGGCGAGCGCTACTCACGGCGGTCGACGCCTGATCGTCGTCGTCTTGGGGGCGCCGACGGCGCGCGAGCGCACCGCGATGGCGATCGCCTTGTTCGAGCGCGGTTTTGGACAAGGCGGCGGCCTTGCCGGCCTGTTCGGCGGCGGCGGGAGCGGCCTCGGCCTCGTCGATAATCTCCCCTCGCCCGGAATCGGCCCGGCCCCGGACATGCGCAGCCAAGTTTGCTCGCGCCGCGGCCGCGCCGCGTTGCTGGCGGCCGACGAGGAGGACATGCGCGCCGCCGAGCCGCAGCCTGTCGCCTCGGCCGGCCGCGGCGGCCTCGCCCGCGGCTTGACCGCGGCCGCGAACCCGACGGACCCCGTGCTCATGGCCGCGGCGCCCGCCCCGCATTTTGATCCGGTGCCGGTCTTTGTCGGACCGAAGCCCGGCTGGACCGGGCCGGTGGCCAAGGCAAAGACCGAGCCCTTCGCCGCGCCGGAAAGCGCCAGCGCTTACGCCGCCTCGCCGGACAAGCAAGAATCCGGCGAGCCAGGACAGGCGGCCAGCGCGCCGTTGGCCCTGCAAGGCGCTGTGAAGGGCGCGAAGCTCGGCTCGCTCCGCGCGTCGCATGCGCGATTCGTCAAAAAGCGCGAAGCAAAGCCGATCGAGGCGGAAGCCAAGCCGATCAAGAAAATCGCGGCGGTCGCGCGGCCGAGAAAACCGCTCGCCCATCCGGCGGCGGAAAAGCAGTCGCGTTAAGGAAGCGCATTCGCACTTTCCGGCCATCACCGAGCCGTGATCGAAGTCATATTTTCGCCCGGATACCGCCAATTGCGCGCCGCATGGGTCGGTCATGGTGAAGGTCTAGCCGCGAAGGAGCGATTTGACCGCTGCTCGGTTTTTCAGCCCCCCAGCCCCCGAGCAATCAGTCGAATCGAAACTTGCCTCGCAGGCCAGCGGACCGGCGGAACCCCTCCAGCCGGTCCGCTTTTTTTTGGCCGCCCCAAATTCCGGATCGCCGCCAAGGCTTGCAAGCCGGCCGCTTCCCCGCGATATGAACGCTGACTCCGCCGCCGCATGGCGGAGCGAAACGGGCAATTCGTCATTCAGAAGAGGCTGTTGTGACCACCGACGTTCATCCGAACGCCAACGAAGCCGAGGCGGCGGCGGGAGCCGACCAAAGCGCGGCCAAGACGCAAAGCTTCGAGGCCGATGTTGCGCGCCTGCTCCAATTGATGGTCCATTCGGTCTATTCGGACCGCGACATCTTCGTGCGCGAGCTCGTCTCCAACGCCGCCGACGCGTGCGAGAAGCTCCGCTACGAATCGCTGGCCAGACCTGATCTCAGCGAGGGCGGGGCGCCTTTCGCCATCACGATCGCCGTCGATCCGGACGCTAAGACTCTCACATTTTCCGATAACGGCGTCGGCATGAGCCGCGGCGACCTCGCCGAAGGCCTCGGCACGATCGCCAAATCCGGCACCCGCGCCTTTCTCGACAGGCTCAGCGCGGCGGAATCGGAAAAGGAAGGCGCCAACCTCATCGGCCAATTCGGCATCGGCTTCTATTCGGCCTTCATGGTCGCCGACCAAGTGGTGGTCGAGACCCGCCGCGCCGGATCGAACGAGGCCTGGCGCTGGTCCTCGGATGGCAAGGGCGCGTACACGATCGCGCCGCTGTCGCTCGAGGCCGCGCCGCAACGGGGTTCGAAGGTCGTCCTGCATCTCAACGACTCGTCGCACGAATATGCCGAGGCTTATCGCCTCGAACGCATCGTGCGCGAACATTCCGGCGCGGTCGCCGTGCCAATCGATCTGATCGAGAAGCCCGGCGCAGAGCCGCGCCGCATCGCCGACGGCGCCGCGCTTTGGGCCAAATCGAAATCCGAGGTCAAGCCGGAAGAGTACGCCGAATTCTACCGCGGCCTCAGCGGCCAGTTCGACGAGCCGGCTTTGACCATCCATTATCGGGCGGAGGGTCGCCACGAATACACGGTCCTCGCCTTCGTTCCCGGCTCGCGTCCTTTCGATCTCTTCGATCCGGCGAGAAAAGGCCGCAACAAGCTCTACGTGCGCCGGGTCCTGATCAGCCAGGACACCGAGGTTCTTCCCGGCTGGCTGCGCTTCGTCCGCCTCGTCGTCGACAGCGCCGATCTGCCGCTGAACGTCTCGCGCGAGATGATCCAGGAGAGCCCTGTTTTCGCGGCGATCAAGAAAGGCGTCGCCAATCGCATCGTGCAGGAGCTGACCAAGCTGGCGGACAGCCAGGAGGACGGCGACAAGGAGAAATTCGCCAAGATCTGGGAGAATTTCGGCGCGGTGATCAAGGAGGGTCTCTACGAAGACCCGGAGCGGCGCGACGCCTTGTTCAAGCTCGCGCGCTTCGCCACCTCGACCCATCCCAAGGTCGAGCGCACGCTCGCCGATTATGTGAAGGACTTGCGCGAGAACCAGACAGCGATTTTCTATCTCACGGGCGACGATTCGAAGCGCCTCGAGACGAGCCCGCAGCTCGAAGGCTTCCGCGCCCGCGGCGTCGAGGTGCTGCTGCTCTCCGATCCGGTCGACGCCTTCTGGGTTTCGACCGCGGCGGGGTACGAGGGCAAGCCGTTCAAATCGGTGACGCAAGGCGCGGCCGACATCAAGACGATCCCCCTGGTCGAGGGCGCCAAGTCGACCGCCGGCGAAGCGCCCTCCGCGGAAGTCGCGACGCTGTTCGCCTTTTTCAAGCAAACGCTCGGCGAGGAGATCGGCGAAGTGCGCGCTTCCGATCGCCTGACCGACAGCCTCGCCTGCCTGGTCGCGCCGGAATTCGGGCCAGACCGGCAGCTCGAAAAAATGCTCGCCGCGCATGGCCGGCTCGGGACCCGCGCCAAGCCGATCCTGGAAGTTAATGCCGGCCATCCGCTCGTCGTCTCGCTGGCCAAGCGCTACAAGGAGCAATCGGACAAGTCGCTGATCGAGGACGCGGCTTGGCTCGTCTTCGACGAGGCGCGGTTGATGGAAGGCGAAACGCCGGTCGACGCGCAAGCTTTCGCCGGAAGGCTGCGGCGGCTGATGGAGAAGGCGCTGGCCTGAGCCGCGAAGCGAGGCGCCGCGCCCCTCCCGATCGGGCCAAGCCAGCGCCGATCGGGAATTTCGTTAATACCGTCGATCCTCCGCAGCTCTAGCTACCCGGCCGCAGATTTCTTTAGCTAGGGCGATGGGTCCCACGCGGAACCCGCCGCTCGCGGCTAGAGCGAGTTGCTTTGGGTAGACCCACCCGTCATTGCGAGCGAAGCGAAGCAATCCATTCGTAAGGCTAGCCCTATGAATGGATTGCTTCGTCGCTTCGCTCCTCGCAATGACGTCTCGAGCGATTCGGCCTAAACGCAGTTCTCTCTAGTCTAGAGGTGACGAGTTTCGGCGGGCGGGTTCGTCCAGTTGTTGTTGCGTCCGTCGCAATAGCGAACCGGCCCGCTCAAGAGCTCTTCCGGCGAGGCATCGTCGAGCGTGGCCACGAATATCTGGACGAAAGCGCCGCCCATATAGTCGGCGTCGCCGCGCGCATGGGTATGAACGCCGCAAACGCCGCAATGGAATTTCACCGGCGCTTGCTCATGCCGATGATAGGCGACGCCTTCGCCAGAGCCGGAGATGAGGCGAAACGCCGAGGGCTTGACCGTCGCGGCCCACGCCCGCGCCTTCAGGCAAAAGGTGCAATTGCACTTGGCCGCGCCTTGCGCGAGGTCGATATCGGCCTCGTATTTCACCGCGCCGCAATGGCAGCTTCCCCTATACGTTTTCAGCATTGTTTCTCCTCGATTTGACGGATCGGAGCCGGTCGGTCCATAGCGTCGCACAGTCGGCGCAGGCGCCGCAACGACGCGCTTGCGCGACATGGTCACGGCGGGCGCAGGCGCGAGGGAAGCCTGCGCGGACGCCCTATGTCGCGACATAAGGCGTCACCATCTTCGCCGGATCGACAAGACGATCGAATTCCTGCTCGGTGACGAAGCCGAGATCAAGCGCCGCTTCTTTCAAGGTCATGTCATGGTCCATCGCGTGATGCGCAATTCTGGACGCCTTGTCGTAGCCGATGACCGGCGCGAGCGCGGTCACCAGCATCAGCGAGCGCTCGACATCCTCCTTGATTTTCTTCAGGTTCGGTTTTGTCCCCTCGATGAGGTATTTGCGGAAATTGACGCAGCCGTCCGCGAGGATCGTGATCGAATGGGCGATATTGTAGATCATCAGCGGCTTGTAGACGTTCATCTCCAGATAGCCGCCGGCGCCGCCGAATCCGACCGCGACATCGTTCGCCATCGCCTGGACGGCGATCATCGTCAGCGCTTCGGCCTGGGTCGGATTGACCTTGCCAGGCATGATCGAAGAGCCGGGCTCGTTCTCGGGGATCATCAATTCCGCAAAGCCGGCGCGCGGCCCGCACGCCATCAGCCGAATGTCGTTGGCGATCTTATAAAGCGAGACGGCCAGCGTACGGAAAGCGCCGGAGAGCTGGACAAGCGCGTCATGCGCGCCTTGCACCGCGAACTTGTTCGGCGCGCTGACGAAAGGCAGCCCGGTGAGGCGCGCGATTTCCGCGGCCGCGGCTTCGGCGAAGCCCGGCGCGGCGTTTATGCCGGTGCCGACCGCGGTGCCGCCAAGCGCCAGGCGATAGACGCCCTTCAGCGCGTCGTCGATCCGGTCGATATTGTCGGCCAGCATGCCGACATAGCCCGACCATTCCTGGCCGAGGGTGATCGGCGTCGCGTCCTGCATATGGGTGCGGCCGATTTTGACGATGTCCCGCCACTCATAGGACTTGGCGTCGATCGCGTCGCGGAGAGCCGCGACCGCCGGCAGCAGGCGCTGCGTCGTATTCATGGCCGCGGCGATATACATCGCCGACGGGAAATTATCGTTCGTGGATTGCGACATGTTGACGTGATCGTTCGGATGGACCGGATTCTTGCCGCCGAGCGGCGTTCCGGCGATTTGACAACACCGGTTCGAAATCACTTCGTTGACGTTCATGTTGAACTGCGTGCCGCTGCCGGTCATCCAGACGTGCAAGGGAAACATGTCCTGATGCCGCCCGGCGAGGAGTTCGTCGCAGACCTTGACGATGAGGTCGCGCTTGGTCTGATCGAGCCGCCCGCCGGCGTGATTGACGATGGCCGAAGCCTTCTTCACGATTGCATAGGCCGCGATCATCTCGCGCGGCATCAGGTCCCGTCCGATGCTGAAATGCTCCAGAGAACGCTGCGTTTGCGCGCCCCAGAGCTTGTCCGCGGGAACCTGAACTTCGCCGAGGCTGTCGGTTTCCGTGCGCATCTTGGTCATGTGTCGGCTCCGCAGGCGTGAAAGCGTTCTCTCGGCGAGGGACCCCAAAGGGCGAGGGCGACGAGCGCAACCATAGCGCGACCGCGACCCGCCGATCAGTCAAAAGGTCGCTAGGCGAGGCGCCCCAATCGGGCTGCGCCGCCTGAGGCGTTCTCCAAACGCTTGAACAGAAGCGTCAGCTTAACCCGATCTCGCCTCGGACCGGCGTCTCGCCGACAAAATCGAAGTCCTGGCGCGGATAGGGCACGCGCACCTTGGCCTCTTTGAATCGGCGATGGAGGTCGAACAGGATTTCGCTCTTCACCCGATCGGCCATCTCGATCTCGTCGACGAAGCAGATCAATTGGAATTTCATCGCCCATTCGCCGAATTCATTGAACAGAACCAGAGGCGCCGGGATCGATAGGACCAGATCCTGCGCCTTGGCTGCGGCGATGAGGATTTCGCGCACCTCCTCCGGATCGGAATCGAAAGCGACATTGAGCGAGATGATGATCCTTCCGACGCGATCGGCCCGCACCCAGTTCTTGACCACGCCCGAAACGAGATTCGAATTGGGCACGATCACCATCGCCCGATCGAACGTCTCGATCTCGGTCGACCGTACGTTGATGCGCCGGACGAAGCCCGAATCCGCGCCGACAACGACCATGTCGCCGACCCGGACCGCGCGCTCCCAGAGTATGATCAGGCCGGAGACGAAATTGTTGACGACCGATTGCAGGCCGAAGCCGATGCCGACCGACAGCGCGCCGGCGATGAGGGCGAGCTTCTGGAAGTCAAGGCCGACCTGCCCGGCGCCCAGCGTCAGGGCGAGGACGAAGCCGACATAGCCGAAAATCGTCTTGATCGAATTGCGCAGGCCGTCGTCGAGCCTGGTCCGCGGCAGCAATTGCGCGGCCAGCCAGTTCTGCACGGTTCTGGTGATCAGCACGCCGATGATGAAGACGAAAGTCGCAGCGAGAATGGACGAGACGGAAATCGTAACGTCGCCGAACTTGAAGCCGAAATAAGCGGCGCGCAGCGAACCCAGCATGTCTTGCGACTGGATGCCCCACGGGCCGAGAAGCAAGAGAGCGGCGGCGACGATGAGCGTCACCCGCGCCGCGCCCTGGACGAGCACCGTCAATTGCTCGAGCGATTCCTTACGCAAGGCCGCCATCATCATCAGGCTGCGGCCGATCATCGCCTTCGGCTTCAGCGCGACCTCCGCGCCTGCGTCGATGAGGACGCCGATCAGATAAAGAACCGCGATCGAGCCGACGTCGCGCACCATCTGGCTGAGCAGGAACGTCGCGAAGGCGACATAGCCGACGACGACCGACATGAAAATCACGAGGGTCAGCAGCCAGGCCAGCGCGCGCGCCGGCCCCCAGGAATCCTGCGGCGCGACGCCATCGCGCGGCGAATAGATCCGGCGCAGGGCGTGCGCCATCAGCACGGCGGCGACGATCGCGCAGACGCCGCGTGTCGCGACTGTCACGTTCAGCGAAGCGGAGACGGCGTCGTCGACCGGCTCGAGCACTTTCTCGAAGGCGACGATCGCGGCGACGCCGAGCCAGACGCGCAGCGCGCGCATGACCGCGGCTTCCGGCAGAGCGAGCAGGCGCCATTGCGGCAGACCCGGCGCCAACAGCCCATGAGCGATGGCGTTGGCGACGAACAAAATCTTCAGCCCGTCGAAGAACGCCTCCTGGACCCCCTGCAATTGCGGATAGGAAAGGTCGAACGCGTCGAGCGCGTAGGAGACGGCCAGCAGCGCCAGGATCGGCAAACTGGCGAGCACCAGGGCCGTCCACAAGGCCGCCAGCGCGCGGCGCAGCCGGCTCGGCTCCTTGAGCTTCGGGTCATGGGCGATGACCCTGAATGTCACCCAGCGCAGAGGCGCGGCGAGAACCGCGAGCGCCAGGAGAAAGCCGGCGAAGCCCAGCCACTGCCCGGCCGTGACGCGGGCGACGTCGTCGCTCGCCCAGGCTTTGAGGAGCCCGCCCAGCGCGCCGAGGTCGCGCGGCGTCTCCCGGATCACGCTCGCCCAGAGAATCGGGCTCAAAATGCTGGAAGAGCGGGCGAATGTCTGCTCGGCGAAGAGCGCCCGCCGCGCCGCGCCGATCCGGGCATTGGTCTCGTCGACTTGGACCGCGAGCGCCCGCGCCGTGCGCACAGCCGCGTCGAGGTCGTCATGGGTTTTCTGCGCGGCGGCGATGTCGGCCGCGGCGCCGTCCACGTCCGGCGCCTTCTCCTTCGACTTTGGCGTCAACTCGGCTAAGCGTTTGGCGGAAGCGGCGAGCCGCGGCGTCAACTCGTCGATGACGCCTTGCAAGATTCCGGCGAGCGGGTCGCATTCCGCCCGCAGCCGGAGCAACTCCGCGTCGGTCAGCGGTCCGTTTTTGAAAGCGGCGTCGATCTCGATCAGGGTCGCCTTCGCCGCCTCGATTTGCGAACGCGCAGAATCCAGGCCCTCCGCTCGCGTCTGCTCGCCAAGCGCGAAAAACAGGGCAAAAAGCGCGAGAAGGAGAACGCGGAGGCGGGCCGAGGCGGTCATTTTTCCGTAGAGAATCGCCGAAATGCTGCTCCTTGCAGCATTCGACCATGGCGGCCCTGCGGCGGCAAGGCGACGGCCTGTGGATGGCTCGTTTCGTTCACCCTCGCGCGGGAAAGAGGCTGCGCCCCGGCGCCGGCTTTGTTAAAGGATGCGCCAAATTCGAAAGATCGAGCTTTGGACCCCGCTTTGACCCTCTTGGCGCCCGACAAGGCCGGCGCGCGCGCTCTCGAAAAGCTGATCGCGGCCGGATTCGACCGGATCGAGCCGCCCGCGCTGCAGCCGGCCTCGGTTTTCCTCGACATGTCGGGCGAAGAAATCCGCGGCCGGCTTTTCTTGACCAATGGACCCGGCGGCGAAGAGCTCTGCCTGAGGCCGGACTACACGATCCCAGTCTGCCTCGCTTACCTCGCCTCGCCGGAGGCCGGGCGCGCGGCGCAATATTCCTATCTCGGTCCGGTTTTTCGGGCCCGCGCCGGCCAGCGCAGCGAATGGCGACAAAGCGGGCTCGAAAGCTACGGCCGCGGCGACGCGGAGGCCGCCGACGCGGAGATTTTCGCTTTGGCGATAGAGGCGGCCGCCGCCGCCGGCGCCGGCGGACTGGAGGTTCGCTTCGGCGATGCGGGCCTTTTCGACCGGGCGCTGAGCGCGCTCGATCTGCCGGACGCGCTTCACCGCCGCTTGCGCCGCGGCCTGGCGCAGGGGCGCACGCTCGACGCCATTCTCGACGAAACCGCGAATGGTTCGGCGGCGCAGGCCGGCGTGCTCGCCGCCCTGGAGCGCGCCGACCATGCCGGCGCCAAGGCCCTGGTCGAGGATCTGCTGGCGATCGCCGGCATCGCCGCAATCGGCGGCCGCAGCGCCGGCGAAATCGCCGACCGCTTCCTCGAGCAAGCCTCCCTGCGCGCCTCAAGCGCGCCGGCGGAGAAGCGCGAAGCGCTGCGGCGGTTCCTGGCCGTCAAAGGCGATCCCGATTCCGCCTCGCGGCAATTGCGCGCGCTCGCCGCCGACGCCAAGCTCGATCTCGCGGGAGCGCTCGACTCGTTCGATCAGCGCACCGGCTTTCTCGCTGCGCATGGCGTCGCGGTGGAGCGCTGCCTGTTCGCGGCCGGGTTCGTTCGCGATCTCGATTATTACACCGGCTTCGTTTTCGAAGCCGTCGATCCCAAACGTGGCGACGGCCGGCCGATTATCGGCGGCGGCCGCTACGACCGGCTGGCGCGCCGGCTCGGCGCGGCGCGAGACATACCCGCCATCGGCGCCGCCATTTGGATCGATCGCATCGCGGAAGGTTCGAGCCGATGAACGGCGCCCCTGACACGCCGCTGGTCCTCGCCGTCCCCTCGAAAGGACGCTTGCAGGAGAACGCCGCGGCGTTTTTCGCCAGAGCCGGCCTCGATTTCGTGCAAGGGCGCGGGGCGCGCGACTATCGCGGCGCGATCGCCGGCCTGCCGGGCGTCGAGGTGGCGTTCTTTTCGGCGTCCGAAATCGTCGGGCAATTGGCGAGCGGCGCGGTCCATCTCGGCGTCACCGGCGAGGACCTGGTGCGCGAGCAGGTCGCCGACGCGGACGAACGCCTGGCCTTGCTCGCGCCGCTCGGCTTCGGCAGGGCGAATGTCGTCGTCGCCGCGCCGCAGGCCTGGATCGACGTGCGCAGCATGGCCGATCTCGAGGACGTCGCCGCGAGCTTCCATGCGCGACGCGGCGAGCGGATGCGGGTCGCGACGAAATACGTCAATCTCACCCGCCGCTTCTTCGCCGAGAAGGGCGTGAGCGACTATCGCATCGTCGAGAGTCTCGGCGCGACCGAAGGCGCGCCCGCCGCCGGCGCCGCAGAGCTGATCGTCGACATCACCACGACCGGCGCGACCCTCGCCGCCAATGCGCTGAAGCCGCTCGACGACGGCGTCATCTTGCGCTCTCAGGCCAATCTGGTCGCGTCCTTGCGCGCGCCCTGGGGCGATGGGCGACGCGAGACCGCCCGGGCCATGCTGATGCGCATCGCTGCGGCGCAGGAGGCGCTCGCTTGCCGCGAATTGCGGGCGCGCCTGCCCGGCGGCGCCAAGGGCGTCCTCGAAGCCGCGGCCGCCATGTTCGACGCGACGCCGGCTTTCGGCGAAGAGGCCGATTCATCGGGCCGCGTCGTGCTGCACGCGCCGAAGCAGAAAGTCGCGGAACTCGCCGCCTGGCTTCTCGCTCAGGGCGCCGAGCGCGTCAGCGTCAGCGCGCTCGAGCACGTGTTCAGCGCACGCAATGCGCTCTACGAAGCGCTTGAGCAGCGGATCGGGAAAAAGTGAGTCATAGTCATGCGACGCGGAGAGAAAGCGAGAGGACGCGAGCGCGCCGGACGTACTTTCTGCGTATTTGCCTAGATAGAATTAACGGCGCCGTTCTTGCGCTGCGCGCCTGACCTCAGCAACGCGTGTCGCCCATGAAACTCGTCGCCACGCCCGACAATCCGATCCCGCCTGGCGCGGTCCTCTCGACCGCGCGGGCGATCGACGGCGCGCCGCTGCGCGCAGCGCGCTGGGTTCCGCCGACCGCCAAGCGCGGCACGGTCGCGATCCTGCAGGGCCGGGCCGAATTCATCGAGAAATATTTCGAGGTGATCGGCGAATTGCTCGCACGCGGCTTCGCCGTCGCAACGCTCGATTGGCGCGGCCAGGGCGGCTCGCCGCGCCAACTTAAAAATCCGCGCAAAGGGCATGTCGACGATTTCTCGCTTTACGAGCGCGACCTTTCCGCGCTGGTCGACGACGTCCTCGGGCCGCACTGCCCGCAGCCCTGGTTCGGTCTCGCCCATTCGATGGGCGGGGCGATCATGCTTTCCGTCGCTCATGCCGGCCGCTGTCCGTTCGAGCGGCTGGTCCTGTCCTCGCCGATGATCAGCCTCGCCAATCAACGCTATCCCTGGCTCGTCCAGTTCGCGGCCGAGGCGCTGGACACGCTCGGCTTCGGCGGCTTCTTCCCGCCGGGCGGCGGCTCGAAGGCCGTCCTGAACATGCCGTTCAAGAACAACGTCCTGACCACCGACGCGAGGCGCTTCGCGCGCACCGCCGGAATCATCGCCGCTGCGCCGGACCTGGCGCTGGGCTGGCCGACGGTCGGCTGGCTCCACGCCGCGCTTCGGCGCATGCGCGAATTCGCCGACCCGGATTTCGCGCGCGAGATCGCGACGCCGATCCTGATCGTCGCCTCCGGCCGCGATCGCGTCGTCGACACGCGCGCCGCCGAGCGCTTCGCTTCCCATTTAAGGACCGGTCGGCTGATCATCGTCGAGGGCGCGGAGCACGAAGTGCTCGTCGAGCGCGACGCCTATCGCGATCTTTTTTGGACGGCGTTCGATCAGTTCATTCCCGGCGTCGAGGGCGAACGCGTTCGCGTCCGCGCGTCGGCTTGAGCGGACCATCCGGCAGACAGAAAGGGATTGAAATTGCCGTCTCGCATCAGCATGGAGGATTTCGCCAGTCGCGCCCCCGCGCTGCCGGCGGCTTTGCGCCAGCTCGGCCAGGCGATCGACGCGTCCGGGCTGGAGAAAGCCTTGACCGAGCTCGTCAAGCTCCGGGCCTCCCAGATCAATGGCTGCGCCTATTGCGTGCAGTTTCATCTCAATCTCTTGCGCAAGCTGGGCGTCGCGCCGGAAAAGCTCGATCTGGTCGCGGTGTGGCGCGAGGCGGGAATCTTTTCGGAACGCGAGGCTGCGGCGCTCGCCTGGACGGAGGCGCTGACCGAGACGCCGAAAGAAGGCGCGAGCGACGAGGCTTACGCCGCGCTCCTCGCCGCGTTCACCGAGCAAGAGGCGATCTATCTCACCGCCGCGATCGGACTGATCAACGCCTGGAACCGCATCGGCGTCGGCTTTCGCTTTGCGCCGCCGATTCCGGAGCGCTGAAGTCCGTGTTCGCCCCTTTAGGGCAGATGCGCGCCTGGCACGCCGCCGAGCGGGTGACTGGTCGAGGAGCCGCCAATCTGGCTGGGCGAAGGCGGCGACCCGCCGAGCGCGCCGGGTCCTCGCGTTGGGCCGGCCGGTCCGGTGGTCGGATTCAAGGCGTTGGGCTCGCTCTTCCAGGTCTGCATTTCGATGCAGGTCAAGAGTTCGACATAGCTGTTGACCAGGCTCGGCCGGTCGGAGACGCATTCGCGACGCGCGAAGGCCGGATAAGAGCTCCATTCCTTGGCGAGCTTTTTCTTGGTCGCTTCTTCGTCCCGCATGCAGCTCTTGTAATCCATGACCTGCCCCTCGACCCGGCTCTGCGGCTTGCACCCGGCCGAGATGTCAAGCGACGGAATGGGGCTGGCCGAGATCGCGGCGGCGAGAATAAACGGCAGCATGAACTCCTCCGCATTGCGGCTCGATTGGCGCTAAACCACAAGCGCCGCCAAAATGTTCTGACCGTTCAGCTGGATTGCGCCGGCCGATTGACAGAGCGCGCCGCGAACTCCATTCCATGCCGCCCGGGCGAGCCGCCCCGGCTGACCAGGACGGACATTTGCTGCAATCGCCGCGCGCGACGACATTTTCAAACGAGACCGTCGCGCCGGAGCGGAGCGCCGCGCGCGAAAGCGCCCTGGCGATCGCCGTCATTGTCGGCTTCGCGCTGACGCGTATCGCCTTTGCCTATGCGCTCGATTTCGGCGTTGACGAAGCCTATACGCTCACCGTCGCGCGGCGCCTCGCCTGGTCCTATTTCGATCACCCGCCGCTGCATCAATGGATCGCGCATTTCGCCGCGCTGGCGCTGGGCGAGAACGCGGCCGCGCGGCTGCCGTTCATCGTCCTTTTCGCGGCGACCGGCTGGGTTGTTTTCGCCCTCGCCCGAGAGCTTTTCGGCGCCGCGGCCGGGCTTTGGGCGACTTTCGTGCTCAACGCGACGCCGTTCTTCTTCGCTTCGGCGGGCGCCTGGATCGTGCCCGACGGCCCGCTGCTCCTGGCGCTTGCGGCGGCCGCGTGGGCGCTGAGCCGGCTTTTTTTTCGAAAGCGGCCGGCAACCTGGCCGCTCTGGCTCGCCGCCGGCTTCAGCCTGGGCCTTGCGGGCCTGTCGAAATACAACGCCGCCTTCTTTCCGCTCGGCCTGCTCGCCTTCCTGGCGCTGTCGCGCGATCATCGCCATTGGCTCGCCCATCCTGCGCCCTATTGCGCGGCGGCGGTCGCCCTCGCCATGATCGCGCCGGTCATTCTCTGGAACGCCGAAAACGGCTGGGTCTCGCTCCTCTTCCAGAGCGGCCGCGGCGCGCCCGCCGGCCATTGGCGCCCGGCGCAGGTCGGCGCCATGGCGGCGAGCGAAATCGCGCTGTTGTCGCCCTGGATCTTTGCGCCGCTGCTCGCCGGCTTGATCGAGGCCGGCCGGCTTGGCTTGGCCCGCCCAAAAGACGGCGGCCGCCGTCTCTTTCTGCTCTGCCTGGCGCTGCCCTCGATCGTCGTCTTCACGCTGACGCCGCTTTGGGGCGCGCGCGGTCTGCCGCATTGGGCAATGCCAGGCTGGCTCTTCGCCTATCCGCTGGCCGGCGCGTGGCTCGCGGCGCGCGCCTCGGTCTACGCCCGGCGGATCTGGGCGATCGGCGCCGCCGCGGCTTTGGCGCTGGTCGCCGCGATCGCCGTCGCAGAGGCGCGCACGGGATTCCTCCTCTCCCTCGCGCCGAGCCTGGCCGGCGCCGATCCAAGCATCGAGAGTTTGAGCTGGTCGAAACTCCGCCAATCGCCATTGCTCGCCGCGCCCCCCCGCCCCGCCTTTGTCGTCGCGACGAAATGGACGGAAGCCGGCAAAATCGGCCAAGCGCTCGGCCCGCAAGTTCCGGTCCTGGTCTTTTCGAACGATCCGCGCGGCTTCGCCTTTCTCGACGATCCCCAGTCTTTCGTCGGCGAGGATGCAATTATCGTGGTCGCGAAAAAGCGCCTGGCGGAATCGCTCGCTGCGGTCGTTCCCTATTTCGCCGCGCTCGGCGAGCCGCAATTCATGAGCCTCGGCCGCGATGGCCGCGACGAGATCGATCTCGCCCTCGTTCCCGCGCGGCGGCTGTTGCGGCCCTATCCCTTGCCCTATCCTCGCCGCGCCGATTCGGCGTCGCGATCCGAGAAAGGGGCGCCATGATTGTCGCGGGAAGTCCCAGACTCTCGGTGATCGCGCCGACCTATCGCGAAGCGGCGAACGTGCCGGTTCTGTTCGAGCGGCTCAAAAAGGTCCTCGCCGATCTCGATTGGGAATTGATCGTCGTCGACGACGATTCGCCGGACGGCACGGCGGACGTCGCCTTCGCGCTCGCCCGCGAGGATCGGCGCATCCGCTGCATCAGGCGGGTCAACCGCCTCGGCCTGGCGGGCGCCGTGATCGAAGGGATTCTCTCCTCCAGCGCCGATTTTGTCGCCGTGATCGACGCGGATTTGCAGCATGACGAAAAGATCCTGCCGCGGCTGCATCAAGCGCTCGTCGACGGCGCCGACCTTGCGATCGGCGTGCGGGTCGAGGACAAGAACGTCGAACAGGGCCTCTCGCCGGCGCGCCAGCGCTTGAGCCATGCCGGCGCCGAACTGTTCAAGCGCATGTCGGGGCTCGCCGTTTCCGATCCGATGAGCGGCTTCTTCATGGTCCGCCGGCACATCGTCGCCGCGATCGCGCCGCGCCTATCGCCCGACGGATTCAAAATCCTCGCCGATATTCTGCTATGCGCGCCGCCGGGGATCAGGATCGTCGAAGTCCCTTACGTGTTCCGCAAGCGGCAGGCGGGCCAATCGAAACTCTCGGCCGTGGTCGGCCTCGATTTTCTCGGCCTCATCGCCCATCACGCCACGGCCGGTCTGCTGCCGATCCGCTTCGCGCTGTTCGCGACGGTCGGCGCGTCCGGCCTCGTCGTCCATCTCGCCGTACTTAAAATACTGATCGGCCTCTATGGCGCGAGCGAGTTCCGCGCGGCTCAGTTCGTCGCGACTCTGGCGGCGATGACCAGCAATTTCCTGATCAACAACGAAGTCACCTATCGTGAGAACCGCTATCGCGGCTGGCGCAAGATCCTCGGCCTGTGGGCCTTTATGCTGGTCTGCTCGGTCGGCGCGATCGCCAATATCGACATCGCCTCTTGGCTCTACTACCAGAGCCAGCAGGTCTGGTGGCTCGCCGGAATCTCCGGCGCGCTGGTCGGCGTCGTTTGGAACTATGCGGTCAGCTCCGCTTTCGTCTGGCGCAAACGCCGCGCGTCGGCGGCGCGCGTCGCCCCCTCGCCCGCTTCGCCGCCGACGCTTGTTTCATGATCCAAGTCTCATGATCGAAGTCTCATGATCCAAGACGCGCTCGACGCTTTCGCGCAGATTTTTACGCCGCCCTTTCGCGCGGTGCTCGTCAAGTCGCTGGCGCTGACGATCGCGATCCTGATCCTCGCCTGGTTCGGGTTCGATCGGCTGCTTGTCTCGTTCATCGGCTTCGGTCCGGCCTGGCTGGAGACGATCCTCGCCATTCTCGCCGGCCTCGGCCTCTTCGTCGGCCTCGCCTTTCTGGTCGCGCCGATCACGTCGCTCACCGCCGGCTTCTTCCTCGACGACATCGCCCTGATCGTCGAGCGCGAAATCTACCCGTCCGGTCCGCTCGGCAAGCCGGTCGCCTTCGGCCCCGCTCTGCTCTACGCGCTGCGCTTCGCCGGCCTCTCGATCCTGGTGAACCTCTTGGCGCTCATGCTGCTGCTTGCGCCGGGGGTCAACGTCTTCGCCTTCCTCGCGGCGAACGGCTACCTTCTCGGCCGCGAATATTTCGAGCTTGCCGCGATGCGCTATCGCGGCTTCGACGAAGCGCGGGCCATGCGCCGCCATTTCGGCGTGCAGGTCTTCCTTGCCGGTCTGATCATCGCCGGCTTCGTCGCCGTGCCGGTGCTGAACTTATGCACGCCGCTCTTCGCGACGGCGTTCATGACGCGGCTGCACAAGCGGCTGGCCGCGGGAGCTTAGCCGGCGCCGCCGAGATAATTTGGAAAATCCTTGCAGAACGCGAAAAGACGCAAATCCCGCCAAATCGCGCTCGAAAAATCCCTTTCCTATCAAGGACGCTGCCAAGCGTCCGCCAAATTTTTCCAAATTTTTATTTGGCCGTTTTGGGCGATTCCAATGGCTTGGAGCGCAAAAAATTTGGAAATGCGTTTTTTGAGTTCTTGCATTCGTACGGCCGCGGATCAGCCGTGCAGACAACGATATTTCTTTCCGCAACCGCGCATTATATGCGAGAAGGGACATTTGAGGAAGAAATTGTTCGTACCTTTCTCGCAAGTTCATGATCTTACATCGCTAATCGCCATTTTTTTGCGCTGGACGTCGGCGGCGCGGGATGTGCGAGGTCGTCTTGCTCGGTCGCCTCGAACTTTCTTGCCCCTTGTTCGACCCGCCGGAGGCGACTCGAACTACCCCGAGCGGGAGCGAGGGGCGGACGCCCCTCGCCCCGACACTTCTAGAAGGCCGCCGCGCGCAGCCGGGGTCAAGGGAAGCGCGCAGCAACCCGCAGCCACGCGCAGCTTCGCTTTGGCGAAGCGAGCAGGGCGAGGATTGCGAGCACTGGACCTTGACGCCGGCGAGCACGGCGGCATGCGACGGCTCCGGGTTTCGAAAGGTACGATCATCGCGGGCCTTGGCTGACTGCTGAGCCGCAATGAGAGAGACGCCCGCGTTTCAAGCCAAATTGCCGCCGCAAGGCGCGGAGGCAAAGGCGTCTATGTCGCTGGGGCGCGTTGGCAAGGGCGTGCCGACTTGGTGAACACGTCCTGTCCTGCACACGCTAATGCCGCCGTGCTCGCCGGCGTCAAGCTGCGCTCCTCGCAATCCTCGCCATGCTCGCGCGCTGACGCGCGCCTGCGCGTGGCTCCGGGTTGCTCCGGCGCTCGCTTGACCCCGGCTGCGCTGCGGCGGCCTTCTGGAAGGCGTCGGGACGAGGGGCGTCCGCCCCTTGCTCCCGCTCGGGGAGTTCGACTCGCCTCCGGCGGGTCGAACAAGGGGCGCGACGGATGCCGATACCGTCCCGTTCAATGCGTTTCTTATATTAGGACGGCGCTTGAGCGCATTGTAACGTACCGCGCCCAGCCCTCACGCAAACCTGCTATGCTCGTATTGCCCGCTTTTCCGATAACGAACGAGGTAGCCCGGCGCAATCGCCTCGAAGCCTTGCGGCGTCACGCCGAGCCCGGCCAGCGTCAAACCGGATGCGATCGCCTCGGCCGAGACGACATTGTCCGCGCGCAGCAGCGCGACTTCGTCGCGCGTCGTCGTCAGCGCCTTCGGGAAGAGGCCGAACGAGAGCTTGCTGGCGAACTCGGTCGTAGCGGCGAGCATGGCGGCCAAGCCGAACGGCACGCTCATTAGAATCCGTCGCCGCCCGGTCGTCCGGCAGACATATTCCACCGCTTGGCGCAGGCTCATCACCTCAGGCCCGCCAAGCTCGTAAGTCGCGCCGGGCTTGGCCTGTCCTTCGAGAGAATTGGCCACGGCCTGAGCGACGTCGCCGACATAGACCGGCTGCAGCTTGGTTTCGCCGCCGCCAAATAGCGGCAGGATGGGCGAAAAGCGCGCAAGCTGGCCGAAGCGGTTGAGGAACTTGTCCTCCGGACCGAACACGATGGAGGGGCGGAGAATCACCGCGTCCGGCTTTTCGTCGCGGGTCGCCTGTTCGCCGAGGCCCTTGCTGGCGATATAGGACGAGGGCGAATGGGCGTCGGCGCCGATCCCGGAAATATGGACGAGCGGGACGCCGCGCGCGGCGGCTGCTTTGGCGATCGCCCGCGCGCCCGCGACATGGACCGCGTCGAACGTCTGCGCGCCGCTTTGCGCGCCGATGCCGACGACATTGACCGCGGCTTGCGCCCCTAGCATCGCCGCCTCGACCGATTCAGCGTACCGCAAGTTGGCCTGAACCGGGCTGATCTGGCCGACCGTGCCGATCGGCTGCAGGAAAAAGGCGAGATCGGGCCGGCGCACCGCCACTCGGATCCGCCAGCCGCGCTTGGCCAGCGCGCGCACCACATGGCGGCCGACGAAGCCGGAGCCGCCGAAAACGGTGATCAGCCGGTCGGTCGGATAGGGCCGCTGATTGGCGTAGGGAAATTCTTCCATAAGGGATCGGTCTCCGCAAAGGCGCGGTCGGTTTTGCCGGCCGTGCATAGGCGAAGAGCGCGGTTCTGTATAGTCGCGAGCGCGCGGGCGCCGCGATCGAACGCCGCGCCGCAGCCGTATTCGGCGGGCGCGGCCGGACCTCTCACTGCGCCTGCGCGGAGACCCGTTGCTTGGCGGCGGCGATCACCTGTTCGGCCGGCCGGCCCGACAATTCGGCGAGGTGGTCGAATTTCATCTCGAAAGCGCCGACGCCGGCGGTGGCCGAGCGCAATTCGACGATGAGGTCGCCGATCTCGGCCTCTGGAATCTGAGCCCGCAGCACGTCCCAGCCGTCCCAGCCCGGCCGCGGCTCGAATCCCAGAATCTGGCCGCGCCTCGCGCTGACCAGGGCGCTCGCCCGCGCCATCGCCTCCGAGGGCACATAGATCGACACCGCGAGAATCGGCTCGAGCAGAACCGGCCGGGCTTTCGGCAAGGCTTCGCCGAGCGCAATCTTGGCGGCGGCCCGGAACGCCATGTCGGAAGAATCGACCGTGTGATAGGAGCCGTCGGTCAACGTGACCGCGACGTCGACCACCGGAAAACCGAGCGGGCCGCGCGCCAGCGCGTCGCGCGAGCCGGCTTCGACGGAAGAGAAATATTGTCGCGGCACGGCGCCGCCATGAATGCGCTCTTCGAAGGCGAAGCCCTCGCCCCGCGCGCGGGGGCGGACCTCGACAACGACGTCGCCGAACTGGCCGTGGCCGCCGGATTGTTTCTTATGGCGGCCGCGCGCCGAAACCGTGTCTCGAATGGTCTCGCGATAGGCGACGGAGGGTCTCGAACTGTCGACGGCGACGCCGAAGCGGGCGGCGAGGCGCTCGATCGTCACCCGTAGATGCATCTCGCCCTGCCCATAGAGCTTCAGCTCGCCCGCTTCCTGATCGTGCTTGAAGACGAGAGCCGGATCTTCCTCGGCGAGCTTGGCGAGCGCCGCGGTCAGGCGCACATCGTCCTTGCGATCCTTGACATGCAGGGCGACGACTTGCGTCGGCGGCGGCGGCGGGACCTCGATGATGCGGCTCGGCGCCTTCTTGCCGTCGGCGAACGTCTCGCCAGTCGCGATATGTTCGAGCCGGCCGAAAGCGACGGTGTCGCCTTCCTCGGCCCGCGGCAATTTCGCGCTGGCCGAGCCCATCAAACGATTGAGGCCGGCGATCCGCTCCTCGACGCCGCTCGAGGAGATCACGGTCGCGCCATCGGCGAAGGCGCCGCGCAAGACCCTCGCCACGGAAAGCTTGCCGCCGTGAGCGGTGTGGATCGTGCGGACGACATGAGCGAGCGCCGAACCCTGCGGCTCGACGCCGAGCCGCTCGCGGGTCTGGGCGATTCCCGGGGCCTCGTGGCGCAGCGCCTTCAGCAGCCGGGTGACGCCATGGCCGCGCTCGGCCGAGCCCATCAGCAGCGGCGCGACATGGCCGCCGCGCAATTCCTTGGCGAGATCGTCGAAGACCCGGTCCCGCGGCGGCTCGATTTCGCTGATCAGCTCCTCCATCAGCGCGTCGTCGTAGTCGGCGAGGCGCTCGAGCATCGAATAGCGCGCCTCCTTCTCGTCCGGCTTGTGGCCGTCCGGCATTTCGATCACGACCGACGGCGCATGCTCGCGATAGACGAAGGCGCGTTCGAGGGCGAGATCGATGAAGCCGGAGGCGACGCCGTTCTCCCAGATCGGGATCTGGCGGAGCAGCAGCGGCGTGCGCGAGGCGGGCTGCAGCATTTGCAGCGTCTCGCGCACGCTGCCGCCGGCAAGGTCGATCTTGTTGAGAAACAGGAAGCGCGGCACGCGCAATTCTTCGAGTTCGCGCAGCACGACCTGCAAAGCCGGGACTTTGCGCGCGTCGGCCTCGCACACGACCACCGCCGCGTCGCAGACCGGCAGGACGTTGCGCATGTCGTGAATGAATTCGACCGAGCCGGGGCAATCGATAAAGGTCATCCGGTCGCCCATATAGTCGATATGGGCGATGTTCGGTTCGACGCTCATCACATGGGCGCGGGCTTCGGGGCTCGAATCGCCGAGACAGGTCCCGTCCCGCGTCGAGCCCTGTCGGGCCAGCGCGCCGCCGCGCGCCAAGATCGCCTCGAGGAGCGTGGTCTTGCCGCCTTGGAAGGGGCCGACGATGGCGATGAGCCGCGGCCCCGCAATCCGTCTTTCGTTCGCGCCGTTCGGGCCGACCATGACGTCCTCCGTGAATATTTTTGGCGGGGACTTCGCCGCCCGCCGGCGGCGATCCGCGAATTCACGCTAGCGTCGCAAAAGCTTTGGGCGAGCGCAAGGCGGCCGCGCGCACGGGTTCGCCGCTCCAGTCGCAATCCTCGCGTTTCCATTGTATGGACATCGCGAATTTGGCCGGGCGGCGCGCGAACCGACGCGCCGGCGCGGCGATGAGGAGTTCTGCGTGAAGGAATCGACGCGACTGGCGCCGCTTGACCGCGACCGCCTTCTCGCCGCTTTGGCGGGGCGCTCGATCGTGCTGGTCGGCATGATGGGCGCCGGCAAAACGTCGGTCGGCCGGCGTCTGGCCGCCAAGCTCGGCCTGCCCTTTGTCGACGCCGACGCGGAAATCGAGGCCGGCGCGCAGATGACCGTGCCGGAAATCTTCGCGCGGTTCGGCGAGAGCTATTTTCGCGACGGCGAGCGTAAAGTCATCGCGCGACTGATGGCGGACGGCCAGAAAGTGCTCGCCACCGGCGGCGGCGCTTTCATGAACGAAGCGACCCGCGAGCGCATCGCCGAGCGCGGCGTCTCCATCTGGCTGAAGCCCGATATCGAGACGCTGATGCGCCGCGTGCGCAAGAGGGGCAATCGGCCGCTTCTACAGACCGCCAATCCCGAAGAGACAGTGCGCAAGCTGCTCGCCGAGCGCTCGCCCATCTATGGTCTTGCGGATTTCACCGTCGAGTCGCGCGACGGGCCGCACGAAACCGTGGTCGACGCGATCATCTCGGCTCTGTCGCGCCGCCTGCCGCGCGAAACGAACCGTCATGCGTCGTCGCCGGAGGACACATCGCCGCGCGAACGCCGCGAAATCGACGTGGCGCTCGGCGCCCGCGCTTATAAGATCATCATCGGCGACGGGCTGACCGGCGAGGCGGGCGCCCATATCGGCCGGCTCGCGCCCGGCGCGCATTGCGCGATCGTCACGGACGAACGCGTCGCGCCGCTTCATTTGGAGCCGTTGCAGAACAGCCTCGCCGAAGCCGGTCTGCGCGCCACGACAATCCTCGTTCCGGCCGGCGAAACATCGAAATCCTTCTCCGAATTCGAGCACGTCTGCGACGCGATTCTCGCGGCGCATATCGAACGACGCGATGTCGTGATCGCCTTTGGCGGCGGCGTGATCGGCGATCTCGCCGGCTTCTGCGCAGCGAGCGTCAGGCGCGGTCTTCGCCTGGTGCAAATGCCGACGACCTTGCTCGCCCAGGTCGATTCCTCGGTCGGCGGCAAGACGGCGATCAATTCGCGCCACGGCAAGAACCTCATCGGCGCCTTTCATCAGCCTTCGCTTGTCCTCGCCGATACAAGCGTTCTCGATACGTTGAGCCCGCGCGAATTTCGCGCCGGCTACGCCGAGACGATCAAATACGGCCTGATCGGCGATCGTCCCTTCTTCGACTGGCTTGAGGCGAATTGGCGGGACGTCTTCGCCGGCGGGCCGGCGCGCCTCACGGCGATCGCGACGAGTTGCGCGGCCAAGGCGGCAATCGTCGCCGCCGACGAGACGGAGCAGGGCGAACGCGCGTTGCTCAATCTCGGCCATACGTTCGGCCACGCTTTCGAGCGGCTGGTCGGGTATGACGGCGAACGTCTGGTCCATGGCGAAGCGGTGGCGATCGGCATGGTCGCCGCCTTTCGGTTCTCGCGCCAGCTCGGGCTGTGCCCGGGACAAGACGCGGTTCGCGTCGAGAACCATTTGCGCGCCGTCGGCCTGCCGACCGAGATCGGCGACATTCCCGGCCTCGACGCCGCGCCCGACGCGATTCTCGCCGCCATGCGGCAGGACAAGAAGGTCGAGCGCGGCAAGCTCACCTTCATTCTGGCGCGCGGCGTCGGCGAGAGCTTCATCGCCAAGGACGTCGCCGAAGCCGAGGTGCGCGCTTTCCTCGGCGACGAGATCGCACGCGCCTAAAGACGTTCGCATATCGAGGGAGCCATGAGTTTCCACTTCGCGGCGCTCATCATTCTGGCGAGCTTGATCGCGTCGGCCTTCTTCTCCGGCGCGGAAACCGCGCTGACCGCCGCCTCTCGCGTGCGCATCTACGCGCTGCAAAAGTCCGGCAATGCGCGCGCGGCCATGGTCAACAGGCTGATTGCGCAACGCGGCCGGCTGATCGGCGCGATGCTGCTCGGCGGCCAGGTCGTCACGATCGCGGCTTCGTCGCTGACGACCAATGTCCTCGTCAACATTGTCGGCGACCGCGGCGTCGTCTACGCGACCGCCATCATGACCGTACTGGTGGTCGTCTTCTGCGAAGTCCTGCCGAAGACCGTCGCCATCGCCTATCCGGACCGCGTCTCGCTCGTCATCGCGCCGATGGTCTCGTTTTTCGTCGCGATTTTCTGGCCAGTGGTCGCGACGATCGAAACAATCGTCCGCGCGCTTTTGTCGCTCGCCGGCTTGCGCATCGGCGAACGCGCCTCGATGCTGTCGGGCCATGAAGAGCTTATGGGCGCTGTCGAGCTCCTGCACCGCGAAGGCGGCGTCGCACGCGATGAACGCGACATGTTCGGCGGCCTGCTCGAACTCTCCGAGCTCGAAGTCTCGGACGTGATGATCCATCGCACCAATATGCGCGCAATCGACGCCGATTTGCCGCCGCCCGACCTGGTGCGCGAGGTGCTCGCTTCGCCCTATACGCGCCTGCCGCTTTGGCGCGGCGACCCGGACAACATTATCGGCGTGCTGCACGCCAAGGATCTGCTGCGCGCCTTGGCCGCCGCCGGCGGCGACGCCTCGAAGCTCAATATCGACGACATCGCGCTCGAAGCGTGGTTCGTCCCGGATACGACCTCGGTCAGGGACCAATTGCAGGCGTTCCTGCGCCGCAAGACCCATTTCGCGCTGGTCGTCGACGAATATGGCGTCGTGCAGGGCCTGGTGACGCTCGAAGACATTCTCGAAGAAATCGTCGGCGACATCCGCGACGAGCACGACGTCGCCATTCAGGGCGTCCGGCCGCAGCCGGACGGCTCCGTCATCGTCGACGGCTCGGCGCCGGTGCGCGATCTCAACCGGACCATGGACTGGTCGCTGCCGGACGAGGAGGCGACCACGATCGCCGGCCTCGTCATCCACGAGGCGCGCACCATCCCCGAGCCGAAACAGGTCTTTACGTTTCACGGCTTCAGGTTCGAAGTGCTGCGCAAGAGCCGCAACCGCATCACCGCGCTCCGAGTCGCGCCCGCGGCGCGGCCCGGCCCGGCCGAGAGCGGCGCAGGCGAGGATCAATAAGCGCGTCGATCAATAAGCGCGTTGCCGCTCAATTCCTTGTCGCCTATATAGGCGGCCCGCAGCGGCGGGCGCGAAGTCTCAAGAGGGTTCATGTCCTGGAGCAATCAAGGCGGCCCATGGCGTTCCGGCCAAGGGCCGTGGGGACAGGGTCCAAACGGTCCGCAGCCCCCCGGCGACCTCGAAGAAGTGATGCGCCGGCTCCAGAACTTCCTGCGCGGGCTGACGCCCGGCGGCGGCTCGACCGGGCGTTGGGCGATTTTCGCCGGCTTGCTGATCGTCATTCTCTGGCTGCTCTGGGGCTTTTATACCGTCCAACCGAACGAAGTCGGCATCAACCTCGTTCTCGGCCGCTACACCGGCAAGACCGCGGCGGGCCTCAACTACAATTGGCCGCCGCCGATCGGCGCGGTGATCAAGGTCCCGGTCTGGGTGCAGAAAATCACGCCGGTCGGCCTGCGCACCGAGGCGGAGGAGACCGAGGTCGTCGCCCGCGCCAGCGCGCCCGAGGAGAGCCTGATGCTGACCTCGGATCTGAACATCGTCGATGTGAAGTTTCGCGTCGTCTGGCAGATCGATCCGGCCAAGCCGGAGGATTTCGTCTTCAACATCCGCCGGCCTGAAGACACGGTGAAGGCGGTCGCCGAAAGCGTGATGCGCGAAGTGGTCGGCCTGAAGACGATCGACGGCATCCTGACCACCGACCGCAAAGTGATCGAGCCCGACGTCCAGCGCCGCATGCAATATGTGCTTGATACGTACAAAGCCGGCGTCCTCATCCGTCAAGTGCAGTTGCAATCGGTCGACGCGCCGGCGCAGGTCATCTCGGCCTATCGCGACGTGACGGCCGCGCAACAGGACGAGCAGCGCATGGTCAACGAGGCGGAGACTTACGCCAATCGAGTCGTGCCGGAGGCGGAAGGCTCGGCCGCGCGCATCGTCCTCGAGGCGAAGGCCTATCGCGAGCAGACCGTGGCCGACGCCAAGGGCCAGACCTCGCGCTTCAATCAGGTCTACGAACAGTACAAGAACGCGCCGGCCGTGACCCGCGAGCGCATGTATCTCGAGACGATGGAGCACATTTTCGGCGGCGTGCAAAAGACGATCGTCGACGTTGCGGGCGCGGCCGCGCCCCTGCCCTATCTGTCGCTCGATCAGCTTCAGGCCAAGCCGGCGGGAGCGTCGAAATGAGCCGCCCCGCCAGCCTTTTTGCGCTTCTCGCCGCCGTGATCGTCGCGCTCATCGTCATTCAGGGCTCGTTCTTTATCGTCGACCCGACCGAGCAGGCGCTGGTGCTGCGCTTCGGCGAGCCGGTCCGCGACGTGATCGGCGCGCCTGGCCTCTACGCCAAATGGCCGCTCGTCGATTCCGTGATTCCGGTCGACAAGCGCATCCTCGATCTCGACGCGCCGAAACAGGAAGTGCTGGTGTCCGACAACCAGCGTCTCGAAGTGGACGCCTTCATCCGCTATCGCATCGCCGACCCGCTGAAATTCTATCAGTCGGTCGGCACGATCCAGGGCGCCAACGATCAGCTCGACGGCATGCTCAATTCCGCTGTGCGCCGTATCCTCGGCGAGGCGTCGGTTTCCGACATCGTCCGCGACAAGCGCGAAGCGCTGATGAGCGAAATCCGCGACCAGCTCAAGGCGGCGACCGAGCGCTACGGCCTCGACGTCGTCGATGTCAGGATCAGGCGCGCCAACCTGCCGCCGGAGAATTCCGAAGCGGTGTATCGGCGCATGCAGACCGAGCGTCAGCAGCGGGCGGCGACGTTCCGCGCGCAAGGCTCGCAGCAGAGCCAGCAGATCAAGGCCGAAGCCGACCGCAAGGTGACGGTGACGATCGCCCAGGCCCAGCAGGAGGCCGAGCAGATTCGCGGCCAGGGCGACGCGGAGCGCAACCGCATCTTCGCCGAATCCTATGGCAAGGACCCGGACTTCTTCGCCTTCTACCGCTCGATGCAGGCCTATGAGACGGCCCTGAAAGCCGGCGACTCGCGCCTCGTGCTCAGTCCGAAATCGGACTTCTTCCGCTTTTTTGCGACGCCGACGCCGCCCCCGGCGCCGGAGCCGAAACCGGCGCCGCCTGCGGCGAGCCAGCCGACCCAATAGGATGCGCGATTTTTCCGCCGCGATCGGCCTCGTCTTCGCGATCGAGGGCTTGCTGCTCGCCGATTTTACCGAGACGATGCGGGAAAGGATGGCGCAGGCGGCCAAGACCGACGCCAAGCGCCTGCGCCTGTTCGGCCTTTGCGCGGCCATGATCGGGGTGGGGATCGTGTGGGCGGCGCGGCGAATTGTTTAGGATGGCGGCGCGGAATTGCCGCCGTCGCGCCCCAATTTATGGTCAGGGATCGCCCCACGCCGGATGTCAGGAGAAGACGTATGCGCCTCGCCCGTTCGCCCCATTCGCCCGCCAGAAGCCGGGGCAGTCGCTTCGCGCTCGCCATGGCTCTCGGCTTAGCCGCGCCTTTCAGCCTCGGCGTCGTCGGAGCGGAGGCGCCGATCGGCGCCCCGGCCTTCGCCCAGGCCAAGCCGACGAACCTCGCCGATCTCGTCGACAGCGTCGCCGGCGCGGTCGTCAACATTTCGGCGACCCAAACTGTCGACGAAAAGAACGCCGAGAACATGCCGCAGCTTCCGCACGGCACGCCCTTCGACGAGATGTTCGAGGAATTCTTCAAGAACCATGGCCAGTCGGGCCCGATCCCGCGGCACAAGACCAGCTCGCTCGGATCCGGCTTCGTCATCGATCCGTCCGGAATCGTGATCACCAACAATCACGTCATCGCCGACGCCAACGACATCACCGTGATCTTCAACGACGGCCGCAAGCTCAAGGCCGAGATCGTCGGCAAGGATCCCAAGGTCGACGTGGCGGTGCTGCGAGTCAAAAGCGACAAGCCGCTGAAATCGGTCAAGTTCGGCGACAGCGACAAGCTGCGCGTCGGCGACGGCGTGATGGCGGTCGGCAATCCGTTCGGGCTCGGCGAAACGGTGACCGCCGGCATCGTCTCGGCGCTCAATCGCAATATCGACAGCGGACAGTACGACAGCTTCATCCAGACGGACGCGTCGATCAACAAGGGCAATTCGGGCGGCCCGCTGTTCAACATGGCGGGCGAGGTCATCGGCATCAACACGGCGATTCTCTCGCCGTCCGGCGGCTCGATCGGCATCGGCTTCGCGACGCCTTCGTCGATGGTGCAGCCGGTGATCGCCCAGCTCGAGCAATTCCATGAGACGCGGCGCGGCTGGCTCGGCGTGCGGATACAGAATGTCGACGATCAGATCGCCGACAGTCTCGGTCTCGGCCAAGCGCGCGGCGCGCTCGTCGCCGGCGTTGACGAAAAGGGCCCGGCCAAGCCGGCCGGCATCGAATCGGGCGACGTGATCGTGAAATTCAATGGCAGGGACATCAAGGAATCGCGCGATTTGCCGAAAATCGTCGCCTCGACGCCGGTCGGAACGCAAGTCGACGTGGTCGTCATCCGCAAGGGCCAGGAGATCACCAAGCACGTGACGCTCGGCCGCCTGGAGGACAGCGAGAAAACGGAGCTCGCCAGCAAGGGCGACGATACGCCATCGGCCGAGCCGACCAACGCGCATCTCTTCGGCATGGAGCTTTCCGGACTTTCCGCCGACCTGCGCAAGAGCTTCCAGATCAAGGAGAACGTGAAAGGCGTCGTCGTCTCGGGCGTCGACGCCAATTCGCCGGCGGCCGAGAAAGGTCTGCGCCCAGGCGACGTTATCCAAGAGGTCAACCAGGTCGCGGTCAACGACCCGAAGGAGGTACGGCAGCAGATCGACGCGGCGAAGAAGGCCGGCAAGAAGACGGCGCTGCTGCTCGTCTCCAACGCGCAGGGCGACGCGCGCTTCGTCGCCCTCGGGGTCGAGTAGCGGCTTCGTTCAGGCGGCGAATTCCTCGCGCCTGAAGCCCTGCGCATAGAGAAGCGCGGTCAGATCGGCGTGGTCGATGCGGGCGTGAGCCGCAGCGGCCACGGCGGGCTTGGCGCGGTAGGCGACGCCGAGGCCCGCGGCGTCGAGCATGGCGAGATCGTTGGCGCCGTCGCCGACCGCCAGCGTCTCGGCGAGGTCGAGGCCCTCGCGGGCGGCGAGATCGCGCAATGTGGCGAGCTTGGCGTCGCGGCCGAGGATCGGCTCGGCGACCTTGCCGGTCAGCGCGCCATTCTCGACGATCAGCCGATTGGCGCGATGCTCGTGCAAGCCGAGCCGGGCCGCGATCGCGCCGGTGAATTGCTGAAAGCCGCCGGAGACAAGCGCGGTCAACGCGCCGGCCTTGCGCATGGTCTGAACCAGGACGCGCGCCCCGGGGGACAAGCTGATGCGGGTCTCGAGCAGTTCGTCGATGATCGTCGCCGGCAGGCCGGCCAGCAACCCGACCCGCTCACGCAAAGCGGGCTCGAAAGCGATTTCCCCGCGCATCGCCCGCTCGGTGATGGCGGCGACCTTGGCGCCGATTCCGGCGCGCGCCGCAAGCTCGTCGACGCATTCCTGCTCGATCAGCGTCGAATCCATATCGGCGAGCAGCAGGCGCTTGCGCCGCCCGGCGGCGGGCTGGACGATCGCGTCGACCTTCTCGCCGGCGAGCGCTTCCGCAAGACGCGCCCTGGCCGCGGCGCTTTCGCCCTCCGCCGCCTGGAACAAGAGATCGGCGGCGCCGGCGGCGAGGCGCGAGATTTGAGCGTCGCCGGGCAAGGCTTGCGCGGCGCGGGCGATGAGCGCATCGCTCAGTTCGAATGATTGCGGCGCGGCGACGAGCGTGGCGACGAAATTGCGGTGCGGCATGAAATCCAGGCGCAGGCGGGGCGAAGCGGCGTGAGGCGCCGCGCCCTCCTCATTGCAGGCCCGACGGCGAGCGGCAAGTCGGCCGCAGCGCTGATGCTGGCGCGGCGCTTCGACGCGACGATCGTCAACGCCGATTCGATGCAGGTCTATCGCGATTTGCGCGTGCTCACGGCCCGACCGAGCGAGGCGGACGAGGCGGTTGCGCCGCACGCGCTGTTCGGAACGGTCGACGGCGCGATCAATCATTCGGTCGGCCTATGGCTTGCCGACGCTCGGCGCGAGGCGGCGCGCGTCTTCGCCGAAGGCCGGCCGCTCCTGTTCGTCGGCGGCACGGGCCTTTATTTCCGGGCTCTGACCGAGGGCCTCTCGGACATTCCCGAAGTGCCGGCGCCGGTCCGCGCCCGCATTCGCGCCGCAGCCGAAGGCCGGCCGACGCCTGACCTCCACGCCCAATTGGCCAAAGACGATCCCGAGACGGCCTCGCGGCTGCGGCCGAGCGATCGGCAGCGGGTGCTGCGCGCGCTCGAAGTCTTCGCCGCGACCGGCCAACCGCTCGCCGCCTTCCAGGGAGCGCGCGGCGCGCCGTTCCTGGAAACCGGCGAATGGGCCGGCCTATTCCTCGCGCCGGAGCGCGCCGCTCTGAGCGCGGCGATCGATGCGCGTTTCGATGCGATGCTCCGCGCCGGCGCGCTCGACGAGGCCGCGGCGCTTGCAGCCCGGCGGCTCGACCCCGCCTTGCCGGTCATGCGCGCTCACGGCGTCAGGCCCCTGATCGCCCATCTCGCCGGCCGCTTCTCGCTCGAAGAGGCGGCGGCGCGCGCCAAGCTCGAGACGCGCCAATACGCCAAGCGGCAATTCACCTGGGCGCGCCACCAAATGAGGGGCTTCGAATGGGTCGCGCCGAAGGCGGCGGTCGAGGCGGGCGCGAGAGCGCTGGCGGCGCTAGCCGTGAACAGCCGGAACGACGCCGCGTCGCCATGGTGAGACGGTCGAAACTCTGCCGCTATTGCTTGGCGACGGCGCCGAGCGCGCCGCTGACGTCGGCCGCGTTATTGCGGCCGATCGTATTGTCGCCGAAGGTCAGGCCGAGCCCGCCGCTGATTGTGACGCCATAATTGTTCGCCGTGGCCGCCGACCGGCCGAGTTCGACGATCCCGCCGCTCCCCGATTGATAGAAGCCGATCAGATTGTCGCTCGCCGCCACCCGCCGCGCCGCCAGCGCGCTCAAAGCCGA